>DVNB01000098.1 GCA_018714695.1 Candidatus Ornithomonoglobus merdipullorum | reverse complement strand
GTATGGGATATTTATCAAAGCTCAGAGAAAAGGTCGGACACGACAGGATAATCATGGTCGGTGCCACAGCGTTTGTGGAGAATGAAAAAGGTGAGGTGCTTATGCAGCTCAGATCAGACACGAATGACTGGAGCCTGCCAGGCGGCAGTATGGAGATAGGAGAGCGTGTTGAGGATGCAGCAAAGCGTGAGCTTTTAGAGGAGACGGGACTGCATGCCGAGGACACGGAGCTTATCGGGATATTCTCCGGTAAGGAGTATTTCTATACATACCCAAACGGTGACAAGGTGGACACGCTTATAATCCTCTACCGGATGAAGGGAATAACGGGTGAGCTGAAGATATCCGACTGCGAAAGCACAATGCTAAAATATTTTCCAAAGGATGAGATGCCGTCGCCGCTTGAGGCAAGGACTGAGATAATGTTCGCGCGCCTGAGGGAAATGGGTGTGCTTTAAAAAAACAGACACACGGGGAGATACAGCTCGCCGTGTGTCTGTTTTCTTATCCGAGTATCGCTTTTGCTTTAAGTATCGCTATCGCAGTCTTGCAGTCATGGATCTCGTTGTTCATGACCATGTCATAGAGCTTGTCCAGCGGATATTTTGTTACATTCAAAAACTCACCCTCATCAAGGTGCTGTCCGACAAACTCAAGCTCGGTTGCAAGATATATAGTGAGCTTTTCCTCACAATAACCCGGAGTTGCGTAATATACTCCGAGGGGCTCTATCTTCTTGGCAGTGTAGCCAGTCTCTTCCTCAAGCTCGCGAAGCCCAGCCGTCATTGTATCGGTATCGCTTGCCTCGAGTTTGCCTGCCGGGATCTCAAGCATCATTGATTTTGCCGCTATGCGGTACTGGCTCACCATAAATACCTCACGTTCCGGCGTGACAGCGATTATGCCTACTCCGCCGTGATGTCCTACCAACTCACGCTTCGATGTTTTACCATTGGGAAGGATAACATCATCGACTCTGACTGTTATGACCTTTCCGTCATAGATCTTTGTTGTGCCTACGACCTTTTCTTCAAAATCCATTTTGACAGCTCCTTTCATACGATCAGAGACTGATCTTTACTTCACGCCCCGTGGGCTCGTATTTTCTGTATTTCACACCGACCATGTCAAACATCTTCTTTGCCGCATGGTCACTGTCTGAGTCGGAATACTTATCGGAGAGATAGATTATCTCTGTGATGCCGCTCTGGATGATCGCCTTCGCGCACTCGTTGCAGGGGAAGAGCGTGGAATATATACGCGCTCCCCTAAGTGACGGCGCCGGGCTGTTCAATATGGCATTGAGTTCCGCATGACATACATACATATATTTCGTGTCGAGCGGAGCGCCGTTCCTGCGCCACGGCATTTGCGTATCGGCACAGCCGATGGGCATACCGTTATAGCCGAGCGATAAGATCTTGTTCTCGGGGCTAACTATGCATGCGCCGACTTGTGTGTTGTCATCCTTTGAACGCATGGCGCTGAGAAGTGCTATACTCATAAAGTATTCGTCCCATGAAATGTAATCAGTTCTCATATTTCTTTATACCTATATCGCTTCTGTGGAACTCATCCTGCCAGGTTATCTTGCCCACAGCCTCGTAAGCGCGCTTTATAGCCTTGTCGAGATCATCGTCAACTGCGGTAACGCCGAGAACTCTTCCGCCGCTGTTGGTGTATTTTCCGTTTTCAAGCTTTGTTCCGGCATGGAACACTATAACACCGTCCATCGCGTTAGCGTCGTCTATACCGGAGATCTCATGCCCCTTTTCATACGATACGGGATATCCGCCTGAGGCCATTACGACGCATACAGCAGCATTGTCTTCCCATTCGATATTGACCTCGTCGAGGCAGCCGTCTATAACAGCCTGCATTATCTCAACAAGATCCGTTTTCAGACGCGGAAGTACGACCTGTGTTTCGGGATCGCCGAAGCGGCAGTTGTACTCAATCACCTTCACGCCGTCCTTTGTCATCATAAGACCGAAATAGAGCACGCCTTTAAACGGTCTGCCTTCGGCAGCCATAGCCTTGATGGTGGGTAAGAATATGTTTTCCATACACTCCGTTGCCTTTGCATCGTCATAGAGACGCGAGGGGGAGAACGTTCCCATACCGCCTGTATTGAGGCCTTGGTCGTTATCGTATGCGCGTTTATGGTCCTGCGCCGATACCATCGGGCATACAGTCTTTCCGTCAGTAAACGCCAGTACCGATACCTCCGGACCTGTGAGATATTCCTCTACAACGACTCTGTTGCCGCTGTCGCCGAACTTTTTGTCGTCCATGATCTCATGTATGCCGTTAACGGCTTCCTGCTCGTTCTGCGCTATTATAACGCCCTTGCCGAGAGCGAGTCCTTCCGCCTTTATAACGGCGGGATAACTGTTCTGAGCCTTGACATATTCAATAGCGGACGCGCTGTCTGTGAATACCTCGTAAGCTGCTGTCGGTATGCCATATTTTTTCATGAGCTCCTTAGAGAACACCTTGCTGCCCTCTATTATAGCCGCATTCCTGCGCGGGCCGAACGCGCGGATACCTGCCGCTTCCATCGCGTCTACCATACCGAGCACGAGCGGATCGTCCGGTGTGACTACCGCAAGATCTATTTCCTTTTCCTTTGCGAAATCCACCATAGCGTTGATGTCGGTCGCACCTATGTTTACGCACTCGGCAAGCTCCGATATCCCGCCGTTGCCCGGTGCGCAGTATATTTTTTCTGCAAGCGGTGACTGAGCAAGCTTCCAGATAACAGCATGCTCTCTGCCGCCGCCTCCTACAACCAATATTTTCATTTATGTGTCCCTCCCGTAGATCAATGATGGAACAGACGGATCCCTGTGAACGCCATTGCCATGCCGTACTTGTTGCATGTCTCGATAACGTTGTCGTCACGAACCGAGCCGCCGGGCTGCGCAATGTATCTGACGCCTGACTTATGTGCTCTTTCGATGTTGTCACCAAACGGGAAGAACGCGTCCGAACCGAGCGATACCTCGGTGTTCTTTGCGATCCATGCCTTCTTTTCCTCTGCGGTGAGAACCTCGGGTTTTACCTTGAAGAATTTCTGCCATGTGCCCTCTGCGAGAACGTCGTCGTGCTCGTCGGAGATGTATACGTCTATGGTGTTGTCGCGGTCTGCGCGCTTTATTCCGTCAACAAACTGCAGATCAAGCACCTTCGGGCACTGTCTGAGCCACCATATATCAGCTTTGTTGCCGGCAAGACGAGTGCAGTGTATTCTCGACTGCTGACCGGCGCCGATGCCTATAGCCTGCCCGTCCTTTACGTAGCATACGCTGTTCGACTGTGTGTATTTGAGTGTTATAAGAGCTATCATAAGATCGCGCTTTGCCGCATCCGAAAGCTCCTTATTGTCTGTTACAACGTTTGAGAGCAGCTCTTCGTTTATATCAAGCTCGTTTCTGCCCTGTTCGAACGTAACGCCGTAGACCTGCTTGTGCTCGATAGGAGCGGGGGTGTAATCGGCATCGATCTTTAATATGCAGTAGTTGCCCTTTTTCTTGGCCTTGAGTATCTCAAGCGCCTCGTCCGAATATGACGGAGCGATTATTCCGTCCGAGACCTCCTTCTTTATAAGAAGCGCTGTTGCTTTGTCACACTCGTCGGAAAGCGCGATGAAATCACCGAAGGAGGACATTCTGTCCGCGCCTCTTGCTCGTGCATACGCGTTTGCCATCGGTGTCAGCTCAACGTCATCCGTAAAATAGATCTTCTTTAACGTGTCCGAAAGCTCGGTGCCGACTGCCGCGCCTGCCGGGGAAACGTGCTTAAACGACGTAGCTGCCGGGAGACCGGTCGCCTTTTTAAGCTCCTTTACGAGCTGCCAGCCGTTTAACGCGTCGAGGAGGTTGATGTAGCCCGGCTTTCCGCAGAGAACCTCTATAGGCAGATCTCTGCCGTCATCCATGAATACCCGCGAGGGTTTTTGGTTCGGATTGCAGCCGTACTTTAATTGCATCTCGTTCATTGGTATATCATCCTTTCAAATATTTTATCACTTGTTCTTGTTTACGATCCTTGTATCGGTCTCTCCGGTTGCGAGATCTATAAATCTTACGAACAGCGAGACTTTGTTGTCTTCGTTCAATGAAGTCCAGAGTCCGTTCGTAAACTCGTCAATGCTGTTCGGGATCCCTACGAGCTTTGGTTCGCCCTCAAATGAAGGTAGGGGACTGCCGTCGCCCATATAGGTGTGGATGAATCTGCCTTCGCCGGCGATCGGGTTCTTGTAAGAGAACGTGAAGCGCAGACACGAATCCGGATTGCCGTTATCGCTCTTGAGTATCGACATTGCATAATTGAAATCGCCGTTATCTGTAGTTTTTATTATTCCCGAGATCCTCGGTGTGTAGTTTGGTGCGTCATCCTCAAATTCACGCGTTCTAAGCGCCTGCTCAAATGTGAGCTGCTGGTTCATCAGCTCGTAGATCGTGTCGGTCTGGTCGCCGTTTGTGACAATCGTTTTGTTGCCAAGCACGCGGACCGGTGCGTAGATTATCAGGTGCGGATCCTCAAGCTTTGAAGGATCGAACGCCTGTGTGCGTATGCCGTCGCCGTCCTCAACGAACACTCTGTTGCGGCTGTTAACGCTTCTTCCCATAATAAAATATGCCGTTACAGCTTTTTTTCCGTCTTCCGATTTTCCTATAACGATACCGCGTCCCGGATATGCGTTCGATGACAATTCGTCATAAATATTTAATTTTTTCATAAGCTTCCTTTCTGTCAAACCTCACCGGCGCAGAATTTCTCCACTGCCTCCGGCAGGATGATCCATTCCGCCTCCTCCATAACACGCCGCTGCAGTGTTTCGGGAGTGTCGCCTTCCTTTACATATACCGCCTTCTGCATAAGTATCTTTCCGCCGTCTACGATCTCGTTTACGAGATGCACCGTCGCGCCCGTGACCTTTACGCCGTAGTCCAATGCCGCCTCGTGCACCTTGAGCCCGTACATCCCCTTGCCGCAGAACGAGGGGATGAGCGACGGGTGTATGTTTATTATCCTGCCGGAGTATTCATTCAGCAGCTCACCGCCGAATATTGCCATAAAGCCTGCAAGAACGATCACATCCACGTTCATTTCCTTCATGTAACCGCAGATCCTGTGACTGAACTCATTGATATCACCGCCGCAGTCGGCGTTCTTTCTTATAACTTTCGTCGGGATGCCGGCTTTTTTTGCGCGCTCAAGACCGTATGCGGACGCGCTGTTTGAGCATACGCAGACTATCCTGCCGCTCTTTATTACGCTGCCCTGCTTGTCGATGAGCGCCTGCAGATTTGTTCCGCCTCCCGAGATAAGAACTCCTATATTTTTCATTATATGATCTCCACGTCCTTGCCGCCTTCCGCAAGCTCGCCTATGATGTATGCTTTTTCGCCTGCTGCTTCGAGGCATTTTACCGCAGCGTCTGCCTTGTCGGCATCGACAGCGACGATCATTCCTATGCCCATGTTGAACGTATTGTACATATCCGCCTCGGGGATATTGCCCTTTTCGCGGAGGATATCGAATATCGGGAGCACATCCCATGTGCCCCTGCGGATCACAGCTTTCAAGCCGTCAGGGAGCATCCTCGGAACGTTCTCTATAAATCCGCCGCCTGTGATGTGCGATACAGTATTGATCCCGATCTCATCGATAAGCTTTAAGAGCGGCTTTACGTATATCCTGGTCGGTGTCAGAAGCGCCTCGCCGATCGTGCAGCCGAGCTTGTCCGAATATTCGGAAAGATTCTCCTTTGCATTTTCGCCGTTCAGATCGAACAGCTTACGCACGAGCGAATATCCGTTTGAATGGATGCCGCTTGAGGCGATACCTATGAGTTTGTCGCCCGCCTTGGCATTTGTCCCGTCCGTTATTTTGCTCTTTTCAACTACGCCCACACTGAAGCCCGCAAGATCGTATTCGTCCTCGGGGTAGAAGCCGGGCATCTCCGCAGTCTCGCCGCCTACCAATGCGCAGCCTGCCTTAACGCAGCCGTCAGCCACGCCTTTAACGATCTCCGCGACCTTTTCCGGAATGTTCTTTCCAACTGCCAGATAGTCAAGGAAAAAGAGCGGCTTTGCGCCCGAGCATGCTACGTCGTTTACGCACATCGCTACGCAGTCCTGACCGATCGTGTCGTGCTTGTCCATTAAGAAAGCTATTTTAAGCTTTGTTCCCACTCCGTCCGTACCCGAAACGAGAACCGGCTCCGTGTAGCCCTTCGGTATCTCAAAGAGACCGCCAAAACCGCCTATACCGCCTATAACTCCCTCGATGGCGGTCCTTTTGACATCGTCTTTTATGAGCCTTACCGACTCATAGCCTGCCTCGACGTCAACGCCTGCCGATTTGTATGCATCTGTTGCCATATATGTATCTCCTTAATATTTATTACAGCGCCGAGCTGTTTTTGTCAATTTCCGAAAAGAAAATCAAGTACGTTCATTCCCGTGCCGGTCTGTGACCTGTAAAGCTCGGTATAGCCGCAGCGTGTGCAGCTCACTGTTATGAATCTTTTATTCTGAACGTCGAATATTTTTGCAAAATTTCCTCCGGTCGCCTGAAATTGATCTGATTCAAATTCGGTGCAGCCGCATTTTGCACATTTGAAGCCTTTGTTTTCCATAACGCCTCCGTGCGGCATTACAGTGCCGCTGCTCTTTCTTTTATCGCCTTATCCTTCTCGGCAACGCCCGCTGCCATCTTTTCGCGTGCCTTTTTGAGCGTCTCTTTAAGGTAATCATATTTGAGCGAGAGCATCTCAGCGGCAAGTATCGCAGCGTTTGTACCGTTGTTTAATCCAACCGTGGCAACAGGGATACCGGGCGGCATCTGCACTGTGGCGAGAAGCGAGTCAAGACCGCTGAATGTGGATTCTATAGGTATGCCTATTACCGGGAGTGTGGTGTTCGCAGCCACAACGCCTCCTAAGTGCGCAGCCATGCCGGCAGCGCAGATGATCACCTCGATCCCGTTCTCTTCAGCGTTTTTCGCGTATTCCATAGCCTTGTCGGGAGTGCGGTGCGCCGATATGACATTCACCTCTACATCAATGTTGAATTCTTTGAGCTTCGAAACGCATCCTTTTACCTTATCAAAATCCGAATCGGAGCCCATGATAAGTGCTGCTTTGGGGTTAGCCATGATTATCATCCTTTCATGAATATATTTAATTTACATATTTAGCTGTGTCTACCGGATATTTGCCGGAGAAGCATCCGTCGCAGTATCCGCATGACGCGTCGGGGATTATATCCTTTAACCGCTCCACCGGAAGAAAGGCCAGACTGTCCGCACCGATCATGTCCCGCATCTGCTCTATTGTCCTATTTGTTGCGAGCAGCTGATCCTCGGACGGCACGTCTGTGCCGAAGTAGCAGGGGTGACGGAACGGCGGTGCCGAGGAACGGACATGTACCTCCTTAGCGCCGAATTTTCGCAGCAGACTCACGATACGCTTGGATGTTGTGCCGCGAACTATAGAGTCATCGACCATAACGACGCGTTTTCCCTCGACGGTTCCCTTTAACACATTAAGCTTGATCCTTACCGCATTTTCACGCATTGCCTGTGTGGGCTGTATGAAAGAGCGGCCTATATACTTGTTCTTTACAAATCCGAGCCCGTACGGGATCCCCGATTCCTCGGCATAGCCCATAGCGGCGCATATTCCCGAATCAGGTACGCCTATAACGACATCCGCGTCTGCGGGAAACTCTTGCGCGAGGATCTTTCCGGCAAGGAACCTCGAATCATATGTTGCCTGTCCGTCTATTATGCTGTCGGGACGCGCAAAGTAGAGGTATTCGAAAATGCACTGCGTGTGCGGCTTCGTGCCGACAAAGGTGTCGATGCTTTGCAGCTCTCCGTCCTTTACGACAATTATCTCCCCAGGCTTCAGATCGCGTTCATATTCAGCTCCTATTGTGTCAAGCGCGCAGGTCTCCGACGCGAAAACTATCGCCTTGCCTTTTCTGCCCATACAGAGCGGTCTGAATCCCCAGGGATCGCGGCAGGCAATGAGCTTCTGCGGACTCATCACCACGAGTGAGAATGCGCCAACAAGGTGCTTTATCGTTTTCTCTACAGCCTCCTCAACGCTTGCGCATCTGAGTCTGTGTCGCGCTATCGTGTAGGCGATCATTTCGGTGTCGCTGGTTGTCTGGAATATGGCGCCTTCTCTGCTCAGATATTTTTCAAGCTCGGGCTTGTTTATGAGATTCCCGTTGTGCGCTATCGCTATGTTTCCCTTTACATACCGCAGAACGAGCGGCTGGGCGTTTTCGCGAAGCGACTCGCCCGTGGTGGAGTATCTCACATGAGCTATCGCCATTTTACCGCCGAGCTTATCTATTGTCTCTTTGTCAAAAACCTCATTGACAAGCCCCATGTCCTTATAATAGGTGATGTCGCGGTTGTTGTTGACAGCGATGCCGCAGCTCTCCTGCCCTCTGTGCTGCAGTGCATAGAGACCGTAATAGGCGCTTCTGGCACAGTCGCCGTCGGGGTCGTAAATGGCAAAAATGCCGCATTCTTCTCCGATTCTTTTATCCGTCATAGATTCTTTAAGTTCCTTTCGTTGAATAAAGCGTGCGTTTCCGCGGTGTGCGCGGGCACTGAGCTTTTTGATTCGGTTTTCCTGTTGCACAGGCTCGAAAATAATTCGAACTTTCCCATAACATTATATACCGTAACGTCGCTTTTTTCAATATGAAATTCGAATTAATTTTCAAAAAATTTTATACTGATGTCATATTCAACAAAAATGCGGCAGATGACAATCGCATATTTGACATAGCCGTCAAAATAGTCGTGTAAAGCAGAAGTAGAGTATGCCGCAGACGATAGATGCGAGAGTGCCGTAAAGTATGACGGGACCGGCTATCGTGAATATCTTTGCCCCGACTCCCAGCACATAGCCTTCGGTTTTTGCTTCAAGCGCGGGCGCTGCGACGGAATTTGCAAAGCCTGTCACCGGTACAAGCGTGCCGGCTCCGGCGTGCTTGGCAAGCTTGGGATATACGTTGAGTCCCGTGAGGAAAGTGCCAAGGAACACCATCGTGACTGTAACGAGTGTCGAAGCCTGGTCCTCGGGTACTCCCAGATATTTATAAAGATTTAAAAAGCCCTGACCAAGGGCGCAGATCGCACCGCCTATAAGAAATGCCTTGATGCAGTCCTTTGCAAGATGCGATCCCGGTGTTTTCTTTTTAACATATTCGCCGTATTCCTCCGGCGTCATCCTGTCGGCAATGTTTTTCATGATGCATCATCCTTTCGCTTTTTTGCATAGCTTTCCCCATATGCCGCAAACTATGCAAATGTCAGTGTGCTGCAGCTCGCTATCATCTCGGGTATAGTATATTTTCCGTTGCTTAGGGAATTTATTTTAAAATAGATATTGACAAGATCAAGCACATAGTGTATTGTTATATGTGGAACAGGGGTGTGTGTTTATGATAGCTATCAATAATGATTACAGGACGGTGATGGGATAAATGAAACTTATATTGAGTGACAGAGCATTGAGATTACCTGTGGACTGTGAGAATGATAATATAAAGTTAATTGATCTGTCTTTGATGAAGATAGCAAATTGCACCGGCTGCTTTGGCTGCTGGACAAAAACGCCGGGAAAATGTGTGATTCGTGATGATGCCGTCAAGATTTATCCGTTGATTGCCGCGAGTGATGTTTTGTTATATGTCAGCCGTGTAAAATACGGAGGCTATGACACAGTTATGAAAACTATGCTTGAGAGAGCAATACCTATTCAGAAAGCGTTCATTCATCTGTTGAATGGTGAAACACATCATGTTCAAAGGAGTGTTGCTTTTAAAAGGGCGTCTATAATCGCATATGGCAATATAAGCAATGAAGAAAAAGAGTTGCTTAAAAAACTTGTTGCACGAAATGCATATAATATGAATTTTAAAAGCTACAAAGTGATTTTTACCGGTGAAGAAATGTTAGAGGAAACGGTAAAAAATGAGGTATTAGAATGGGAAAAATAATGATATTAAACGGAAGCCCGAGAGCTTCTGTA
>DVNB01000097.1 GCA_018714695.1 Candidatus Ornithomonoglobus merdipullorum | reverse complement strand
AAACATCAGTCTACCGCCCGGCATAACTACATTGTGGTATCAAGCATTTACCGGTTGTAGCTCATTGACAGAAATGTTTATTCCGAAATCCTTAGAAACCACTATCCGGGATATAAGTGACCTTAGGGCTTCAAACGGACCGTTTTATAACTCAGGAATTGTCACTGCAACAGTTGAAGACGGTATGACTAAACTTCCCGATGAATTATTTGCCGGCATGTATAATTTAAAAAATGTAACTCTGCCTGATACATTGATAGAAATACAATACGGGGCATTTGCTTATTGTACATCTCTGGAAACCATTGAGTTACCTCAATATATTACAGAAATAGAACATGAGGTATTTTACAATTGCACCAATCTATCAAACATCAGTCTACCGCCCGGCATAACTACATTGTGGTATCAAGCATTTACCGGTTGTAGCTCATTGACAGAAATGTTTATTCCGAAATCCTTAGAAACCACTATCCGGGACATAAGTGACCTTAGGGCTTCAAACGGACCGTTTTACAACTCAGGAATTGTGACTGCAACAGTCGAAGAAGGTATGACCAAACTTCCCGATGAATTGTTTGCCGGCATGTATAATTTAAAGAATGTAACGCTGCCTGATACATTGATAGAAATACAAGACGGGGCATTTGTTTATTGTTCATCATTAGAAAATATTAGATTACCACAATATATGATTAATATAGGTGATACTGTTTTTAATGGCTGTACTTCCCTAAAGCAAATATCCCTGCCCGACAGTATAACCTCTATGGGTACATCACTGTTGAGCGGCTGCACAAGTCTGGAAAAAGCTAAGCTGCCTAATACGACAACAAAAGTGCAAGACAGCACCTTTTATAATTGCTCAGCACTTACCAATATCGTGCTGCCAAGTTCTGTCACCGTCATAGGCTCAAGCGCTTTCAGAGGCTGCTCCGCGCTCAGCGCGATAGCTATCCCGGAGGGAGTAACGACCATCAATGGCTCTGCTTTTGCAAACTGCACGGCCCTTGAAAGCATTTCAATACCGTCTGCCTGCAGACAAATATACGGCAGTGCATTTAGGGGATGCACAGCTTTAACGAGCGTAGAACTGCAATACGGCTTGGAAAGCATAGGCTCTCGGGCATTTTACGAATGTGACGCGCTCGCGGCTGTTTCCATACCCGACAGCGTGACGTCGCTCGGCTCACAGGCGTTCTATGGCTGCGACAGTCTGTCGGATGTAAGCTTTGGGATAGGCTTGAAAGAAATTCCCGATTCCGCATTCCGTCAGTGTCAGGCATTGCAGGAGATCATACTGCCGCGCTATTGTACAAAAGCAGCCGCTAATGCTTTTGCCGAAGATACCAAACTGACAAAAGTAACGGCATTGCCGGGTATTGCAAGTATTGAAAACAATTCGTTCTCGTATCCTGCAAAAATGACTATGCGCGGAGTGTCCGGAAGCTATGCGCAGGAATATGCAAATAACAGAAACATGATGTTTGAGGCAATAAATATTCCCGTAACGGAATTGAATTTCTACAGAGATGAGCTTGATTTTTCAGGAACATATCAAACTAAGGTATTACCGCTTAAGATCGCGCCGTTGGACGCGTCGGCGGATATAACATACACCTCGGCTGATGAAAATATCGCAGCAGTTGAAAACGGCATAGTAAAGTCAACCGGCTATGGCACTACAACGATTACAGCCCAGAGCGGAGATTATACGGATACGATAACAATAAACGTTCTGCGTTCGGCAAACTCCGTGTCGCTTGACAAGACCTCGCTGAGTCTTGATATAGGAGATACTGCGCAGCTCACAGCCACAATGCAGCCGTCTAACGCAACGGACAAGCTAACGTGGACCACAAGCAATGCTGAGGTCGCGGCGGTAGATAACGGCACAGTAACCGCTGTAGGAGCCGGAACCGCTGTGATTACCGTGACTACCACAAGCGGTAAAACGGCAGCTTGTACGGTTGAAGTGGCAGGAACATTCACAATAACAGCGTCAGCTGGTGAAAACGGTACGATCTCTCCTTGCGGTGATGTTCCGGTGCGCAGCAATGAAAAAACAGTGTTTAATATAATACCCGATTATGGGTATGTTGTAAAAGATGTTCTTGTAAACGGCATAAGCGTCGGCGCAGTTGAAAACTATACCTTCAGCGATCTGACCGGCAACGCCACGATCACTGCCGAATTTGCAAAGATAAATGTTGTTTATGAGAATAATATCATTACAATTTCTTCAGAAGCAGCATTAAAAAATTTGAAGCTTATTATTGCTGCTTATGACGAGGAAGGCAAATTGACAAACTGTGAAATCAAAACTGTTACCACAAATACGGGTGAAAATTATCAAGATACCATCCCCGAAGCTGACAATATTAAGCTTATGCTTTGGAGTGGATTGGATAGTATGCGTCCGATTTGGGGTGACAAATAATACGGGCACTTCTCAGAGGGGCTGTAATAAAATGCACAATTACAACCCCTCCACCGCCGTCCGGCGGTTTGGACACCGCCCGCACAGCGGGCGGGTCCGCTCCCCTTCCAAGAGAAGCTTTTGCGTGCCGCATCGGGAAGAGTCTCTCGGTGGGTTTTTCTTATTTCAAGAGAAATGGAGGTAATCGATATGATGGATACATTATTTAATGAAGAGCAGGTGCTTGATGCATACGGTACAGAAAAATATAACGAAGGGCTTGATAAGGGGCGTAATGAAGGTATTACAGAAGGAGTATTGAGAACTCTCAAAAACCTGATGGCTGCTCTCGGCTTAACCGCAGAAAAGGCGTTATCTGCATCGGGTGTTCCGGAAAGTGAATGGAAGTACTACCTTCCACAGCTCAGATAAGCTAAAGACTCAAACGCAAAAACAGGGGGGTGTAGCAAAATGCATAATTATCACTTTTTATGCATTTTGCCAACCCCTCTACCGCCGTCCGGCGGTTCCCCTCCCCTTTCAGGGGAGGCTTTTTTGTCGCTATTGATTAGAAATGCATATTTATTAGTTTTGATACAGCACCTCCGTTTTTTATTCGGGAAGGTTGAATGCCTTCTCTATATCTTTTATTTCATCATCATTTATCGCCACAACATCTCCGAGATCGCGTGCCGCGATTATCGCGCGCGCGCTGTACTCAGCGACCTCGAGGCGGTCAAACGCGTTTAAGAGACTGTCACCCGTAACTATCGCGCAGTCGTTCTTTATGAGTGCTATAGGCGTGTTTGCCTTAAATACCGCCGCCGTCTCCTTCGGCTTTAGGTAATTCATGCCGAAATCAAGCTTCGGGATATTTCTCATAAGTATGTAGCTCTCCGGGATCGTTCTCGAATCAAGCGGCGCGTCCGTAACGGCAAATGCCATCATGCAAGGCGGATGCGCTATGATTATCGAATTAACGTGCGGATGCTGCCTGTATATCTCCTGGTGGAGCGCCACGCTCCTTGACGGTACCTTGTCCATCTCCTTGTAATTACCCATTATCTTTACAAGATCCTCCGGCTCAAGATACTTTCTGTCCATTCCGGACGGAGTTATTATAAATCCGTCCTCACCGAAACGCTGTGAGAAGGTTCCCTGCGTGCTCGTGAACAGCTCCTGATCGTATGCCCTCTTGATGAACTTGCACATATTTCTGCGGATATCCTTCTCCTCGCTCGACATGTGCTTTTCAACGAACTCGTCCATTACGACATACTGTCTCGACTTGTACCAGTCTATCTGCTCCGGTGTGAGCGTGTTGGGAGTGCCGAGGCTCTGCGCGTCGATCTCGAGCCTTGCGCTGAAATCGAGCGTTTCGAATGACTTGAACGCGTCAAACATCGATTTTGCGCCTATTACCACGCCATGGTTTTCAAGTATCACCGTATTGAAGCCCTTCTGGAATTCCTCGCTTATCTTGTCGCCGAGATCCTGCGAGCCGGGCAGACCGTATTTTGCCATTCCTATCTCGCCGCATGAGAACTTTACGTTCGGGATAAGATTAGTACTCGGCAGCTTGCGGACTATCGAGAACGCCACAAGTGCCGGCGGATGAGCGTGAAGCACCGCTTTTATGTCCGGTCTCGTCTTGTAAATATGCTGATGGAACGGGAACTCGCTCGACGGCTTGTGTCTGCCTATCACCGTTCCGTCAGGCTTTACGCACATCATATCTCTGCGCGAAAGGCTGCCCTTATCGATAGAGCCGGGAGTTATCCATATATCCCCGTTATCGTCGAGTATCGACAGATTTCCTCCGGACGTGGTCGTCATGCCGTAGCCGTAGATACGTTCCATGAACATCACGAGCTGATCGGCAGGATGAAGCATATCCAAATTCATAAAACATACACCCCTTTTGCATATAAAATAATATTGTATAAATATTATACCGTTTCGGTGGTATATTGTCAATACAAATAAACGGTGTTTTTGTTATCAAAAAAGTGGTTATTATGCAGACCCGCCGTATCAAGCCGTAAACGCGGCAGAGCGGTTCTCCGTCACTCAGCGGAATTTTTCAAAAACACGCTCATAAGCTCGCAGGCGCGCTTGACCTCTCCGTTCCTGAAGCCGTGCCCGGCACCTTCTATGATATGAAGCTCGGCTGACCGGTACAGCTTCTCGGCTCTTTTCGATGACGATAACGGCACTATATCATCACGGTCTCCGTGCAGGATGAGCACATCCCCGCCGTATGCAAAGCATTTGTCCGTATCGAGCGAAAGCGCGTCGTACAGGTACGGTCTGCCCACAACACCGCCGAGGATCTCATACTCCTCCGGTATCACCTTCATCTCTCGCTCTGTCCTTTTCGCCATAAGCGGTATCGTAAACGCCGGATACAGCAGCACCAGCGCGCTGATATCATCCTTCATGTCCGCCGCCGCAAGCGCCGAGACAAATCCGCCCTGGCTCTTGCCCATCAATATAAGCCGCTCAGTATCGGCAAATTCCATCTCTTTAACATATCCGGTCACAGCCTTAAGATCATCGATCTCCGATGACACTGTCATCTCCCTCATATCCCCGCTGCTCCTGCACCTCAGGCTTCCGCCGCAGAAATCGAACATAACACAGGCAAAGCCCTTGGGCACCAGCTGCTCGGCGTACTTCACGTTTCCCATACAGCTGCCGTTGAACCCGTGGCACATTATAACGGTCGGATAATTTTTCAGCCCCGTATCGGGAACGTATGTCCTGCCATATATCCGCAGCCCGCCGCGCATGCATGTAAATTCCTTCATCATATCTGTTACACTTCCTCTACACTTATCTGCATATATACTACCATGCCCTTGATCCAAATGTCAATAAGGATATCCGTTTTTTTACGCGCACCTTACAAACAGTTTCCATGAATATGAATTAAAATAAAGGACTGCAAACTTAAGCGCCCGCAGTCCTCGTATTCACTTCTGAACGCAGACTATTTGAACCGCAGCTCAAACTCCGCGCCGCCGTAGGGGCTTTCGGGATCGTATTTAAGCTTTACATGCGCGCAAAACTTCTCGCCCTTTTTGTTCACAAGATTCTTGCACTCTGTCTCCTCGCCCGCAAGCCATTTTTTCATCATCAACGGAGTTATCTTCGTCTTTTGGAACATTCCTTTCGTCTGCTTTTTCCATATCGTGAACCCGCAGCCCTTTTCGCACGAGAACGCCTTCATCGATTCTCTGACATCCCCGCCGCATTTGGGGCACTTCCCCAGCGGCAGCGATACCAGCGCAAGCTGTACGGGATATTGCGCGCCCTTATCCGTTTTCAGCGCTACATCCGCTTCAAATTTCTCGCCGCTGTTCGCGATAAGCCCCCGCATCCTCACCGTCTTTCCCGCAAGCAGCTTCTTGACCGCCGGCGCGGTGATCTTAGCGTTTTTGAACATCCCGCTCTGCCTTGTCTTCCATATAACGAACCTGCATGAGATCGGCGGCTTGTAATTGCTGCACCCGAAGCCCTTTGTGCCTTCAATGACATTCCCGCCGCAAAGCGGACATGTCCCCAACACCTCATGGAACCGCTCGGTGACGCTTTTCGTCATGACCGTCTGGTCCGCCTTCGGATATTCCTTGGAAATGACGGAGCGTATCGTTTCGAGCACGCTGCCCGTAAGCGCGTTATGATCTGACTCGCCCGAACGTATATCCTCCTGTATCGCCCACCAGCGCGCCGTCATATCCGCCTTCTTTATCTCGTCGGGCAGTATTCTGTATAGCTCCCTGCCCAGAGGCGTCGATATAAGACGCTTTCCCGACTCCTCAAGATACCCCTTCACGATCAGTCCGTCTATTATCGCGCTTCTTGTCGCCGAAGTGCCTATGGAGCCGTTCTCACCTTTTTTATCCTTGTCCTTAAGCTCCAGAAGCCGCTTTATCTCCGGATCCTTAACGTATCTTGCAATGCGCGTCATATCCTCATTAAGCGTCGCCTTTGTATAACGCGCGGGCGGCTTCGTTTCCTTCTCCTCGACCGAGCCGTCCGCTGCCTTCCCGCAGTAAACGCCCGGCGCGATGCCGCTGAGCGCTGTCGGCTCGTCGCGCTTTATGTCCCTGAATATCTCAAGATAGCCGGGACTTATCACCTTCGCCGAATGCGCATAAAGCTCGTTTCCGTCTCCGAGATCTGCCGTGAGCTTCGTCTTCTCTTTGACCGCGTGCGGCAGGAACTGCGCCATGTAGTATTTGCATACGGCAAGATACACGCTGCGCTCGCGCTCCGTGAGCCGCCCGAGGTCGACCTTGTTGTCGGTCGGTATTATCGCAAAATGCGCGGTTATGTTCTTGTCGTTGAAGCAGCGCGAATGGATCTTCATATCCAGCCCCTTTGGCTTATAGCTTATGTTCTCAATAACGCGCGCCATCGTTTTGGGCGCCTCCTTGAAATGCTCCTCCGAAAGGTATTGACAATCGGAACGGTTGTACGTTATCGCCTTATGCTTTTCACGCAGCGACTGTGTTATTTCCATTACCTCCTTCGGATCGTAGCCGAAATGCGACGAGCAGTAGCTCTGGAGCTTCACGAGATTAAACGGCAGCGGAGGCGGCTCCTTGACCGTCTTCCGCTCTATCTTTATATTGTCAAGCTCTCTCCCGACGATCGCCGCAAGCAGCTTCTGCGCCTCCCCGCGGTCAATGATCGCCGTGTCCTCGTCGTCCTTTTTTGCATTCTTTCGCCGGAGCTTGGTCCTCACCCGCACAGTCGCATCGCCCGTGTGCACGTCAAGATCGACATACACATCGTAATATTTCTGCTTTACATGTCCCTCTATCTGCATATCCCGCGCCACTACAAGCCCGAGTGTCGGCGTCTGCACTCTTCCGACAGCGAGCAGCGCGCCCTTGTTCAGACACGTAAAAAAACGGCTCATATTTACGCCGACCATCAGATCCGCGACCGAGCGCGCATAGGCGGATCTCCCCTCGTTTACGCACAGCCTGTTGTCCTTCATCTTCCCGAGAGCCTTTGTGAGCCCTCCGCGTGTGGTGTCGCCCGTGTCGAGCCGCATCACGGGCTTGTCGTATTTAAACCATTCGAGCAGCTCGTCAACGAGCAGCTGCCCCTCCTCGTCGGGGTCGCCCGCATGAATGACACTGTCCGATCTCTCAAGGAGCTCCCCGATGAGCTTTACCCGCTCCGACTTAGACTCAAAACCGCCGCCGCTGTCGGAGCCGACCTTCATCCCCCAGTCGTCAAAGTAGATAGGCAGATCGTCAAGCGACCATTTTTTATACCGCTTGTCATAATCCTCGGGCTCCTTAAGCGTCAGCATATGTCCGAAGACCCATGTCACGACGTAATCGCCCTTTTCGATATACCGTCTCCCGTCGCCGCCCCCGCGCTGACCCGGCAGCGCGTCGGCAATATCTCTGCCCAAAGACGGTTTTTCCGCAATCACCAATATCATAAAATACCTCATATACATAGTAAAAGGCCATGTTTCCTGCTCTGAATACAACGGCGCACAAACAACTATAGAAAAAACCGCATCAGATGTCACTGAAACATGACCAGTATTATTATATTACCTTTTTCGTCAAAAGTCAAGCCCTTTCTGGGCAGGAGTTTTCATTCCGTCACCGCATAGCATACCTTGCTCTTAAAAGCAACACCGAACTTGATTATATTACTGTATCCCATATCCCGAGCCTCCCGGGCATAGTCACGCTCGTCTATCTGCCTGAGCGCGCGCTCCGCGGCTTTGTCTGCCGCCTCGTTCGCTTTGCAGACCTTGAATTCCATTATTACCGCATTTACAAACAAGTCATTCTGATACAGTATAAGATCGCTCCTGCCGGTGCCGGTCTCGCGGTTCGAAGCCATCCTGTAATGGACATTGCCCGCAAGAAGGCCGGCGATCAAACCGTGATAGAACTGTTCTCCGTTGTCATGGTAGCTTATCGATTTTTTAAGAAGCTCCGTTATCTGCTCTGAAAATTCCTCCGCATCACGGCTCAGAATCGCCTTGTACAGATCATCCCTGTTTACTGACTTCTTACAGCTCTCAAAATACCTTTTAATTATGCTGTTATAGCAGCTCTTTATCTCAAGATTCGGTATGGCAAGCGAGTATATTGCCTCGTCCCCCGTCTCCTCGCCGCTCGTGACAAGCTCTTTGAGCCTGAGGTATCCGGTGAAGAACAAAAAGCTCCATATATTTTCGCTGTCGTTTCCGAGGTCGCCGTAGGTGACCGTCTCATATATAGGCGTCTTGACGCAGCCTCCGTTTATAAGCTGTTCTATTGCATCGCGCGTCGCATCGTCGGCGCTCTCCACAAGTGTTTTAATTATACTGTTTGAGCTCGAATTCACCCAGTCCGAGGCAGGGATACTGTTCGGGTCGTCGCAAAGATCGGCAACGTAATTCATTATGCTCCATGGATTGTATACCTCCGTATTCCCGAAAAGGTAGCCGTCATACCACCGCTTTGCAGTCTCAAACTTTTCCTGAACTCCGTAATACTCCAAAATATCCTTTACCTCGTCCTCTTCAAATCCGAAATATCCGGAATATCTGGGACTTAGTATGCCGTTCACAGCGAGGTTGTTCAATCCCGTGAAAATACTTTCCTTCGATATGCGAAGACAGCCCGTGATCACGGAGAATTCAAGCGACGGGTTCGTTTTAAGCGCCGATTCAAACAGAGAACGGATGAAGCTGACCATTTTATCATAGTAACCGCAAAAATATGCATCCTCGAGCGGAACATCATATTCGTCTATCAGTATTATCGTATTCTTTCCGTAATACTGCGCCAAACAAGAGCTCAAAAGCTTTATGGATTCCGCAAAAAGCCGCACATCCGGTTCGGCGGCGATGATCTTTTTAAAATCATCTCTGTCGCCGCTGTCTACCCTGTCGCAGTCAGATATATACCTATGTTTCCGAAACTGCCTCTGGATCTCCTTGCAGAGCCAGTAGACTGCATCCTCATAGCAGCCCTTCTTGGCGCATTTGAGGGACAGCGTTATTACCGGATACGCGTTTCTGTGACCCTTCAGCTCGTCATAATGCTTCGAGATCATAAAGCCGTCAAACAGATAAGCGTTTTGCTTTTCGGTTATGTCAAAGAAATATCTGAGCATGCTCATATTCAGAGTCTTGCCGAAACGCCTGGGGCGTGTGATAAGATTGTTTTTCCCTCTGTTTCTGAGCAGGTCATATATGAACATTGTCTTATCCACATAATAGAATCCCCCGTCTACGGTCTCCTTAAAATCCTCATACCCTATATTTATTCTTTTCTTTTCGCCATTCAAAAGCATCACTGTCACCTCCGCGCATCGCTTCACTACCCTTAGTATATCATACATCACCGGTATTTTCAATAATATTTTTCGGTATGCGGACTTGCCTCCGAAAAAAAATCCCATACCGTATT
Source organism: Candidatus Ornithomonoglobus merdipullorum (assembly GCA_018714695.1). Lineage (GTDB taxonomy): Bacteria > Bacillota > Clostridia > UBA1381 > UBA1381 > Ornithomonoglobus > Ornithomonoglobus merdipullorum. Next base: position 13,923 of record DVNB01000097.1, on the reverse strand, counting down.
GACTGTAAGTTACCTTTGTGCTACAATTATAGCCGAGGTGAAATTTACAATGTCAAAATCAAGATCCGAGATCGATATGTGCAGCGGACCGCTGCTGCCTTCGATACTCATGTTCGCACTGCCGCTGATGGCGTCGAGCGTGCTGCAGCTGCTCTTTAACGCTGCCGACGTCATAGTGGTTGGACGGTTCGCGGGTGAGAACTCGCTTGCGGCGGTCGGCTCAAACACGTCGCTCATCAATCTTATGACCAACCTGTTTCTGGGGCTTGCCACAGGAACGAACGTTATCGCGGCACAGCTCATCGGCGCGGGCAAGCACGGCAGGCTCAAGATGACGATACATACTTCTATCTCTCTCGGCATCATAAGCGGTCTCGCGCTTACGGTCATAGGGCTCCTGTTCGCCACGCAGATACTCGAACTAATGCAGACCCCCGCTGAGGTTCTGAGGCTTTCGGCACTGTATCTGAGAGTCTACTTCCTTGGTATGCCGGCGATGATGGTCTATAACTTCGGCAGCGCGATCCTTCGCGCAAAGGGCGACACAAAGCGTCCGCTGTATTATCTGCTTGCGGCGGGCGTTATAAACGTCATCCTTAACCTTATATTCGTTATCGTCTTCAAGCTTGACGTGCTGGGTGTCGCGCTTGCAACTGTGATCTCGCAGTTCATATCGGCGGGACTCATACTCCGCACGCTCATGCACGAGAAAGGCGCGTTCAAACTCAGTCTCAGGCGCCTAAGACCCAACGGAGCAACCGTAAAGCGTATACTCCGCATAGGTCTCCCGGCAGGCGTGCAGGGCGTTGTGTTCTCGCTCTCAAACGTCGTTATACAGTCGTCCATAAACTCGTTCGGAGCTACCGTAATGGCTGGAAACGCCGCGGCGGCGAACCTTGAGGGCTTCGTATGGGTGGCTATGAACGCGTTTAATCAGGCGGCGCTCACCTTTACGGGACAGAATGTCGGAGCGGGCAGGTACACGAGGATCAACAAGATCGCGCTCACGGCGGGATCGTGCGAGTTCACGGTGGGTCTCGTCTGCGGCATAGGAGTATTCCTGCTCTACAACCCTCTTCTGGGAATATACTCAAATTCTCCCGATGTTATAGCCGCGGGGCATGTAAGACTGCTCTACGTCTGCGCGCCGTATTTTCTCGGCGGGTTGATGGACTGCATCGTGGGTCCGATACGCGGCATGGGCGCGTCGATAACGCCTACGGTGATATCGCTTCTCGGCTCCTGCGTTCTGCGGCTTGTATGGGTTGCGACGATATTTCAGATACCTGAGTTCAGGACTCCGGAAACACTCTATATATCATACCCCATATCATGGGCGCTGACCTTCGCAGCTCACTTTGTGTTCTATATTATCCTAAGACGCAAATTCCCGAAACAGGACGCCGTTCCGGCATCGGCAGCAGCCGCGGCGGTTTAAATACGCGCACTCAAAAAGTCCCCTGCGTTACGGGGACTTTTTGTCTACAGGAACGCGGCTCTTTTAAGCCGACACAGATACGGTGCCTTACAGCGGTGATCTCGCGGTTAGTTATAATTGCATCCTTTTTTACGCGCCGCACCCCGGCGGCCGCTCAGAGAAGACAATAGATCACCGCTGCACTCCGCCGTTCCGATCGGACGGACTGCAGAGCCGCATCTGCCTATTTATAATAATTTTCTTACAAGAGAGGCTCTCATTCGAAAAATTATTATCTCTGTTCACATAGCTGCCCAGCCGCACATCTGATCCGACCCACTCTGTGCCGCTGCCATGTCATTTAAGATATTTATCTGCCATACCGGCAAGTGTCTTTTTTGATTCCTCCTCGGAGCACGTGTGGTTCTCCCAGATGTATTCCGAAAAGTCGTCCATGATCTCGCGAATGCTGTTTCTCTCAAGGAACATCGAGCTGCCCTCGCCGCCCCCGCTTCCCGGCGCGTACAGATACAGTATGCCCTTACCGCTGTAAACAAACGGCGATCTTATAATATCGCGCCGGATGAACCGATAGCTGTAATTCGCCCGCTTATCCGCAATATCAGCCAAGCGCTTAAAGTATGTCCTGCACTGCTCACCGCTCATCGGTCTGAACGCGTCCATATGGTCAAACGCGATGCCGCTCCTCATCATATGCTCGATATGTCCCTCGTCAAACATCATCCTCCGCTCATGAGCATCGGTATTCGCCTCATATTCCGCCTTCTCATTAAATATTGAAAATAGCCTTTGAACATATTCGTGCTCGTAAGGGAATCCGAAATAATTTATATCCCTGAACATATCCGAAAGGATATCTACCGACAGCGCGCCGAAGCACGGCGCTCCCTCGCTGTAGAACATGCCGGCTCCGCAGGAGAAATCGGCGCTTTTCTGCACGAGCTCGATATAATCGGACACCTTCTTCACACGCCTTCTGAGGCTCTCGCCTTTGCTCATCACACGCGTATAAACGTTTACGATATGATCATACATATCCCGGTTGATCTCCGTATCGACAAAATCGCAGCAGTCATTATCGATGTTCACCGACATGTAATTGTATTTGCCGCCTTCCGCGCTCACCATGCAGATACCGCTGTATTCCGAAAAGTCGCTTACTACCGGCAGATAATTCGGATATCTGAAAAACCGTATAAGCGTCATCAGCTCATATGCCGTTCTTATCCTATGGTTTCTGAGCTTTATATAGTCGTACACCTTTACACGCTCGTTCCACTCCAGAAGCTGCGCGATATCTCCTATAACGCGCTCATCCTCAAGATTTATCAAAAACACCGACGCTTCGCCGCCGCTGTGCTCTTTCAGAAGCGATACAAGACTTTTCTCACCATCCGGTGTTTTGACAATATATCCGCTATCCAAAGTCTCATCGTAGCATTTTAAAAGTATATCTCTCGTTCTTTTAAAAAACGAACTCACACGTCCTGTCCCGAACCTGGACTCAAGATCATGCTTTTCCTCATCTGTAAGCTCTATATGCCTGATTATCCCATCTATAAGCTCACCGGTCTTATCTTTGCTGTAATAATCATTAAACAGCCTGTAGTATGTGCTCCTGCTCTTTATCCCCATCTGCTTTGAAAGCCAGGAAATAGATATTTGTTTGTCCTCGAGCAGCTTTTTTATGTAGCTTCCTGCCGTCACTCTATTCTCACCCTGTCCTTCCCCCACTGTCCGCGGACGCGAACGGTCATTGTTCTGTATAAACGCAATACGCAAATACCGTCAACTTCCGTCGAATTTATTTGTATTATACCAAACAAATCTTCGCGTGTCAATATGTGTCTCCGTTCTTGACCATAGAGACAGGGCTATTTTTTTTCAGTCTATTCAAAAACTATTCACAAAACCCGGGTACAAGCGGCAATATAAAAAAAGCAGGCGCATGCTCTGCACCTGCCTTACATATTTTATATCATATCGTCTCAACTACCGTCTCAACAACATTTGTACCCTTTTCTATCCTATACCGCACCGTAGGGATAACGGTCTTGCTGTAAATGAGGTTCGTGTTCGGTGACGAAACCACCGCCATGCCCGCGCCGCAGTTCACCGCGGTCACTCTGCATCCCGAAAAACGATTCTTAGCCCAAGCCGCCGTACCCTCGGCTCCGAAACGGCAATCGTCCTCGTCGCGGCATGCCACCGCAAAGCCGCCGTCGTATGCCGCACAGTCATATTCCGACTCGATCGTGTGTATACGCCTGTGCCGCGTTCCGCTCATACACTCCCTGTCTATAATAAGCCTTGTAGATACCCTTATCCCGCGCATCGGCGACCAGTTTATAACCAGCCCGTCCTCGGAAAGCGAAAAGCTGTAGTTATATCTCCTCTCGCAGAACACTCCGCCGACGTCAAAAACGAGCATATTGTCGCCGCATGCCTCAGCTATCGAAAGATCGCTGTACTGCACATTAAATCCAAATTTTGTGGAGTAAGCGAATTTCAGATATTTTTCCGGTATCCTGCCGCAGCCCAACGCGTCATGCGTGCCGCCGGGATACGCGAACACCTCTCCCCCGCTGCGCTCCACCAGCATATCGGCACGGCGCATTAGCCTGAACCGGTCAAGCTCCGGCATCGGTGCTTTTTCCGCTCTCCAGTATTCATGATCATCCGCCAGGGCAAGCATCGCAAACACCTTCAACCCCCACATCGGCGATCCCGGAGCATTGTAATGCTCCGCCATCAAGAGGCTCTGATACTTATACCCTATCGAGAGAACTCCGCCGTTGTCGAGTATCGGCGCCCTCATCCAGTCCTCAAGATGGCGTGATATTATGCCCTTTATTACCGAAATATCAAACGGTCTCACATCCGCCGCGACGCAGGCGCTCCAGAAAGCCGCCTGCGCGAAACGGTAGGTGAGCGACCTTCCGTAAGGCAGCGCCGCGCCGTCATCGGCAAACCAGTATATGAAATCCTTCGCGAAAAGCTCCGCTCTCCCCCGGAACTTTACCGCGTATTCGTCATCCTCAAACATCGAGTATATAAGCGAATAAAAATGTATCGCCATTGATATGTAATAATCCTTCTGATGCTGAGGTCCGTCCATGTACCAGCCGCCGCCTATATAGAAATCATCGAATCTCGCAAGATCCTCTGAAAGCCTCTCCTCGCTGTACTCCTCCCCGAGGTGCTTCAGCGCGATGTTTACGAGCACCCTGAAAAATCTCCAGTTACTGTCACATACCGCATGCGTGTTTATCTGCCAAAGCCACGCCGTGAAATTCGCCTTTTCCCTCTCGGTAAGCGGCTCCCACAGCAGCTCCGGCACCATTAGCAGCCCGTAAGCCATTGCCGCCATCTCAACATATATCTGATCGCAGTCGCCGCACTCGCCCCAGTAGCCTTCCGAGCCGGGATCCGTCCCCGCCCTGATGCCATCCACGTAAAGCGCGGCAAGCTCGCGTGAGCCGCCGCCCTTCCAGTACGGCACAAGCCCCCAAAGCGGACGCGAAAAGGTCTCCACCTCCGCCGCCCTGTCCGAATACCACGCGGCGGAGCTGCCCGCGCGCGGTCTGCCCGCATGCTCCTCAAGCATTCCCCGCACGGGCTCCGTTACCGCAAGCAAAAGTTCCTCATGATCTTGTTTCGTAATGATCTCCATACAGTTCTACCCCTGAATCATATTTATCCGTTAAAGCTTACAAGCGCGTTATATATCATCTGCAAGAGCTCCGCTCTCGTGAGGCTGTCGTCCGGTCTGAACTCCGAAGCGCTGCCGTCTATAACGCCGTAGCCCTTGAGGATCGCCGTGATCCCGTAATCCTCCGTTATATCCGTATACGGCTGCGAATAGATATCCATCGCCGCAAGCTCCTCAAGTCCCTCGCACTTTATGAGCATCTTTGCCGCCTCAAGCCTCGTTACCGGCGCGCTGCCGTCGTTTACCTCCGAAACGGCGCCGTTGTCACCGTAGATCTCATACAAGAGCTCCTCGGCATCCTCAGCCATCGCCGGCTCGTCGGGTCTCAGCTCGCCGTCCTTGAAGCCTATGCCCGAGCCCGCAAGCTTCTCCGCCGCGTATTGTACCCAGTGACCCTCAATGTCACTGTACGTGATACCGTCCGGCTCATACTCTTCGCCGCGGTAGTCGACATCCGCGCCCGTAACGGCATTTTTCATATACTGCTCCGATATGTACACCGGCTTTATGCCGTCTGGAGTCTCCGCGTATTTAAGGCTCACATACGAACCGTCCGAGAACACAAGCGTGTCTATGTCCGCAAATGTATCGGGTGACGCATAATCGAGCCCCGCATATACCTCGACCGGCGAGATGCTTATGCTGTAGCTCGTTCTGCCGTTATCCACGGACCTGCGCACAGCCGCGTCCACACCCTCTACCTCTATGCCGTTGACCTTATAGACAAAGCCCGAATAGCTTATGTCCGTCTCGGGATCCTTATACATACCCGCGCTGTCCTCATCGTACTCGTACGCTGCTCCGCTCGACGGCGCAAGGACCTCAAGAAGCTGCTTTGCCGAAGCCGCGTCGTCAAAGCTGTAGCCCGAAAGCGCAGTCGTATCGGACTCATCCGGCTCTATAGTGATATACGCGCTCAAAATGTCTCCGTTCTGCGCGTCTACCGTAAACGAGCCTTCCTCACCGTATAACGAATAGTAATATCTCTCCTCGCTGTCGTTATAAAGGCTTGTATTTTCGACGGTAAGCGCCGTTCCCAGCCTCTCGTTTATAAGCGCAGCCGCGTCGCTCTCGCTGATAAGCCCGTTAAGCGCCGCGATCTCCGCCTTCTCGCTCTCGTTGAGCTCACGGTAGCCGCCTCCGCCGCTTCCCGCATCGGCTGATGACGCCGCCTCATTCACTCCGAACACCTTCGGTTCCTCGGAGCCTATCTCTGTTATCTCGCCTGTCACCGCGTCTACAGCCTTGTCGTCTATGCTCACATACGCGGGGAATACGGCGAGCGCGCCTTCATCGTCACGGTATGTCCTGTATACCGTCTTTACACCTACCTTGTCGCGGTATGCCGCAACACCGTCATCCGCGCCCAGGTATTTTGCCGCAGCGTCAGGCTCCGCCACTTCGGGAAGCGTCACGTTCATATTATTTATCCCGTTGTCCGCATCCACCGTTATGCTGCCGATCGCACGGTAATATCCGATACCGTAGAACTCGGCGCTTATGCTGTAGGTGATGCCGCCGTAGCTGTAGCCGTTCTCACGTTCAAGCTTCGCGATGCCGCTGAGCTCCGGATCTGCTGACGCAATAAAGTCTCGCGCCGCGTCCTCCGCCTTTACCTCGTCCATTGTCAGCGAATCGTACATCCCGTGATCGCCGCCGCCTGAGTGGTACGATGTTATAAACCCGTCGTCGCGGCAGGTCACGTCTATGTACTTCCTGTCCTCCTCGTCCTTGGTCGTCCATGTGAACGAATACATTGTCCTGCCGTCGCTCTCATACCTTCCCGAGGTCGAGAACTCTGTATACTCCTCCGGTACGCCGATCCTGTTCTTCACATCAAGGACCAGCTTCTCATAATCCGTCTCCGCCGCGAACGATACCGGCATCGATGCGGCCAGTGTCAGAGCTGCCGTAACGGCTCCCACGATACTTACAGATCTTTTGTTCATAAGATCCCGCTCCTTTCCTACGGGATTCCGCTTCCGCGGATATCTCCCTTTTATAATTAATACGTTTCAACGTTCCAAAAGGTTGCGAAGTTATGAAAAAAAGTTAAATTTTTTTTATTTCAAGCGCCTTGACCAAAAAGTGGACGCGCCGCATGTTTATCGACGTAAGATATTCTATCGTTTCTCTTATCCGCTTCTGCGCCTCACGGCATACCTCTCTTATATTGCAGCCGTAGCGCAGCGTTGCGGTTATATCCATATGTACTCCGTGATTTGTCTTTCTGATGTTTATATTGTTGATCCTTGCGATAACGTCAGTCTTGAGCGCCTCATGCACCGCAAGCTCTATAAGCGCCTGATCCGATATGACGAAATCGCCGAGATACGAAAACGTCGGGCGGACGATCGACTTGTCGGCGTCACCTGTATTTTCCTCTATATCAAGATTCTTCTGAAACCGCCTTAAAGGATGCAGAAAATATCCCGAGAACTGCTTCTGTATCTCAAAGGTCGGCACCGGTATAACGTGCTTGCCGTCCTCGAGACGCATCCTGTTCGCCATCGCCATCTCGTCGGGCGTGGCAACGTCCTCTATATGTATGAACCGCTGTACAGGACCTATCTCGAGCCGCTTAGCGATCTTCACCGCCATGCCCTCCGAGGTCCCGAGTATCATGAGCCGCTTTATCCGCTTGCGCCTTATCGCCCGTTTCATCTCGTCGGCATACTCCTGCGGGATAAAAAGCGCGTGCTTCACAGACGCTATCCTCGTCGGCTCACGCTTCGCGGAAGTGCCTGCCACAACCTTTCCGGAAGATATGAGCAGTCCGTCGTCTATCATCGCGTCCGCACCGTTCTTCTTAGCTACAATAGCCGCGCGGTAGCTCTTGCCCGTCCCGCTCGGCCCGACAAATGCAATAACCTCCATATCGGGTTCTCCTTTGATGTGTGATTAAATGCTCGCGGAAACCTTATTCCGCCGCCGTCTTGATATGATCATTCGTTGGGATCATCCTGCTGTCCGCCCCCGGCAGCCGTCCTCTCCTTCTGCTCCTTTATCCTGTACGAAAGGGTCATAAGGGTATCGGAGAGGTGAACGTTCTCCACCGGTATCGACTCCGGCAGATCAAGCTCCGAATACGAAAAATTGAGTATCCCCTTTATCCCGCATGACGTGAGCCGTTTTGCCATATCATGTACTGCGGCGCGCGGGAGAGTCAGTATCGCGATATCCACGCCGTTTTCCCTGACGAAGCTCTCGATCTCCGAATCCGACCGCACCCTGATCCCGTTTATGCTGGAGCCTACGATCCTGTTATCGTTATCGAATATCCCGACGAGGCTGAACCCTCTTTTTATAAACGAGTTATGGTTCGCGAGCGCCCTTCCGAGATTCCCGGCGCCTATGATTATCATAGTATCGCCGTCGTTGAGACCCAGGATATTGCCTATCTCTTCTATAAGATATTCAACGTTGTAGCCGTAGCCCTGCTGTCCGAACCCGCCGAAATAATTAAAGTCCTGGCGTATCTGTGATGCCGTCACACCCATCATTTCCGAAAGAGCATTTGATGAAATTCTTCTGATGTCCTGGTTCAGCAGCTCCCTCAGATACCTGTAATAACGCGGCAGACGCTTTATTACGACCTCCGGCACCTTCTTTTCGTTCATTTCCATCTAAAAGACTCCTTACTCGTAGTATTATTGATATAATTATAACATAATTGCAATGCGTATAGCATTGCTTCACACCGTTACAATAAACACATTTTCGATAAAGCCGCTCGCCGGCTTTATTTCCTTGATTGTGTTTATTATAACATAGTTTATCGAATTTGTACAGTATTTTTTATTAAAAACTTTACGTGATCTTTACATTGGATGCCATTCCCGGCACACATCAAAAAAGCGGCGATCTATGTCTCCGCTTTCAGATAGCCGCTCACGATGTCACGCATGATCATGATTATGCTTTTCTTTTCCGCGTCTGCAAGGGCGACAATGTCCGTCGAGCCTATGACCGTCTCGTTTCTCACGAACTCCATCGTCCCGATGCGGTCACCGGCTTTCACGGGCGCTGTGAGCCCCTCGTCGATATACACGCGCTTTTCGATCTCACCCTGCTCCGATTTGTTCTCAAGCAGCGTTTTTGTCTCCGCGGCAGCGCCCGCGACGGTCCCGGCAGTGGAGTTTGCCACATCCGCCTCGCACACCGTCTCGCCCTCTGCCGCAAGCTGTGTTATCCTGTAATTTGCAAATCCGTGATCCAAGAGCGTTTTAGCCGATGAAAAGCGCTTTGCCGAGGTCGGCGAGCCGAGCACAACGGCTATGAGCTGCATCCCGTCACGCTCCGCCGACGCGCTGAGGCAGCATAGCGCCTGCGAGGTCGAGCCGGTCTTGAGCCCGTTCGCTCCCGTGTAGAAGCGTATGAGCTTATTTGTGTTGGCAAGCTTGAATTTTCCGTCTCTCAATTCATCCGTCCAGATAGATGTGTATTTCGTTATATCCGGATGCTCCAAAAGCGCCCGCGACATCAGTGCTACATCACGCGCCGACGAATAGTGCCCCTCATCATCGAGCCCGTTGGCGTTTACGAAATGCGTATTCACCATGCCCAGCTCCGCCGCCTTCTCATTCATCCTGTCAACGAACGCCGTCTCGCTCCCCGATATGTGCTCCGCCATAGCCACCGCGCCGTCGTTTGCCGAAGCTACGGCTATCCCCTTTAACATATCGCTCACGGTAAGCTGCTCGCCGGTCTCAAGAAACATGGTCGAGCCGCCGTAGCTCATGGCATTCTCGCTCACAGTGACAAGATCGTCATAGCCCATCCGCCCGCCGTCTATCTCCTCCATGATCAAAAGCATCGTCATGATCTTTGTGACGCTCGCTATCGGGAGCTGCTCGTCGGCGTTCTCCTCATAGAGCACCTCTCCGGTCGACTGCTCCACAAGTATACATGACTTCACGTCGCCCTCAGGGATCAGACCTCCCTCGCCTCTTGCCGGCACGCTCATAAAAAGCATGAAGGCGCAAATAAAAAAGCATATTTTCTTCATAGCAAACACTCCTTCCCCTCCGTAATAACGGTGTTCCCATGAATAAAAATATGCTTCTTTTAACATTATTATTCCGCAGTATTTATCGATCCCTGTCCGTAAGAAACAGGCATTCCTTACCGCAGAACGCGGCGCCGTAAACCAATATGTTCCGGTAAAGCCGCTTGAACCCTTCAGTGTATTTCCTTGCACTTATCTGTTCAAGCGCCGCCTCAGCCTCAGCGTGAAGCTCCCGCGCGTTTTTCGTATATTTAACTTCTATAATGATAACTGTTCTGCTTGGATTATCCTTTACCACAATATCCGGTCTGCCCAGACCTGATTCAAAGTTCGACTCCACCGCGTATCCGGCTCCTGTGAAAATACCGGTCAGAAAGGCGTGGTAATAGCTCTCCTTATAATCGTGATAGCTTATGGTATCAAAAAGCAGATCGGACACTATATCCGAAACGGTCTCCGCGTCGCCTTCCCGAAAAGCCTTGAAAAGACTGCTGCGGTCCACCGTAATTATCCTGTCTCTGAACCACTTTACCACCGTCTCCTTGAATATGAGCTTTATCTCCTCATTCGGTATCACAAGATTCAGGACCTTTACCCCGTCCTCCCTGCTCTGCTCCGCAGCCATCGTAAGATATCCGGTCATATACAATATAGTCCACAAATTCTCTTCCGATGAATGCATAACATCATATGTAAGATCATCGCATATCTCCGTTCTCACATATCCGCCGTTAAGCAGGCTCTCAAACTTTTCATTTACAAAAAGGTCGGACCGGTCTACAAACCGTCTTATTATCGAATTATGGCTCGTGTTTTTCCAATAATTTTTCAGCTCCCGCGACGGATCCTCCGACAGATCCCCGACACAGTTTATAACGTCCCACGGACAGTATATCTCCGTGTTTCCGAAACGATATCCGTCATACCACCGTTTTATGCGCTCCTGTTCGCCGTAAAGCCCGGCATCGGCAAGGAGCTTCCCCACTTCCTCACGCGTAAAACCGAAATATCCCGAGTATTTATCATCATAAACCGTATTTGTTTTAAAATTATTAGCGCCTGTGAATATGCTCTCACGCGCCACTCTGAGACAGCCTGTGACTACCGCGAACATAAGTGTGTCGTTCCCCTTGAGCGCCTGTGAGAATATGCTCCGGACTATGCCGAGCATCCTGTCGTAATACCCGTTCTCATCAGCCTTTGCCAGCGGAACATCATATTCATCTATAAGCACTATCACACGTTTCCCATAATACCTGTAAAGCGCGCTGCTGAGCACATACAGCGAATTTTTTATATCCCGCTCCGACGCTTTTTCGGAAACTATCCGCCCGTAATAATCTCTTTCGTTCACACTCAGAGACTCGAACGCTTCGGAATGCTTCATATACATTCTCGCCGTTACCGAGCAGAGCATCCCGTACGCGTCATCAAAGCATGATCCCTCTATATCCTTGAAGCTGACGCTTATAACCGGATAATTATTCATCCACTCGTCACAGAGCTCAGTCTTTTCGGATATATACAGCCCTTCAAAAAGCTGTCTCCCTTCTTTGCCTATGCCAAAAAAACTTTCAAGCGTCTGGAGCATAAGCGTCTTTCCGAATCGGCGCGGACGCGTGAAAAGCATCACCTCAAAGCTGTCGTTCAGCAGCTCCTCTATAAACCGTGTTTTGTCTATATAGTATGAGCCGTTCGATCTTATTTTCTCAAAGCTGTCGATCCCTATAGGGAGCCTTAACGCTGCGCACAATGCCATCACCTACTTTATTGTATCCGCCTCCGCGGTATTCACGCGCGCGGATGCGCATGCTCGTACACTTTTCTGAGCTTCTCGTCCACATAATACGCGTAGACCTGTGTCGATGAAATGTCGGCATGTCCCATCATCTCCTTTATCGACTGCAGATCAGCGCCGTTCTCGACAAGATGCGCCGCGAATGAATGCCTGAGCGAATGCGGAGTTATCTCCTTATCGATGCCCGCGCTGTGCTGGTACTGCTTTATCACCTTCCAGAAGCCCTGTCTCGACATCCTTCCGCCGGAGCAGTTCACAAAAAGCGCCCGCTCCGACTCGTCCTTGACAAGATTGCCGCGGCTCTTTTCAAGATAGGCTCCGAGCGCCTCAGCTGCCTTGTGCCCCATGGGCACCGTTCTCTCGCTCCTGCTCTTGACGCACCGAACAAAGCCCATGCCGACGTTCACATCGTCTATATCGAGCCCTATAAGCTCCGATACCCTTATGCCGGTAGCGTAGAGCACCTCAAGCATCGCCTTATCGCGGATCCCCTTGCTGTCGGTGAGCCTTGGCTGCTCCATCAAAAGCTCTACCTCACGGTTTGTGAGGACTGTCGGCGGCTTTTTCTCCACCGGCGGCGTCATGAGCGACACCGTGGGATCGGAATCCACATCGCCGTTCTGCAGAAGATACAGATAAAACGATCTCAAAGACGCCAGCGCGCGCGACATCGTCGATGCCGCCCTTCCCTTCTTCTTCAGCGCGACAAGATACGAAAGCACCGTTGTCTTTGTAGTCTTTTTTATGCTTGTTATCCCCAGTTCCTTCAGATATGTAAGGTACTGTAAAACATCGCGGCGGTAGGATTCCACCGTGTTTTCAGATTTATGACATATCCTCGTCATAAAATCGGTATATTGATCAATATACGCATCCATTCGTATACACCCTTTCTCCGAAAGTACTCCTGATCTTTGTCACAGGCATTACCTGTCTTTACATCCTTATGTGACAAACTTTACATATGTATTACAATTTTGTTTCAAAATCTTTGCGACATATATTATTATACCACAAAATTTCGATTTGTAAATAGTTTTTTTCGATTTTTTTGTAAACCGCAATGATGATTATGTAACCCAAGAGGCGGCGTATTTCATAAATATTGTGGTCAGAAAACCCTCAAAAATCGCGGATATACAAAATATCGCACAAAATGCCGCGAAAAAAAATATATAGGCGGCCCAGAATCTTTTCGACCTCCGTTCTCTTCCGAACGCCGCGGCGGCGTTTACCGAGCCGAACATCAGCACTGCAGGTATGAGCACCGCTGCCGAGGGCAGCATACACGCCGACAGGAGCAATCCTTTCGCACCGAAATACCGTATGAACGCGGCGGAAGTAAAGCCTGCCACGAACCCGCGCCGCGCCGTCTCCGCGGCGATCACGGCGGCGCCGGGGCGGAAGAAGCCACAGACGAAAAACAGCGCCGCTGACAGAAGCCCCGTTTTCATAGCTCCCGCCGTGACCTTTTTCGCATCCGTCCCGCCCGAAAGCCCGGCGGCGACCTCGCCAAGATACGCCCTTACCTCCTCCGAGCTCCCGTAGCGGCGGACAAGATAGAACGCGCCCGCCGCCGCGCCCAGAAGAAGGACTGCAAGCAGCACAAGATAGAAAAGTCTCGCCATCCGGTCATATCCCTCAAACAGCTCATCATCCATTTGCTTCCCTCCCTCTTAATATTTACCGTCAATTACATTATTATTCGGAATATTCAGAAATAAGACCAGACAGGTAAGTTGAAAATTATTCGTTTTCGGCGAATTTGCCGCGGAGTGCCGCTTCCGTCCATCTGCGCAGGCTACTGCTCATAGTCAATGTGATCCACCGCGGACTACTCCTTGACCCCCTCCGAATTTATCGCGCTGCGCGCGAATAAATTCGGGCAAGGGGGTCGGCAAAGCGAAGCGACGCCAAACACCGAAGGTGTTGAGGGGGTCCGAGTGCTGTCTTGCACCATGCTGCAC
>DVNB01000012.1 GCA_018714695.1 Candidatus Ornithomonoglobus merdipullorum | reverse complement strand
ACAGTGTTATCGTCGACATTTTCATCCTCTATATGCATTACCGCGTTATGCACATTAGGATCGAACTGCTCGCCCTCCGCCTTTATGGGCTTTACGCCGAGTTTTTCGAGTGCGTCATAGAACTGTTTCATGACCATTTCAACGCCTTCTTTAAACTTGACCGCATCCTCCGAGGTCACCTCGGTCTTTAATGCGCGCTCAAGATTGTCGCCTATCGGCAGCAGTTTCTCTACCGTGTCCACAACGGCATCGGCATATCTTGCCGCTTTCTCGCGCTGCGTGCGCTTCTGATAATTATCGTATTCGGCAAGCAGCCTCAGATACTTATCCTTCTGCTCCGAAAGCTCCTGCCTGAGCTTATCCTCAGCGCTCTCCTGCGTCTCGGGAGCCTCCTCTGCAGCTGTTTTTTCCTCTGCTTCGTTTACTTCTTTCTCTGTTTCCTTTTTCTTATCCAACAGGATCCCTCCTCATCGCCGCAGCTTCTGCGGCATTTAATTATGTGCTTTCCCGGCTCTATCCGTCCGAAAAGAGTCCGAGCAGTCTGTCTATCTCATGCGAGATCAAATCGAGGCTCGCAAATACCCTCGCATAATCCATACGCTTAGGCCCTATAACTCCAAGCTTTCCTACTGCTTTGCCGTCTAGCGAATAATTGACGGTGACAAGCGAACAGTCCTTCATTATCTCCGGATCGTTCTCGCCGCCTATCCTCGCACTTATTCCCTCCGATTCGCCGGTCTCTGCTATCAGCTGCCTGAGATTTGATTTATCGTCGAGAAACCCGAATATCTCACGCGCCTTTTCCACGTCGCGGTACTCCGGATATTTCAATATCGATTTGGCGTTTTCAACGTATATCTCGGTATCTTCAAGCTCCGTTACCGCCTCATATGCGAAATGCAGAACATGGATAAGAAGCTTCGGCTCCACCGAAAGCTTTTCGCAGAGCTCAGTCTCTATATCCCGTATTATATCATACGTTATCTCATCCGCGGTCTTGCCGCGCAGTCTGGAATTCAGCACTGCCGCTATCTTCTCACACTCCTCAAAGCTCAGCTTCGCATTCACGAGCCTGTTCTTGACAGTCCTTGTAACTATGATAAGCATCACCGTTTCCGACGATACCGGAACTAGGTCTATCTTCTTCAGTTCCGCCTTTTCGGCAGCCGGCGCAGATACGACAGTCGTGTAATCGGTCAACACTGATGCGAGAAATCCCGCCTTTTTTACAGCCTTGTCGAGCGTTACCAGCCGACCCTCCAGCTCCTGCCTGAGCCGCTCGATCGTCTCAAGCCCGATCCTGTATTTCTTCATAAGCGAGTTTACATAAAACCTATAACCCGCATCCGAAGGTATACGCCCGGCAGACGTATGGGGCTGTATCAGATAACCCATATCCTCAAGATCCGCCATCTCGTTCCTAATAGTGGCGCTTGACAGACCCAGCTCATGCTTCTTGGAGACAGCGCGCGAGCCTACCGGCTCCGCCGAACCGATGTATTCGTCGATTATCGCCTGTAATATAAGCTTTTTTCTGTCGTTAAGATCCATATGTGTCCGCATCCTTTCGTATGCAATCACCAAATCCTTCGAAATTTTTATCTGTTAGCACTCAAAGCTGATGAGTGCTAACAACTATATATAAAATAACACTTTTCTCTTTGAATGTCAAGTATTTTATGCTATTTTTAATATTTTATTCATAATTCTTAAAGAATAAATTCGCACATCACCGCATTGGACACGTCAATACCGCGTTCTGTTAGCCTGCACCTTCCGTTTGAGAACTCCAAAAGCCCCAAGGCTGCGAATTTCTCCGCCGTGTTTCCGTATACCGAAAAGAAGTCTTTTCCGAACCTTGTCTTGAAATCTTCAAATGATATGCCGCGCACGAGGCGCAGCCCCAGCATCATAAACTCTGACATCCTGTCACGCTCGGTAAGGATCTCTCTTCCGATACCCAGTCCTTCTCCGTTTATATACTCACGAAGCGAGCGTGTATTCGAAAACCTTGCTCCGCCGTAATACGAATGAGCCGCGGCGCCGAGACCTATATACTCACCGCATTCCCAGTAAAGCGTGTTATGCCTCGACTCATACCCCGGGAGGGCATAGTTTGAGATCTCATACTTCTCAAATCCGTGTTTCGAAAGAAATCTGCCGGTACGGCGGTAAAGCTCACGCTCCTCGTCCTCATCGGGTTCGACATATACCCCTTTTTCGTATTTCGCACTCATGGGAGTACCGCTCTCTATTATAAGGCTGTATACGCTTATATGTCTGATGGGGAGCGATACAGCAGTACGCAAAGACTTTCCGAAGCTTTCCTCTGTCTGCATAGGCAGAGACTGCATGAGATCTATGCTTATGTTTTTAAAACCGGCACTGTCAAGCGCCGTAACGGTATCCTCCGCCTCCTTTGCGGTGTGGATTCTCCCCGCCGCCCTTAATTCCGTGTCGTCAAATGACTGCACCCCTACGCTCGCCCGATTTATACCTCCGGCGAGCATTGCCTCGATCTTTGCCTCCGAAACGGTGCCCGGATTCATTTCCATGCTCCGCTCCGCACCCGGTTTTACTTCAAAACAGTATTCTATATTGGCACATAGCTTTTTTATAAACTCCGGCGGCAGTACTGACGGCGTCCCTCCGCCTATGAATACCGTATCGATCTTCTCACCCTCATAACGGCGCATCTCGCGGCAAAGAGCGTCTATATATGCTCCGAATTCCGCCTCCCTTCCCACGTAGGATACAAAATCACAGTATTCGCATTTTTTTACGCAAAACGGTATATGGATATAAAGTCCTGCCATATAAGCAGCTCCTTTCAAAAAAAGAGGCTGTCGTAACAGCCTCTTATGATCTATTGAATTCAGTCGTCGATGTCTTCGTCGTCATCCTCTGAAATATCCGACTCGTCGTCCGGAATATCGAACTCCAGCTCGATATTCCTGTGACAGTTCGGGCAGACTATGCTGTTCTCGTCATCCAAGAGGTCAAAGTCTACCACTACATCCTCTCCGCATTCGGGACACATGATCTCAAACAGGTTATCGTCGTCCTCGTCAAAATCCTCAAAAAGACCGTCATCATCATCGTCGTCAAAGTCATAGCCGAACGAATCGTCGTCGGCAGTATTCTCATAGATGTCGTCAAGATCCATGCTGAGATCGTACACCTCTTCATCAAGCTCCTCAAGCTCCTCTGTAAGGTCGTCTATACGGCCCTCCAGCTCCTCGATACGGTCAGCCATCTCGCAAGCGGTCTCTATCAGCTTCATGATAAGCTTCCCCTCATTAGATTTCGTATCGATCTCCATTCCAACGGCAAGTCCCTTTATAAACGACATATCCTTGGAAATATCACTCATGACTCAAACCTCCCTCCGGCGTTCATGTGAAAATTCTGTCCGTATAAATTACTTATTTACACGCTCCATATACTCTCCGGTTCTTGTATCCACTCTTATTATATCGGAACCGTCAACAAACAGCGGTACCTGAATAACCGCACCCGTCTCGAGAGTTGCAGGCTTTGTTGCACCGGTAGCGGTATTTCCCGCAAAGCCCGGCTCTGTCTCTGCTATAGCGAGCTCAACAAAAGTCGGCGGCTCTATATCAAATACCTTACCCTTATATGAAAGGATCTTGCAGATATCGTTCTCCTTAACGAACTTCATCTTGTCCTTTATATCGTTCATAGCTATCGGAAGCATATCGAAAGTCTCCTGATCCATGAAGTAATAAAGATCTCCATCATTATAGGAATACTGCATGTCCTTTCTCTCAACGAAAGCGTTTTCAAACTTCTCCGTCGGTCTGAACGACTTTTCAACAACGCTGCCCGTTATAACGTTCTTCATCTTCGTTCTAACGAACGCAGCGCCCTTTCCGGGCTTTACATGCTGGAATTCAACTACCTGCCAAACTCCACCGTCCATCTCAAATGTTACTCCGTTTCTAAAATCACCTGCGGTAACCATCTTATTTCATTCCTTTCCACCCGACTGTACCGGGATTTTGTTATCTGATCTTACTGCCGTACCCCCGACGCATACAAAACAGGAGTATACGGCACCATACATATTTATTTTACCAAAAATCCGAACGAATTGCAATACCTTTTTTCAAGAAATCTTGTATAGACTCACTTTTTGCGCATTTTTTGTATAATCTGACCGATTTTAAAGCTCTATAAGCTCCTTGGGCGAATGCGTAAGGTCAATTATCTCTCCGTCGGAAACCGCTATAAGATCCTCTATCCTTACGCCCCCGAAGCCGTCTATATATATTCCCGGCTCGACGCTCAGCACATTTCCGTTTTCAAGCGTGTCTTTGCTTTTTGGTGAAAAGTTCGGGCGCTCATGGATCTCTATGCCCACACTGTGCCCCAGCGAATGTCCGAAATTCTCTCCGTATCCCGCATCGGATATGATGCGTCTTGCTATCGCATCAGCTTCAGCGCAGGCTATACCATCATATATGCCGTCTATCGCTGCCTGCTGCGCTTTTAATACGGTCCCGTAGATCTCACGCTGTCTTTCGTCCGCTCTGCCCACAACTACGGTCCTTGTCATATCAGAGCAATAACCCTTATAGACACAGCCAAAATCAAGCGTCAGAAAATCGCCCTTTTCAATTACCTTCTCCGACGCCGCGCCGTGAGGCATCGCCGATCTTACCCCGGACGCGGCTATCGTCTCAAACGACAGCCCGCTCGCACCGTTTTTCTTCATATACGTTTCAAGCTCGAGAGCTACCTCAAGCTCCGTTATTCCCGGACGCACAAACTCAAGCACATGTGAAAACGCCTCGTCACCGATCTTTTCCGCCTCGGAGATCAGTCTGATCTCCTCCTTGTCTTTGACGCGCCTCGGTGCATCTATAACATCCTGACCTTTTACAAACTCCTTGCCGTGCGCCGCAGACTTCAGCTTTGAATACTCAGCGACCGTCATCTTCTCCTCTTCGAAGCAGAGACTCGTTTCTGATATGCCGCCAAAAATCGCTCCCCATCCGCGCGATATATCGACAACGTCAAAGCCAACGGCCTGTTCTTTAGCCTGTATGGTATATCTCGAATCGGTTATTATGAGCCTTCTGTCCTTCGAAAGCAGAAGATACGCGTCCTCCGAGGTGAAGCCGCTGTAATAGAATATGTTCGGGTAGCCGGATATGAGCACAGCACAGCTGTCCTCTATGCCTTCCAGCAGTCTATCAATCCTTGACAACATCACAAAGCGCCTCCAATGCAAGCTCATAACCCTTAAGTCCCAATCCGCATATCTGCCCTACGCATTCATACACCGTAACGGAATGATGTCTAAACTCTTCCCTCTTATGGATATTCGAAATATGCACCTCTATTGCCGGGAGCTTTACCGAGCCCAAAGCGTCCCGTATCGCATATGAGTAATGAGTAAACGCGCCCGGATTCATTATTATCCCATCATACACACCCAAGGCATTCTGTATCGCCTCGCATATGGCTCCCTCATAATTGCTCTGGAAGAATTCGACCTCAGCTCCCAGCTCTGCAGCCTTTGCCCTCACACGCTCCTCAAGACTTTTCAATGAGTCAGTTCCGTAAATGCCCGGTTCGCGAACTCCCAGCATATTAAGGTTCACTCCGTTTATAACCAAAAATTTCTTCACAGTTTTTCCACTTCCTTGACCAATTCTTCAACTATCATGTCCTCGGGCACCTTTCTTAATATCTCTCCTTTGCGGAATATTATGCCCTCGCCTTTGCCGCCTGCTATGCCTATGTCGGCATCCCTCGCTTCACCCGGACCGTTTACTATACAGCCCATAACAGCAACCTTTATGCTCTTGTCGATGCCTTGGAGCCGTTTTTCTACCTCCGACGCGATACCAATAAGATCTATCTGCGTTCTGCCGCAGGTCGGACACGACACAAATTCGATACCGTTTTTGCGTTCGCCTAACACCCTTAAAATATCCTTTGCGGCATAGACCTCACGAACCGGATCGGCGGTAAGAGAAACTCGTATCGTGTCGCCTATTCCTTCGGATATGAGCGTGCCGATGCCGATGCTCGATTTTATCGTTCCGAGCCGCTCAGTCCCCGATTCTGTAACGCCGACATGAAGCGGTATATCGAATCTTTCGGAAAATTTACGATACGCCTCTATCATCGTCGGCACATTCGATACCTTTATTGATACGACTATATCCTCAAAATCCACATCGTCAAGTATCTCAACATGTCCCAACGCACTCTCAACAAGTGCATCCGCGGTGGGACCGCCGTATTTTTCAAGCAGCCGTTTTTCAAGCGAGCCGCCGTTTACACCGATGCGTATCGGTATCCCCTTCGCCTTTGCAGCATCCGCGACCTGCTTTACGCGGTCACGGCTGCCGATATTGCCGGGATTGATCCTAACCTTGTCTATTCCATTTTCGATACATTTGAGCGCCAGACGATAGTCGAAATGTATATCCGCGACAAGCGGTATATGTATCTCTTTCTTTATTTTTGCTATCGCATCCGCAGCCTCGGCATCGGGCACAGCAACGCGTATTATCTCACAGCCCGCCTCCTCAAGCGCAAGTATCTGCCTAACGGTAGCCTCCGCGTCGCGCGTGTCGGTATTGCACATCGACTGTATCGAGATAGGATTTCCCCCGCCGATCTTAACACCGCCCACATCGACGGTTCTTGTTATTTTTCTGTTCATTTTACTCTCCATTTTCCTGCGTAATGAATACGCACACTATTCGTCTTTATCGATAATAAACGTTCCGGAAACGTCACGCAAAAATCCATAACGCCAATTATCATATTCCTCACGTGTTATCTCGCCTCTATCTAATTTTCCTGATTCGGCGCACCACTTTTGCATCCCATTAAGCAATTCATCCGATCCTGTTTCATTTTTTAGAGTTATACCGATATCTCCATCAGCATCATTAGGCTTAAATCCATAATCGTCCTCCAACTCAAATAACACCTGCATAACGCCTGAGCAATTATCAATACACGGATCGGATATTGCATAGACGCTTACCCCCAGAGCCTCAGCTATCTTTTTGAGCTGCTTTTCGGAGGGATGTCTGTTTCCCAGCTCATAATTTCGTAATCCCGGTTCGCTCATCCCAGCCATTTCTGCAAGTTGCTTTTGCGAAAGCTGGCGCGCGATCCTAAAACGCTTTATTTTTTCACCTACAGTCATTAGATCCCTGCTTTCCTTATTTTTTATTACAAACGATTTATCGGTATTGCGTTCATTTTTGAAACATTTTTCTCAAAGCCCTTGACAATTCGAAACTGAACTGATATAATATACTTACAGTTCAATTTCGAATTGCAAATGCTTTAGGAGGTCATGTCAATGAATTTTATTGAAGAATTATATTACGGTAACATTTCTCCAAGCAAAAAATGCTTTGACCAAAATACTACCTACGCAGCCGCACTCAACAATTTCTGCCAAAAAGAAGAAATGCTGACAACTCAACTGACCGGCAAAAATCTAAAAGCCTTCACTTCTCTAATAAATTCAGTTGATGAAATGACAGCCTTATCCGATTTGGAAAACTTCAAGGCAGGGTTCAAATTGGGCGCAAAAATGATGTGCGACGTTCTCTTATCCGAAGGCGAAATATTTCACGATCTAAATTAAAGTTTCTTCGGAACGACATCGTCCGCGAACGTTGTTCGAATGGACGATGTCGTTCCCGTTTCGCCTTCAACATCTCCTCAAAACGCCATGTAAATATGTGTTACCTTATCAGCCGCATAATGTCGTTAAACGACACTGCTATTATAAGCGCTATCAGCAGCAGGAAGCCTATAGCATGAACTATTCCCTCTTTCTCAGGCGGGATCGGCTTTCTGCGTATCAGCTCTATTATCATAAACAGCAGTCTGCCGCCGTCGAGTGCCGGGATAGGCAAAAGATTAAATACCCCTAGGTTTATCGTCAGGAGCGCAGTAAGGTTCAGAACATACAGCCAGCTCTCGCTGCCCGAATTTACTGCATTGTTCACTTCGGAAACAATCCCTACTGGTCCGCCCATCTGATCCATTCCCACTCTGCCCGTTACCATCTGCCAGAGCGAATTATATACCAGCTTTACCACAAACTTGGTCTCATTCCATGCTTCACCCCAGATGTTTAACGCGTTTATATCCTCCTGCTGCGGTCTGAATCCGATTATCAGCCTTGTTACCGTCTCCGTCGTGCCGATCTTTGAATCGTCACGCTCGGCGCCCTCTCCGTAACGGTAGAGCACCGTTTCCTCTGAAACGCCGTTCATCGAGCTCGTCACCTCAATACCCTCGTCCGTATAGGTATATTCTGTAACGCTCTCTGATGGTCTGAACGTGAAGCTGAGCTTTTCACCGTCACGCTTTACAACGAGCTCGCATTCTTCTCCTGCCTGGAAATCCTGTGTGTAAAGAGATATGTCATTGTAAAAGCTGACGTGCTTTCCGTTTATCTCCACTACCTCATCGCCGGGCAATATGCCTGCCTCCTCGATATAGCTGTTCTCCACCACCTCGTCTATGACATTCGTGCTTATCGGCGACAGCGCCGGAACGATAAAAAGGAACAGCACAAAGCCGAGGATCACATTGAATATTCCGCCCGCAGCCACCACGATCATTCTTTTCCATACAGGCTGATTCGAAAATGCTCGCTTATCCTCCGACTTCTCGTCCTCGCCCTCGAATTTGCAGTAGCCTCCGAACGGGATCGCTCTTAAAGAATACTGTATCTCCGATTTCTTGCTGTGCCATATCGCGGGTCCGAAGCCTATGGAATATTCAAGGATCTTGAAATTCATGAGCTTCGCGGTTATAAAATGTCCGAACTCGTGAAACGATACCATCACGAGAAACATTACGATAGTTACAATTGCCGTTACCAATACTGATTTACCTCCTTCGAAGCATCACAGGCCTCTGCCGAAGCGCTCCGCAACGAGCGCTCGCGCCTCTCTGTCCGCCTCGTATATATCCGCAAGCGACGGATCATTTATGCTTGTATGTCTGCCCATCGCGTATTCTATAGCCTCGGCTATACCTGTATACGCTATCCTTCCGTTCATAAATAGCTCCACAGCCGCCTCGTCCGCTCCGTTAAAAACAGCCGCAAGCGTCCCGTTCTCCCTGCCCGCCGTCTTGGCAAGCTCGAGCGCATAAAATGTCTCCGTATCCGGCTCCTCAAATGTCAGCTTCGCACATTCGGAAAGATCCAAATCATTGCCCCGTATCGGCATACGCTTCGGATACGTCAGCGCAAACTGGATCGGAAGCCGCATATCCGGCGCACCCAGCTGCGCTATGACAGCGTTATCTGTGAATTCCACCGCTGAATGCACAATACTCTGCCTGTGCACCAATACCTTGATCCTGTCTATGTCTATATCGAACAGCCACTTTGCCTCTATCATCTCAAGTCCCTTGTTCACAAGCGTTGACGAGTCTATTGTGACCTTTGCGCCCATATCCCAATTTGGATTCTTAAGCGCCTGCTCCGGTGTAACGTCACGGAGCTCATCGAGCTTTTTTCCGTAAAAAGTCCCGCCGGACGCCGTAAGTATTATTCTCTTTATCTCTTTTCTGTCATGCATTCCGAGCATCGACTGAAATATCGCCGAATGCTCACTGTCGACCGGTATGAGCTCCGCTCCGCTCCCGGCAAGGCTCGCCTTTATAACGTTTCCCGCCGCAACAAGCGTTTCCTTATTGGCAAGTGCAACACGTTTTTTCCCGTTTATCGCCGCAAGCGTCGGCTCGATTCCAGCCATTCCGACAACCGATACCACTGCCGTGTCGGCAGTCTCAAGCGCAGCCGCCTCCTTTATGCTCTCCTTGCCGCCTTCAACTCTTATGCCGGTATCCGCAAGACGCACCTTAAGATCCGCGGCGCTTTTCTCGTCCGCGGCGCAGACGAGCTCCGGCGAAAACTCCCTCGCCTGCTCCTCCAAGAGCTTTACGTTCCTGTTCCCGGTCACAGCCCCTACCGTAAACTCGCCGGGATTGTCGCGGACGATGCTTAATGTCTGCGTGCCGATCGAGCCCGTGGAGCCGAGTATAACGAGTCTCATATTCTCACCTCTTTTGTCTGTTTCGTAAAAGCCTTTATCATGCGCCGATTATATGCATACAATAATAGTATACTACCGGTGCGATAAAAATAACACTGTCGAATCTGTCCATAAATCCTCCGTGGCCCGGAAATATCTTACCGTAGTCCTTTATCCCGCTGTCACGCTTTATCGCCGACGCCGCGAGATCACCGAGCTGGGATACAGCAGCCGTTACCGCGCCCAGAAGCCCTACCTTTATATACCCGAACACGCCCGGATTCACTCCGCCTATATGCAGATCAAAGCGGTCCATAATAAACGCGTAGAGCATACACAAGAGCATCACCGCAACAAGCGCGCCAGCAGATCCCTCCACTGTCTTTTTCGGGCTCACCTTCGGTATCAGCTTATGCTTTCCGAAAAACGTTCCGCAAAAATATGCAAATGTGTCGCTGCCCCATGCGATTATGAATATGAATGCCGCATAGCGCATACCCATATCCACACTGAGTCTCGGAATATAACTCATGAAAAGAGGTATATATACCGACACGAACGAGACGGAAAACAGTTCCTTAAAGTCCAGTTTCCCGTGCAGGAACACCGTAAATATCAACGTCAGTATTATCACCGCAGCGATCGCCGCGTCCAGCATCCCAAAATATACACCCGCCAGCACCAGCACCGCGCTTATATAGCCCGCCGCCCGTGCCGCATTTGACTTCGTTACAGCAGTGTACATCTCATAGAGCAGCGCGAATATAACAAGCACGACGGCGATCGTGAGCGGTATGTTCCCGCCGATTATCACTGCAAAAAACACCGCCAGCGCTACTATCGAAGTTATTATGCGAGTCAGCATCAGTTATGCACCGCCTTTCTCATATACCGCCGAAGCGTCTGCCGCGGCCCTGATATACCCTTATACACTCTATAAGATCCTTCGGCTTGAAATCCGGCCAAAGCTTATTTACAAACACCATCTCGGCATAGCTTACCTGCCAGAGCATAAAATTCGAAAGACGCTGCTCACCGCTCGTGCGTATCAGAAGATCCACATCCGGCTGCCCAGCAGTATAAAGGCCTTCCTCTATATCCTTTTCTGTGATCTCCTCAGGTGACTTTTCACCGTTCTTTACCGCCTCACAAAGCATTTTTGCCGAATGCAGCAATTCCTCTCTGCCGCCGTAATTAAGCGCTATATTCATAACTATTCCAGACCGGTCCTTCGTGAGCTCCTCCGTCTTTTTTATCTGCCTCTGCATCTCCTCCGAAAGCTCCTTTCGTGAGCCTATAGCACGGATGCGCACATTTTCTCCGGCAAGAGTTTTTTCCGCATTTATAAGATAATCCATCAAGAGATCCATAAGGTAATCGACCTCAGCCTTCGGTCTTTTCCAGTTCTCAGTCGAAAATGCATAGACAGTTATATATTTAACACCGAGATTGTTCGCCTCAGTGACTATTTTCTTAAGACTTTCCGCGCCGGCTTTATGCCCGGCACTGCGCGGCAAACCTCTCTTTTTTGCCCAACGTCCGTTTCCGTCCATTATAACCCCGATATGGTTCGGCATGTTGGCAAGGTCCAGATCGCGCTCCTCATTCCTTCTGAAAGCTTTAAAAAGCATAATATAAATCCCTTCCGTTTTCTTTATTTTCGATCCCGCAGCCAAAACGCAAAGACAGCACTGCGCGGCTTGGCGCAGCGCGGTACTGTCCCCAGTTTCGGTAAGATCACAGGGCTCTTATAAAAGAGAAACGTTCGGCTCTGCGCCGTTTATATAGACGTTATCTCCTTCTCCTTGTCAGCAGTGATGCTGTCGATCTCCTTTATATATTTATCTGTCATGTTCTGGATATCCTTCTCTATATCCTTCATATCATCCTCTGTTATATCGCCGTTCTTCTTCTGCTTCTTATACATGTCTATGCCATCGCGGCGTGCATTTCTTATCTGGACCTTTGCCTCCTCGGCATATTTCTTGACAGTCTTTACAAGCTCTTTTCTTCTTTCCTCTGTGAGCGGCGGGAACATGAGTCTTATGACCTTTCCGTCATTCTGCGGTGATATTCCGAGATCCGATTTGTTTATAGCCTTCTCGATCTTGCTCAAAACACTCGCATCCCACGGCTGAATAACGAGCTGATGCGGCTCGGGCGACGAGATCGAGCCAACCTGATTTATAGGTGTCATGGTGTCATAGTAATCTATAGCGATCTTGTCGAGCACCGATGCGTTTGCGCGTCCCGCGCGTATAGTTTTGAATTCGCTTATCAGCGCATTTATCCTCTTTTCCATCTTCTCTTCAACTTCGGGGTACTTTCCCATAACTAAAATCCTCCTTGATCATTATTTTTATATAATTCTTTATTTTCCGTACCACGCGGCTGCGTGATCACTTATTTTCCCTCATAGTTCACAAGTGTTCCGATCTTATCGCCCCTTACGGCACGGACGATATTCTCCGGATCGTTCAAGCCGAACACGAGTATAGACATCTTGTTGTCACGGCAGAGAGACGCCGCCGTCGAATCCATCACACCGAGATTCTTCGAAAGCACATCGTCAAACGAAAGATTCGTATAGCGTTTTGCATTCGGATTGATATTCGGATCACTGTCGTATACGGCATCGACCTTCTTTGCAAGAAGTATCACATCCACTTCCATCTCAACGGCACGCAGCGCGGCTGCCGTATCGGTAGACATAAACGGATTTCCCGTTCCGCAGCCGAATATGACTACTCTGCCTTTCTCCATATGGCGCATTGCCTTGCCTCTTATATACGGCTCAGCGATCTGGCGCATATCTATCGCCGTCTGAACACGCGTCGGAACTCCCTGAGCCTCAAGAGCGCTGCAAAGCCCCAAAGAATTTATTGCTGTCGCAAGCATTCCCATATGGTCCGCTCTCGTTCTGTCCATATTCTCACTCGAACGTCCCCTCCATATGTTTCCGCCTCCGACAACTATAGCCACCTGAGTGCCCATATCGACGATCTTCTTTATATTCTTTGAGATCTCCGCCATGGTATCCTCATCTATACCAAAGCCCTGCGGTCCCGCAAGCGCCTCGCCGCTCACCTTCAAAAGCACGCGCTTATACTTTGCTTTCATAGTTTTTTCCTCCTCACCGGAATTCGTTATACTTATATATTATTATAACTTATGTTTGGTAAAATTGCAATATCTATTTTTCTAAATAATCTGTTTTTTGTATGTTTTCCGCTATTAAGGAGGCATTTCCGCCAAAGACGCGAAAAAAGCTCCGCATCGAAACGATACGGAGCTTGATTCGCATAAAATACGTTATGCAAGCTTTGCAAGCTTAACAGCCAACTGTGACTTCTTTCTAGCAGCCTTGTTCTTGTGAATAATACCGTGAGCAACACCCTGGTCGAGCTTCTTAACGGCATCGTTGAACAATACCTTAGCGGCATCCTTGTCCGCTGCTGCAGCCGCTGCTTCAAACTTCTTTATTGCTGTCTTTAAAGCAGTCTTGCGCGCTGTGTTGATGGCAGTCTTCTTCTCGATCACCTTAACACGCTTTTTCGCTGATTTGATATTCGGCAAGTCTCTACACCTCCACAAATTTAATACATAATACTAAGATATTATACTACAATTCGCGCCGAAATGCAAGACTTTTCTTAAATTTTTTTGATTTTTTCCAAAATAGTTAACTTTGAGTTTGCTTACGAGTTCGTTTTTATCCAAACTCACCAAAGAGCGTTTCAGATACCGCTCACCGCTCTGAAATACGCAAGGCTTTTGAACTCCCTGCCGCACTGCGCCGCGACATAGCGTTCCGAAACCGCGCCCGCTTCCGCGCACACTCCGCTCTCTGCCTCAAACGAAAGCATCCTCTTGTCCGGGCATGTACAGACATATCTTATAAGTGCTGCCGCGCCCGTCGAAACGGCTACATCCCCGCCGCGCCTGTGCCTTATACACGCAAACGAACCGCTGCCGGGGCTAAAATATGCCGGCTCTCCGCCGCACTCTCCGCACCCGGAAGTGTCCGGCATGTAGCCTCCGGCGCACATAAGCTTCAGCTCATATACACACTTGAGCTTTTCCGGATCATCCTTCCTGTATGCCGCCGCATAGACTATGTTCAAAAAAAGAGATAATATCCGCTTGTCGGGGTTCGCCTCGCCCAGAAGCGCATACGTTATATCCGCAAAGTAGTTCACAAGCGCAAGCTTTTCTATATCCTCGCTGACAGGATAAAATCCGTCCGCGATCTCCGCCGAGACCGCCGTCATTATCCCGCTCCCCGACGGACGCAGCTTGAAATCGCCGTAGCTGAGAAGCTGGAATGCCGCCGCATTCGATGTCTTTTTTCCGCGTACACCGTAGCGCACCGCCTTCACTATCCCCATATCCTCCGTGAATATCGAAAGCATCCTGTGGGCGTCACCGTAATTGCTCTGACGTATTATGATCCCTCTGTGTACAGAATCATCCATACCGCTCATCTCTCTCAGATATCATACAGAATCATCGTCCTTGTAGCCGAAATTCTTTATAAGGTAATCGCTGTTTCTCCAATCGCTCTTTACCTTTACCCATAGCTCCAGATACACCTTTCTGTCGAGCATTTTCTCAATATCCGCGCGTGCCATGGTGCCTATCTTTTTGAGCATCTCACCGTTCTTACCGATTATTATACCCTTATGCGTCTTTTTCTCACAGTTTATCGTCGCGTATATCTCGGTAACATTGCCCTTTTCCTTCATGCGCGAAATCTCTATAGCGATCCCGTGCGGCACTTCCTTATCCAGAAGCCAAAGCATCTTCTCGCGTATTATCTCCGCCGCAATCGCACGCTCCGGCTGATCCGTTACCATGTCCTTGTCGTAGTACATCGGCCCCTCTTCAAGGTAATCGGTTATTATGTTCGTGAGTCTGTCGACCCCATCATTTCCCTTTGCGCTTATCGGGATTATTGCCTCAAAATCGTTCATGCTCGAAAAATCCGCGATCATCGGAAGAAGGTCCTCCTTCTTCACGAGATCTATCTTGTTTATCACAAGGATGCACGGTCTTCCGAGCTTGTCGATATTCTGCGCTATCTCCCGCTCCTTGTCGCGTATGCCCTTTGACGCGTCAACAACGAACACTACCACATCCGTATCTCTCATGCTGTCGTTGGCTATCTTTACCATATATTCGCCAAGCTTATTATGCGGGTCGTGTATACCCGGCGTATCCGTGAAAATTATCTGCTCCTCAGGCGTTGAATATATTGCCAATATCCTGTTCCTTGTTGTCTGAGGTTTATCAGAGATGATCGCTATCTTCTGTCCTGCGATAGCGTTCAAAAGTGTCGACTTCCCTACATTTGGCATTCCTATTATCGCACAAAAACCCGATTTAAACTTTGTATTCATATTTATCCTTTCCGATCATCTTTTTTCTTTCCGGACATGAAAACGAACGGCACTGCAAAAACCGTTATTGCCGCAAATATAACGAGCCTCGGCACAGATGCAAATATCGTGTCAAACGCTGCTCTCAGGCGCACGGCATCAAAAAACACCGCGATCCCTGCCGCAGCCGCTCCGAACGCGCATATCAAAACCGCGCCCGCCGCTGAATCCTTCGCATTCTTCGCAGCCTCGCTGTAATCCTCCGAAAAAGCGTCCACCGCACGCTCGAGCGCCGTATTTATAAGCTCCGCAAAGAGCACCATCCCCACGGCGATCAATATCACTGCCCACTCCGTCCTTGAAAGCCCGTATGCCGAGGCAAACCATACGACATACATCGCACAAGCCGTATCTATCCTAAAATTCCGTTCAGCCCGCACGGCGTAGGCTATACCGTCCGCTGCATGTTTTATACTTGTCCGAAAATATCTGTTCTTCATATTTTTCCGTTCACCGATCTCAGCAGATCAAAATTCGGGGATGTCCCTCGTTATCCCCAGCTCTCCGAGCGCACGATCCTGCTTTTCTATCATCTCGCGCTCTCCTTCCTCATTTCCGACATGGTCATACCCGAGAAGATGCAGCACGGAATGAGCGGTCAGAAACGCCAGCTCACGCCGCAGCGAATGATTGAGCTCCGCCGCCTGCTCTGCCGCACGCTCCGCTGATATGACTATATCACCCAGCATGACCATCTCCCCGTCTGTCTCAAACTCTGCGTCCGCCTCGTCATCCGAGAAATCAAGCATGGGGAATGAGAGCACATCCGTTGCCCTATCGATGCCGCGGTACTCGGCATTTATGGCACGGATACCCTCATTGTCAGTAAAAGTGAGGCTTATCTCCGCATCAAAATCACAGTCCTCATTCTCCATCACCTTCTCGCAAACGCGCCTGAGCTCGTCGAGCTGCGCCTCTGAAAGCTCCTCGGCACCGTCATATTCAGTTATAAATTCTACCATACGTACCTCTTTTCTCAGCTCTGCTTTTTCGCACGAGCATTTTTACGCCGTTCCTTTTCGGCATCGTATTTTTCGTACGCCTTTATTATCTTCTGTACAAGCGGGTGTCTTACTACGTCCTTTTCAGTGAATTTGCAAAACGCAATGTCCTCGATACCGCCAAGTATCTTCATGGCCTCTTTAAGTCCCGACCTCTTGTCGCCCGGGAGGTCGATCTGCGTTATGTCACCCGTCACGATAGCATGAGAGCCGTAACCGATCCTTGTGAGAAACATCTTCATTTGTTCCGGGGTAGTATTCTGCGCCTCGTCAAGTATTATAAACGCATTGTCAAGCGTTCTTCCGCGCATGTACGCCAAAGGCGCCACCTCGATAACACCGCGCTCCTGATAGCGCAGAAAGCCCTCTCCACCGAGCATCTCATACATACCATCATATAGAGGCCTCAGATACGGATCCACCTTGTTCTGAAGGTCTCCCGGGAGGAATCCGAGCTTTTCTCCGGCCTCGACCGCCGGTCTTGTGAGGATTATCCTGTTTACTTCACGTCTTTTCAGCGCCATGACCGCCTTTGCGACCGCAAGATACGTTTTTCCCGTTCCAGCCGGTCCTATTCCGAATACAATCGTGTTATTATCGATCGCGTCCGTGTATTTCTTCTGACCGAGCGTCTTTGTCTTTATAGGCTGTCCCTTTATATTTACCGCAATGCAGTCGGCACCGAGCGCCTTAACGTCGATTCCTCCGTTTTCCTGTTCGAGCGATATGGCATATAGGATCTTCTGTTCGTCCAGCCCTTCACCGTCACACAGCATGGTTATGAGCATATGGATGACATCTCCGGCACGCTCTACGCCATCCTCGCTGCCCGTGATGCGAACGGCGTTGTCCTTTACCGCAACACTGACACCGAACGCCTTTTCCACAAGCTTCATATTCTCGTCAAAATTTCCGAAAAGCTCGGAAATCTCCATGTTCTCCGGCACCTCTATCTCTCGTTTTATCAAATAGTGTCACTCCTCTGCCGGTACCTCAATACCGATATTTTCTCTTAAATACATTCTCAGCTCCACATCATAAACTCCGTTTTCAGCCGAATACGAAAGCTCCTGACCAGTCCGCACCGCTCCCGTACCGAGAGAGCGGCAGATCTCTTCTTCCAGTTCCTCCTGCGCACGCGCGAGCACTTCGTTCTCACCAAGCTTCCACTCCGAAACGCTGACCTCGCTCACATCATACACACGGAGCGATATACCAATATAGCCTATAAACGGCAGTGAAAGATCATATACCGACTCCTCCGTGTCATACTCCTCATAGCCGCAGCTTACATCGCGGAACAGGTCGAACCTTTTCCCGAACAGCTCCAGCGAAAAACGTTTTTTCGAGCTGCCTGTTTTTACTCTCAGTTCCTCCGTATCGCTGTATGTTCCGGACGCTTTTCTGAGCGTATCCGCCATGATCTCCGCCCGGGAATGAACATAGATATATTTTTCCGGATAGCCCTCGCTGAACACCGCTACCTTTCCGGAAACAAGCTTCTGCCCGGCAGTTACAGTCATATTACTGTTCACATGCCTCTCACCGCGCTTCACGACAGCCGAACGCACTACTCCGTCACATGCAGCTATTATATCCGTTGGTGTTTCCATATCCGCAACCTCCGGCGCAGGCGTTATCTCCTGTACCTCGAACCTCGCCTTTGCACCTTCGATATAAAGCCACGCCCAGTTGATTCCCTCGATCCTGTGCACCGCGTCGTTCTTTATTTCCGAAAGATCATCTATTCCCTTTTTGGGGGCGCCCACGTACACGCCGTGCTCGCGGAGCACCGCCTCTATCTCCGCCGGATCCGCGTCGTACGTTCCGTTTATCTCCACACACCATATATACTGCGGAACTGCAAGGAAAAATATACAGACCGCCGCACCGCAGAAAACAAAACCGAGTCTGCCCCTGTTTTTTGCCGCGAACACCTTGGCGCCGTGCTTCGACTCTATTCTCACACGCACACCGCACTTCCGCACGATACGTCTTATATGTCTGAAATCACGCACACCAAGACACATTGAAAGCCCGTTGCCGCAAGGTTTCACCCCGCTCAGAGTGATCCCGTTATACAGGCACATATTGACAAAGCGTTCCGTATTTTTTCCCGTCACTGTTATTATAACATACCCTTTGATAAATTTAAAGATTTTTTTGAACATTTTTTCGCTGTCTCCCGTTTTTTAGTCATTTTAGATAATCAAATGTGATCATCAGTCATAAAAAACGCCCTTAAATACTCCGTTTATAACTATCCTGTCATACTCCATCACTATTATCCTGAGCGACACACCGCTCACACGCATTATCCCGCCGCGCATCTTGATCCTGATATCGCTGTCCGTATATTCCACGAGCCCCTTATGGTTCTCGATATATATCTCTCTGTCGCCGCATACCGAGACTCTTGGGAGGTCCATTACCACGTCCTTCGGCATACGCATTGTGTCAGCTATAAATTCCGAGAGCTTCCTCATATAACATCACCTTTAAAATTCTATGTTTATATCCCGAGGTTAATGAATAGATATGTATTGACAATGGAAAATCAAGAATGGAGAATGGACAATGAAAAAAAGAGTGTTTTTTTATATATTTATTGCGGCGGCTGTTTTGCTG
This sequence comes from Candidatus Ornithomonoglobus merdipullorum, assembly GCA_018714695.1. Lineage (GTDB taxonomy): Bacteria > Bacillota > Clostridia > UBA1381 > UBA1381 > Ornithomonoglobus > Ornithomonoglobus merdipullorum. The sequence continues at coordinate 7,920 of DVNB01000012.1, read as the reverse complement.
CTGCTTCTTCGTGCAGAGGAGGTTATACGTTATTCCGAGGAAGCGATGCGGATATGCTACGAGCTGATAATACCGACGCTGTTCCCGTTTTTCGTCTGCTCGTCGCTCCTTGTATATTCAGGTTTCGGCTCGGTGCTGTCGCGCATGTTCCGCGGAATAATGCGTCCGCTCTTTAACGTTGCCCCGGCCGGAGCTGCGGCATTCGTTTTAGGAATAATAAGCGGTTATCCGCTCGGCGCTCTCACCGCCTCGCAGCTCTACAAATGCGGCGCGCTTTCAAAAGCGGAGGCAGAGCGGCTTCTCTCGTTCTGCAGCAACTCAGGTCCGCTTTTCATAATCGGCTCCATAGGCGTGTCGCTTTACGGAAAACCCGGCTATGGAGCGGTGCTCTACGCAATACATATACTATCCTCTGTAACGGTAGGGATCCTTTTCCGCGGATACGGCAAAAGCAGGCACCCATCGCCCGCCATGGAACTCAGAACAGAGGATCTGCCGCTCACAGAGGTCTTTTCAAGATCTCTGAGAAAATCTGTCGAAAGCATTTTAACGGTGTGCTTCTCCATAATATTTTTCTCGGCACTTTCAAGAACACTGCTTTCAATAGCGTCACTGCCGCCTCTTCTTGACGCTGCGGCGTCCGGACTATGCGAATTTTCCACAGGTGTACTGAAAATATCCATGCTTGACAAAAGCATATATGAAAAGCTGATACTTACCTCGTTTATCGTAGGCTTCTCCGGGATAGGTGTACACTTGCAGGTAATGGCAGTAACGGCAGACTCAGGTCTCAGCCTCAAGCCGTATATCATAGGAAAACTGCTGCACGGCACGATCGCTGCGGCGCTGACCGCTGCAGCATTCGCCATGATAAAGCCCGCCGCAAGCGTATTCTCACCAGCCGCAGCAACGCTTTCCGCCTCCTCGGCAGTATCGGTATCAATGATTGCAGCCGCAGCCGCCGTTACAGCCGGAGCGGCTCTTATAGTAAAACTGACTGCGCTCGCAAAAAAATAAAAGTATGAAAAGATCGTTTATCGTAATGATCCGGCTGTTCAAAAAACGCAAAAAGCTGAAGCGAAAATGCTTCAGCTCTTTGCGTTTTTTTGTTGTCACTGTACACCAAGCACAGCTATTTCACTTATATGGCAGTAGTTCTTTTCGGGATCGGTCGCACCGTCTCCGTTATATCTTATGTATCTTGCGTATACAGGAGTGCCGAACATGTATTCTTCCATATCCTCCGTTGTGCCGCTGTTCTGAGTTTTAGGAAGCGCAGTCTCCCACGTCTCTCCGTCTGTCGAATATTCTATGGTGAACGGATATATCCTTTCGGCACCCTTCCACATAGCTATCGCAACTCCGGTAACTCCCTGCACAGAGCCGAGATCGAGAGTGAGCGTATTTGCACCGAATGCCGACCAACGTGTTCCCATATCGAGATCCACCGCGCCGGCTTCCAGATTGCCGTCGTTGTCACTTGCCGTTACAGCAAATACATCAAGCTGGTTCTCATAGAACTTCTCTCCCGTATTTATAGCAGTGGGTACTACCCGCTCGGGAACAGGTGCGGTCTCTATGGCTGTTTTCTCCGCTGCCGCCGCCTCATCCGTCATATCAGTCTCTATATCGCTTACGACGATAAGTCCGTCATTAAAGTATACGTTGAGCTCCAGCGCCTCCGATACCGCTCTTAACGGAACAAGAGTTCTGTCATTCTCTATGACAGCAGCCGTATCCATCGTGTTCTCGACACCGTCGACTGTGAAGGTATTCGAGCCTATCGGCATAACTATAGTTTTGCCGTCCTTTGTGATAGTAACAGTCTGTGTGTCCGCATCCCATTCAACACCGGCATCGAACGCCTCCGCGATAAATCCTATAGGCACCATGGTCCTTTCGTCGGAATTGATCACCGGGACAACATTTGTATCATCGTTGTCTATCCTCTGCGGAACCCCATTCACGAGCGCCGTCGGGCAGTTTGCCACGATCTTCACGCTCTCACCAAAGTAGAGATCATCTATGCTCCAAGCCTTCTTCGAAAGATCGGGATTTGTCACCTTTGTGCCGTCACGGTCCACATATATCTGCGGAACGGGGATCGACTCCGTGTCATAACCAAGATAATAGCTCAGATGCGTCGGCTGATTATAGCATGTATTCTGCAGCGCAACGTGGTTTCTGTACTGTGTGTCCGAAAGCAGTGTCGGGATCCTGTAGCCTGTCGGGATCGTTGTTGTATATACCCTGAGAGCCGTGTTATCCTTTAACGGATATATAGTCTCCTCACGCCAGTCTCCGAACAGATCTGCCGTAAGCGAAGGATTTGACTTTGTTCCGTTTATCGATGTGCATCCCGATGCCGTAAAGATCGTATCAGTCCTTAAAGTTTCCGGGTTCCACTTCTGGATGTATATGCTGTCCTGAACCTCTCTGCCGAGATCGCCGTCCCACCAGTTTAGGAAGTTTGCAGCCATGGTATACTTTGTGGAAATAACCGTTCCGTCGGCAGATGCGAGCACACCTGCGGCCGACCATGTTTCTTCGCCCTCATATGCCGGATCTATATCTCCGGCGCAGGCCCGGCCGTTGTCTATCCCGAGCTGCTCACCGCCGTTTAATATCTCTCCTGTCCTTGCATCACGGAGCTCATAGCTGTATGCTACCGTCGAATCCTCATGGCATGAATAGACCTCAAGTCCCGGACGCGATGGGAGAATATCGCTCACATGCTGCGAATCTCCATGACCAAGACCCGTGCTGTACATTACCTTTCCGTCATTATCAACGGCAAGGGAACCGTAAATGACCTCGTCGCAGCCGTCGTAATCTACGTCCGCAAGCGTCATCGAATGATTTCCCTGTCCTATGTACTGATTATCCAGCTCCTTTGTATCGAATCTCCAGAGCTTTTCTATCTTTCCGTCAACCAGGTTATACGCCGCCATAACAGTCCTGCCGCCGAGCGGTCCCTCAGAACCTGTGTAGTAGCCGCGGCAGAATATAAATCCTACCTTGTCACCGTCAAACGAGCCGATACCGGCAAGATAACGCTCCGAGCGGTTGCCGTAGCCGTCACCCCAGTCGGTACAGTCATAGCCATCACCGGTAGTCTGCGGATCGTAATCGACGGTATCTATAACGCTTCCGTCACTGCCCTTAAATACTGTGAGATACAGCGGACCCGTAAGATTCTTTCCGTCGTTTAACGATGCATAATCGGCATCCGCGTCACCTATTACCGTTCCGTCACCGGCAACGGTGCCGTCAGCAGTACGGCATACCATCTCAGCAGCTCCGTCACCGTCGAAATCATAGACCATAAACTGCGTATCATGTGCGCCCGAGCGAATGTTCTTACCCATATTTATGCGCCACATCCTAGTTCCGTCAAGCTTGTACGCGTCTATTATACACTCACCCGTAAAGCCTGTCGATGCGGCGTCCTTCGAGTTTGACGGATCCCATTTCAGAACTATCTCGAGTTCTCCGTCACCATCGAGATCGGCAGCAGACGCGTCATTTGCAACGTATGAATACGTTTCGCCGTTTATCTCGTTATCTGCCGGCTTCTCTATCGGTATATCGAAATACGAGTCGTCTAAGATCGTTACCTCCTCGCATTTCTCTCCCTCAGTGCCGTCCATGACCGGCGCTACCTGATATTTGTCTCCGCTCTTGGCATTTATATCGGTATAGTTGGTCAGCGAAAGCGGCTCGCTATTGAGCTTTTCACCGTTTTTGTAAAGATTATACTTTACGTCAAGGCTCTCATAGCCCTGCCATCTCCACGATATAAAGCCGTATCCGTCAGCCATTACGGCTATAAGTCCTCGGTTGAGGTCCTCGGAAAAACGCTGAATATCGGGTCTTGCATCAATGAGCGCCTGAGTTTCAGCTGCCGACTCCGCATAGTCGCCGACCTTGAGGCTAGCGCCCTCTGTAACAGTCTGCTCCGCCGCAAGTGCCGTCACCTGTGTGAGCATCGCCGCAGCGGAAAGCACCGCTATTATTTTTTTCATGACATACCCTCTCCTTGCAATAAAAATTCATTACCCTAAGCGGGATTTTTGATTATTACTTTTAATTTTATCATCTTTTTGTGCAAATTGCAAGCATATATACCTTTTGACTCTGATTTTTAATAAAAAACCTCTAACTATTCACCGTTTATCGCCCCGACAACCTTCCGCACAGCCTCGGCAAGCCTAAATTTCACCTGCACACCGTCAGGCTCTGCGATGACCTCATACGTATCCTCACGAAGTCTGCTTTGCAGCTCCGCCTCTCCTTCTTCCGAAAGCTCAGGCTCGCCATCCTCCACGCATAGCGGCGGATACATCACACACCACCAGTTTGCCCCCGCTCCGCTGCCAAGCACGACTCTCACTCCCTCGTACTCCCCGGCCGGCAGTGTAAGTCCCTTATACGATTTTTCCGGAAACATAAACGTGCCGTACTCCGCCTTTGCTCCATAGGCACATCCGTTTTCCGAAAGCACCTCGTTAGCCGTATCCTCGGCAAGCTCAGCCAGTTCCGCCTCATCATCCGGCATGTCTGTTCTCACTTTATCAAGCACCGCATCGCGCACCTCAAGCTTTACTGCCTGATCGTACTCAGAATCACTCTCGGCTATTATATGAAGTCTCACGATTTCCGATCTAAGATCTTCCTCAACATCCTTTGAATACGCACAAACCGCGCACGATGCAGCTGAGATCAGCGCTGCCGCAAATACATAAACTTTTGAACCTTTCATATCCCTGTCCCTTCAATAATGATGGATTATGACGTCACGAATGAATTTTTAACACTTTTAATATTTTTATACATTCTGCGCATACTAAGAAAAATATTTGCGCCTATCGGCGCGGAAAGGAACATAAAGATGAAAAAAACTATTTCTGTAATAACGACTGCCGTTATCGTCCTGCTCTCGGCTTTCCAATATCCGTCTGTCAGGGTATATGCGGCGTCATCCGATCTGCAGCTCATGGCGCGCGCCGTGAACGGCGAGGCGCGCGGCGAACCCTACACCGGTCAGGTGGCAGTTGCAGCCGTGATACTCAACCGCGTAAAGCATGCCTCGTTCCCAAACACTGTGGCAGGAGTAATATACCAGCCCGGCGCATTCACCGCCGTTGCGGACGGACAGATAAATGAGCCTATCGCGGAGGACTCGACCGTATATCAGGCGTGCCGCGATGCAATGAACGGCTGGGATCCGACCGGAGGCGCCATATACTATTTCAATCCCGACACCGCAACAAACTCATGGATATGGTCACGTGAGCTGATCGTTCAGATAGGCAAACACCGGTTCTGCCGATAACGGGGGTGATAGAGAAATGTCAAAAACAAACAAGATACATGCCGCGGTATATACCGTGCTTGGCATTGCAATAGTGATACTTTCCATACTGTGGTACAGAAGCTGGTCACGCGAAAAGGAGCTTCGCACCGCTGTAAACAACAGCTATGACAGAGCGTTCTTCCAGCTCGCCGACTATGTTACCGATATAGATGCGCTGCTTTCAAAAGCACAGCTTGCCGCGTCGCCGGCTCAGATGGCGTCGATCTCAAACGAGATCTTCATGCAGGCTGCGGAGGCAAAGTCCTGCTTCGGTGAGCTGCCGTCAGGCAATGTGAATCTGGAGAACACCGCAAGATTTCTCTCCCAAGTGGGTGACTATACCTATGTACTGTCACAGAGCATGATAAACGGGCAGGGCATCTCTGCGGAGGAATATGAAAACCTGAACGCGCTTAACGAATATGCTGCATCGCTGAGCCAAAGTCTCGGAGACATAGAGCAAAAGATATATCAGGGTGACCTCAGCTTCAGCGCCTCAGACGACACATCCGCCGGCAGCGCGGTCGCGGCAAGCAGCATTTTTACCGATCTTGAAAATGTCGAAAAATCCTTTGACGGATACCCTGCGCTCATATATGACGGTCCATTCTCCGAGCACATAGAGAACATGCAGTCATATATGCTCTCATCCGCGCCGGAGCTTACACGGGACGAGGCACTAGCCAAGGCAAAGGAATTCCTCGGCGAACGAGGCGAGGGACTGCAGTACGAGACCGAAATGACGAACACTGCGATCGAGGCATACATGTTCGGCAAGTCTGATGAGGACTCGCACCTCACGATAAGCATCACCAAACGCGGCGGATATGTGCTCTATTTCCTCGACAGCCGCTCGGTCACGGAGCAAAACTATGATGTTCAGTCCGCGACCGAGGAGGCGATGCGTTTCCTTGAGGATCACGGCATATACGGGCTTGTTGACAGCTACTATGATATGAGCGAAAACATTGCAACCATCAATTTCGCATACTCCCAAAACGGCGTGAGATGCTACAGCGACCTCGTAAAAGTCCGCGTCGCTCTCGATACCGGAGAGATAGTTGGCATGGAATGCAAGGGCTATCTCATGAATCACCGTGAGCGTGAGCTCGGCGGCGCTGTGCTGACGCAGGAGGAGGCTCAGGCACGCGTTTCCTCTCATCTCGATGTCACCGCAACGACGATGGCGGTCATACCGAAGGACTCGATGCGCGAGGTCCTCTGCTACGAGTTCAAGGGAACTTATATGAATAAAAACTTTATCGTGTATATCAATGCCGAAAACGGACGCGAGGAGGAGATCCTGCTCCTGATAGAGTCCGAAAACGGTATCCTGACGATCTAGCTGATATTTCGCGGCGGCGCGGCAAAGCCGCCGCGAAATATCTTTTATCTACATAATGTTAAATTGCAAACGATCTTGTCCGTAAATTTGGTTAAAATCCCTATTGATTTTTCCGCACAATATGTTAAAATATCATTTGGTGCTTAGGAGGCACGGAAAGGATCTGAATCAAAATGGATATAAAAACACTTATAACAAGCATGGTGGAGCTTTTTATAATAATATTTGTGGGATACTTTATTTACAAAGCAAAGATCGTTGACGATAATTTCACAAAAAAGTTCACAAAGCTGGTACTCGATGTAACGCTTCCGGCAATGATACTTGCCTCGGTGCTTACGCTTGAGGAACGTCAGGAACTTTATGACGTCATAACAGCCATAGCCGTAGCCGCCGCACTGTTCTTTGTGGTACTGCCCGGGATCGGCTTTTTTCTTGCAAAGCTCATTCGGGCAAAAAAGGAACAGATAGGGCTTTATACGTTCATGAATGCATATTCCAACGTCGGGTTTATGGGGTTCCCTGTGATAGAAGGACTCTGCGGCTCGGTGGGACTGTTCTACGCGGCGATCTTCAATCTCATATTTAATCTTTCAACATACACGCTCGGTATATGGATGATGAACAAGGGCAGAGAGGATGCGGAAAAATTCAACGTGAAACGGCTGCTTTCACCCGGAGTGCTCTTATCGGCCCTGTCGATAGTTATATACTTCCTTGATATAAAGTTCCCGACAGTGATAACCGAGACGATCGAATCCATAGGCTCGATAACATCACCCGCGGCGATGCTCCTGATCGGCTGCTCGCTCGCGAAAATGGATATAAAGAGCGTGTTTACGGAAGTCAGGATATATCCGTGGACAATAATCAAGCAGCTCATAATACCGCTGCTTTTGTGGTTCCCGCTCACTATGATAATAAAAAACGAGCTCGTTTTAAACGTGACATACGTACTCATCGCAATGCCTGTGGCAAACAGCGCCGTGCTTTTTGCGACAAACTACGGCGGCGACTCGGAGCTCGCGGCAAAGACGACCTTTATAACAACGCTTATCTCGCTCATAACGGTTCCTATATGCATACTTGCGGTACAATAAACGATCCCGCTGCGTTACTACTCAGGTATGAAAAATCGCATAATAAAGGCATTGTGCAAAACGTAGAAAATAAAAATAAATTTTTTTGAGAATTTTTGCGTAAAAATGAGGTTATCCAC
>DVNB01000096.1 GCA_018714695.1 Candidatus Ornithomonoglobus merdipullorum | reverse complement strand
ATTATATAATATATTTAACAAATAAAGCGGCGGACCGCTTCGGCAATGCCGTTCCGGCAACACCGCTTATGATAAACAGGAGGATTTCACCATGAAATTATTCATTGATACTGCGAATGTGGACGAGATAAGAAAAGCCAATGATATGGGCATCATCTGCGGCGTTACCACCAATCCGTCACTCATCGCAAAAGAAGGCAGAGTTTTTGAGGAAGTAGTAAAGGAGATCACCGAGATCGTTGACGGTCCGATAAGCGCTGAAGTTACCGCTATGGACGCTCCGACAATGGTAGAGCAGGCCATCCCGCTTTCAAAGATCCATCCGAACATCGTTATAAAGATCCCGATGTGCGAAGAAGGTCTCAAGGCTTGTAAGAAGCTTACGGAGATGGGCATAAAGACAAACGTTACGCTCGTATTCTCGGCGGCACAGGCGCTTCTTGCCGCGCGCGCAGGCGCTACATATGTGAGCCCGTTCCTCGGCAGACTCGACGATATAGGCATGAACGGCATGAACCTCATCGAAGAGATAGTTACTATCTTCGAGAACCATGCCATAGACACTGAGATAATCGCGGCATCAATAAGACACCCCATCCACGTTATCGACGCGGCAATGGCAGGCTCAAACATCGCAACGGTCCCGTTCAAGGTACTTATGCAGATGCTCCACCATCCTCTTACGGATTCGGGCATAGACAGATTCCTGAAGGACTGGGAGACCGTTCCGAAGAACTGAGTTTTAAAGGCATGCGGAAAAGTATTTCGCATGCCTTTTTATTACCATAGGAAAGCGAGGACTTATGATATGTATAAAAAACGAATTGCTGCGGCAGCGATCTAATCCGTGATGCTCGCCTGCTGCATAAATAAAACTGCTACGCCGCGACCTACGGCAGGACTGCGAGCGTCCCATACAGCGGTTTTAGGACAAGCTCGGGTGACGGAACGTTTTCGAGCTGTTATTACGACAACGATCTTACCGGAATAAATGAGCGCGACACTGATTCTTCCTACCATGTCTATCCTCTCACCACCGAGGCTATGAAATGGAGCGAAAGCTACTCCGGCTGGGATTTTGACAGCACGTGGGCGATCGACGATAGCATAAACGACGGCTACCCTTATCTGCAAAACGAAAAATCAATATTCGTAGCCGTTACCGGACTGTCCCTTGACAAAACAGATGTTTCGCTGCAGACAGGCTCCCAGCTGACTCTCACTCCGATATTCACACCGGAAAACGCTTCCGACCGATCGGTAAGCTGGTCCACATCCAGCAGATATGTTGCGACCGTGACCGACGGCGTTGTTACGGCGATCGCTCCCGGCACGGCAGTGATAACCGCAGCCACCGGTGACGGAGCGCACAGTGACTCATGCACCGTAACGGTATACGAGCCTGAGCCGCTCGACTATTCCGTAAATTCCGTAACAGTCGCAAACGGAGGCAGCAAGCTGCGTGCCGAAGTCAGCGTCACAAAAAACTCCGACACCACTGACGGCGTGGTGATAATCTGGCTCTATGACAGCACCGGCGCACTCTCAGACTACATATTCATAGACGGCGATCTCGACCGGGACAAAACATACACCTTGGGCGGCACTCTCCCTTCTGAGCCCGGCGGTACAGTAAAGGCATTCGTATGGGACAGCCTTGATTCGATGCAGCCGATAAGCAACAGCGCGGAACAAAGGCTCTGACATCTCGGTCCTCCCCATCAGGGAGGATTTTTTTTTGCCCTAGCCGCCGTAAAATACAACAAAACACTTGCAAATGAGCGAAAAATATTGTATAATGGTATGGTGATACTTCAGGGGGAATTGGCAGGTGATTGATTTGAAAGGTGCTATATTTGACGTTGACGGCACAATTCTCGATTCCATGACCGCATGGTACGACATAACCGTCGATTATTTCCGCGGGCAAGGCATTATCCTCGGCAGCAGCGAAGCCGACAAGATCCAGAACATGACCCTTGAAGAAAGCATCCCGTATATCAGAAATAAATATCTACCGCAGATGAGCGCAGAGACGATATTTGCGGGGTTCAAGGCAAGGATGGAGCATGCCTACAGAAGCACGATACCACCCAAATCGGGAGTATGCGAATACATCCGCAGACTGCACCTCCGGGGCGTAAGAATAGCGGTTGCGACCTCCGGTTTCCCGGAGCTTTGCACGTCGGCTTTCAGGCGCATCGGTATTTACGGATATATCGACGCGTATGCATATTCAAGCGAGGTCGGCTGCGGCAAGGACCGCCCCGACGTATATCTTTTGGCGGCGAAGCGGCTCGGAGCAATGCCTTGCGACTGTGAGGTATACGAGGATATTATCACAGGTGTTATGAGCGCTAAGAAGGCAGGCTTTACGGTGACAGCCGTTGCCGACCTGACGAACGCGCACGATAAAGAACGGCTCATACGGCACTCGGACCATTATATTACGGGGTGGGACGAGCTGCTGAGCAAAATATAAACGGACGCAGCTGATGCAAGCAGCCGCGTCCGTTTCTCTTTTTGGGGCCGCCCGAAACTCCCAGCGAAAGTTCGGGATTCACCCTAGTTCCACATATAATCGTTTATGCCCCCGGCGATAGCTCTGCCTATGGCGCCGCTCTCCGAATCCAATATCCCGAGATCCGACGAATCGAAGAATCCTATCTCCATATATCCCGCCGGTACCGGACACTTATTAAACAGTATCATATATCCCTGTCCGTTTATGACTCCTCCCGCATATTCCGAAAGCGATGTCTCCGAGATTATCCTGTTATTTATGCACTCACCCAAGAAATTGCTGTCATCTTCAAACGAAGTCCTTATCCATTTCTGTGTGTAGCTCCCGTCCGCTGCAATGTATGCCGAGCCTCTTCCGCCCCCGGCATTCGAATGTATGCAAACATAACACGACGCATCCGGCTCCGCGTTAAAATCGTTGTTCGGGTAACAATATGACACACGTTGTTTAAACGACGGATTTTCGTCGTTCGTCGTCCTTGTAAGCCGCACATTATATCCCATTCCCTCAAGCTCCGCCTTTGCCGCAAGCGCGTTTTTCAGATTTATCCCGGGCTCCGTATCTCTGTCGCCGTTTCCGATAGGATACCAGCATGTGCCTTCACCGTCACAGCCATGGCAATCCTCCGATGCGCTGCCGGCAATCCAATGACGCCATTCTCCCCAGCCGCCGTCATAATTATCATAACCGGCAGCAGTCTTTTCCTCGTCGCTCATATCCCACGAGCTCTTTCCGTGCCCCGGGTCGAGCACTATCGTAAGCTTCGATTGGCGGTCCTCCTCAAGCGGCGCGTATTCCGTCATCGGAAGCCCGTCTATATATGCCGCCGAACGGTTCAGCTCCGCCGAATATTCCACCGTCCCTATTTTTTCAAGCTCACGCAGCTTTATCATCATGCGCCCGTCTATCGAATACGATTCAACAGGCTCCCCGTTAATATATACCGATATATCCGAATAGACAATGTCATAAGCGCGTTTATTGGCAAGATATATGCTTCGTTTTACCGAATCATCCCGTGTAAGCTCCGTCACTGAATAGTCCGGAGATATGTAAAGCGCCTTATCCTCGGCAGACCAATCCACCGTAAAGCCGTAACCGCGCAGATCCTCGGCGCAGATCAGCTGTCTTCCATCGGTGCTGTAAGCGCGTATCGGATAGTTGTTTATATATGTGTCTATCCCCGAATAATACACCCTGCCTATGCTCTCACCAATGCCGTATGCCGACGCGCCCGCAGCCGCAGCGAGCGTAAACAGCCCGGCAGCAGCCGAAAATATCCATTTTCTTATCATCGAATCGATCCTCCCGTACCTCTTTTTTTCAAAAATATATTGACAAAACTCCGAAAATAATGTATAATATACAGTGTTTCAGATAATGCCGATGTGGCGGAACTGGCAGACGCCCGGGACTTAAAATCCCGTGGGAAGAGATTCCCGTACCGGTTCGATCCCGGTCATCGGCACCAACAAAGTATTAGACGAAGATGGTTTTTCGCCTAAATTTAAGATACGAGAGAACGGATACCGCACGACGGATATTGTATATCCCCACTGCTTTATCCGTTCTCTTTTATATTGTCCGAAAGCTCCTGCTCCAATCGCCCGAGATATTCTTTGTATTCCTCAATGCTTCGCACCGCCGTCTCCAACGCCTCATCGGTCACCGCCGCGGCAAGCAGCTTATCGCGCGCATCCTGCTCTGCCGGAGAGCGGTTCACTCTTTCACGAAATCGCTTCAGCAGTCCGCATACGGAGTCATATTTCAAAATATCACGCATCAGCTCCGCGCTCAGCTTTGGATAACCTGTGCTCACAAATGCCGTTATATTCTCCCCTTCCGCGCATGCCGGAAGCAAAATATCCTCGCCGCCCACGAGCGCGCCGCCGCGCCGCGCCTCATTTTTTATCATCTCATCGGTTTCCGCATTGCCGGTGAGCGCAAAAACTATAAACGCGCCCTCGGTATCACCCGGCTCACAGCGACGCTGTATTATCTCCGCGTCCAGCTCTTTAATCTCATCCGACACACTCTCGGCAATAATGCGCAGTCTTGCTCCGGCACAAGAAAGTGAGCGCGCCTTAACAGCCGCGCCTCTGCCTCCGCCGACAATAACACAAAGCCGTCCCGAAAGCCTAAGCAGCGCCGGGCAACGCTTTTCCGCCATGACATACACCTCCGATCCGTTGCGTACTCGTTCAATCACTGCATCTACCGCTTTGTTAAAATGATTATATCATAAAAGAATATCGAATGCAATAGTTTCATTGACCTCACGTACGGTCTTTTGAGAGACGTTTTTAACTCCTTGTTATGCACTCTTGATTTTATACTCATTATATGGTATAATCAATAAAAACCACACAGGGAGCAATTATTATGGCAAATTTAAAGGCAATAGCCGCGATGAGCGGCGGCGTTGACAGCTCTGTCACCGCTTATCTTTTACAGCAGCAGGGACACTCTGTCACAGGCGTGACGCTCAGGCTGATCGGAACGGAAAACGCTGCCGGTGCGCTCTGCGGCACCTCCAAAGAGGCTGACGACGCAAGAGCCGTATGCGAACGGCTGGGCATAGAGCACCGCACTATAGATTTCGTAAAGGAATTCCGCGAAAATGTTATAGACCGATTCTGCGGCGCTTATCTTAACGGGCTCACACCCAACCCCTGCGTCGAATGTAATAAATATATAAAATTCGAAAAGATGCTCGAATGTGTCAGAGGTATGAACTGCGACGTCTTCGCTACAGGGCATTACGCAAGGATAGAAAAGGAGCCCTCGGGACGGTATCTGCTGAAAAAAGCATCGGACCTTTCAAAGGATCAGAGCTATTTTCTCTATTCACTCTCACAGGAGCAGCTCTCTAAGGTGCTGTTCCCGCTCGGCAGTCTCACCAAAGCAGAGGTACGCGAGATAGCGGAGGAACGCGGATTTATAAATGCACGAAAAAAAGACAGTCAGGACATTTGCTTTATCCCTGACGGCGATTTTGCGGAATTTATAAAACGCTATAAGTCTCTTCCGCCTGATCCCGGCAAATTTATCGACCGCAGCGGAAATGTTCTGGGCGACCATGACGGTGCTTATATGTTCACAATAGGTCAAAGGAAGGGCCTTGGCATAGCGCTCGGCAAGCCTGCTTATGTGCTTTCGGTAAACACCGCCGAAAACACCGTAACGCTCGGCGAAAACGAGGAGCTTTACAAGCGCAGGCTCGAGGCCGACGAGATAAATCTCATAGCCGCAGACAAGCTGGATACACCCGTACGCGTTGAGGCAAAGATACGATACAGCCACAAGACCGCGCCCGCCTGGGCTGTACAGACGGATGATGACAGACTCATCGTGGAATTTGACGAGCCGCAGCGCGCTATAACGCCCGGGCAGAGCGTAGTGCTATACGACGGCGACACGGTGATCGGAGGCGGCAAAGTAAAGCACGCGCTCGACTAAACAAGCACACTTGGAGAACCGGACACCACCGCGGAACAGAATGAAAATCTCGTTTGCTGGAACGGTTCGTCACTCAGCGAGCTGTATCCCGAGGATACTATACGCGCTATGTACGAGAGCAGAGACAGGATCGGTCTTTCCCAAAATATCAGTCTGGACGCGTACTCCGGCTATGCATCCGAAACACTGATGCTGTACAACATTGACGGACAGGGATACCTTTCGGACGACGGCAGCTATATAGCTCTGGCTGAAAGCTTACAAACAGACCGGTAAAAAACTATTGACATAACAATAATATGAGTGTATAATACAGATAATGAACATTTAAAATCAAGTGTGAAAAGGTGCCTGTACGGCAGCAATGCCGGGTACAGGATAATAGGGAAAAGGGTGAAAATCCCTTGCGGTCCCGCCACCGTGATGGTGAGGCAGGCTTACATATGTCACTGGGAAACCGGGAAGACGAGCCGACGCCGATGAACTTGAGCCGGGAGACCTGCCTTTTTGCAAGACAATGCACAGGTTACGAACGATGACCATTGCATTCCGAGTCTCAAAAAAAACCGTTTTTTTGGGGCTTGTTTTGCTATGCCGATTCGGGAGTTTCCGGATACGGTATTTTTTTATGGAGAAAATGAAACATCACAGTATATATTCTATAGACGCCATCGCACACAACTCAAGACTGAAAGCTCTGTCCCCCGGATTTAAGATCATCTTCGCGCTGCTTTCGCTCGCGGCATGTTTGCTTTCGGGGAACATATTCACACCGCTTTTTGTGACCTTATCCGCGGCAGCGATAAGCATAGCCATAGGCGGAACACGTCCCGGTGAATATCTCCGGCTTATGTCGATCCCTGCGGCATTTCTGCTCTGCGGCAGCGCCGCCGTTGCCCTCGGCTTTTCACGCGAGCGGATCGGACAATACTGTCTCGACCTCAGATTCTTTTACATATACACGACGAACAGCGGCCTTATGACAGCCTTCAAAACAGCTATTAAGGCTCTGGGGGCGGTAAGCTCACTGTACATTATAACGTTTTCCACACCTCCCGGCGATATAGCCGAAGCCATGCGGCGGCTGCACGTACCGAAGCTCATAACGGAACTCATGGTGATGATATATCGATTCATATTCATCCTGGCACAGGTCCACCACGAACTTTATACGTCAGCAGGCTCCCGCCTCGGCTACTCCGACTTTTGGACATCGCTGCGCACATTCGCGGCAACGGCTTCAAGCCTTTTTGTTATCTCTCTCAAAAGGGCGGGAACATATTACGACGCTCTGGAATCGCGCTGCTATACCGGCGAACTTCTGTTTCTTGAGGATGAACGGAGGCTTGAAGCGAAACATATCGTCTTTGCGGCGGCTTATTTCGTACTCGTCGGCACCGTGATGTATATCGAAAGGAGGTATTTATGACCGACACCATACTCAGCGTAAAAAAAATTTGCTTCGGTTACGGGGATGCCGGGCCGGTCCTGAAAAATGTAGACCTTGATGTACACCGCGGAGAACGTCTTGCGGTGATAGGTTCAAACGGCGCAGGGAAGTCCACCCTGTTTCTGAACCTCAACGGAGTTCTTGCTCCGGATACCGGTGAGATATTCCTAAACGGCAAACGTATTGGCAAAAAAGACATTACCGAGCTTCGCAGAAATGTGGGTATCGTCTTTCAGGATGCCGACAGCCAGATGATCGCCTCGACGGTCTATGCCGAAGTATCCTTCGGTCCGATGAACCTCAGGCTTCCGAAGGAAGAAGTAAGAGAACGTACGATGAAGGCAATGGAATATATGAATATCACGCATCTTAAAGACCGTCCGCCGCACTACCTCAGCGGAGGCGAAAAGAAGTGTGTGAGCATCGCCGATATAATCGCCATGGATCCCGATATAATCATATTCGACGAACCGACCGTCGGCCTTGATCCCGTGAATGCTCAAATACTTGAAGACGTACTCGACAGACTTCACGGGGACGGAAAAACGATCATCCTTTCAACTCATGACGCAGACCTTGTATACAGATGGGCTGACAGAGCAGTTGTTTTAAACGACGGCAAGATCATTGCCGATAGTGCACCGGACAGCATATTCAGAAATGATACTATCATAAGAGCAGCAAAACTGCGCCGTCCCGCCATACAGGAGATATACGACGCGCTGCTTGAAAAAGCTCTCGTACCGGAGAACATCCGCCCGCGCTCGGTGTACGAGCTGAAAGCTATTATCAAAAGTGTGTATGATTGAGCCTCTCTCGATCATACATATCCAATACAGGTGATCACGAAACCTATGTTTCGCTTCGCACATAGATCAAATA
This sequence comes from Candidatus Ornithomonoglobus merdipullorum, assembly GCA_018714695.1. Taxonomy (GTDB): domain Bacteria; phylum Bacillota; class Clostridia; order UBA1381; family UBA1381; genus Ornithomonoglobus; species Ornithomonoglobus merdipullorum. The sequence continues at coordinate 25,821 of DVNB01000096.1, read as the reverse complement.
TCAAACAACAAAGGAGGAGTTCTTATGACTCATAAACAGAAAACCGCAGTATCGCTTTCGGTTGTCTTTGCCGCTACGGCTGCATCCGGTATAAACGCCGGAGCGATGCACATAATGGAGGGCTATCTGCCCGCACCGTACTGCATAGCATGGGGCGCTGTATGTCTTCCCTTTCTCTTAGCCGGATTCTTTTCCGTAAAGAAAACAGTCTCGGAAAACAGAAGATCCGTAACCGTGCTTGCAATGGCCGGAGCATTCGTCTTTGTGCTCTCGTCGCTGAAGATCCCGTCAGTCACAGGCAGCTGTTCACACATGACCGGCACCGGTCTCGGCGCCATCCTATTTGGTCCTTGTGCGGTAAGTATACTCGGGATCATAGTGCTTATATTCCAAGCGATCCTTCTGGCGCACGGCGGTCTTACGACGCTCGGCGCAAACACTTTCTCAATGGCAATAGCAGGGCCGCTCGTGACCTACGGTCTGTACAAACTGCTGCCCAAATTAAAAGTAAACAGACTTGTGAGCATATTTATCGCATCATTCATGGGTGATCTCTTTACATACTGCGTAACGAGTTTCCAGCTTGCATTGGCATACCCGTCCGAATACGGAGGTATTGCGGCGTCGGCTCTGAAATTTCTCGGAGTATTCGCACCGACGCAGCTGCCGCTCGCCGTGCTTGAAGGGATACTCACTGTACTCATCATAATGGCGCTCGAAACATATGCTAAACGTGAGATCGCATCGATCGGATATTTTAAGGAGGCGAAATAAATGACAAAAAAGGCAAGGACGGCAATAATTCTCGTAATACTGGCTGTACTTATCGCACTTGTACCGCTATTCACACAAAAGGGCGCCGAATTCGGCGGCTCAGACGATGCGGGAAGCGAAATGATAACGGAAATAACCGGAGAGGAAAGCGAGCCATGGTTCACACCGGTGCTTGAAACGATGATCGGCGGCGAACTGCCCGGAGAGGTAGAAAGCCTGTTCTTCTGTGTACAGACCGGCATAGGCGTAGGGATAATAGCCTTTTTCATGGGCAGATTCGTGGAACGAAAAAAGCACGAGAAATAGAAACAAAGCAGCAATAAAATGCCACAACATTTTATTGCTGCTTTGTTGTTTACGTTTTATCCGCCATTTTGAGCATAAGCTCGTATATACGCTCAAGCGCATCCGTCTTGGCTATCTTTTTTAGATTATCCCCCATCGATGCAAGCTTTTCCTTGTCTTCAAGCAGCGATGTGATCTTTTCATATAAAAGCTCCGGCGTGAGCTCCGCTTCGGTTATCACCTCTGCGGCACCGTGCTTTTCGAACTCGCGCGCGTTCTGCTCCTGATGATTCCTTACCACATTCGGAGACGGTATAAGTATAGACGGCTTTGCCAGCGCCGCTATCTCCGACACGGTTATCGCACCCGATCTTGAAACAACAATGTCAGCCGCCGCCATAACGTCCGCCATATTGTTTATGTACGGCGTTATGGTTATGTTTTTGTCCGCAGGCTCTATTCCGGCAGCACGCGCAGCCCTCGATACCTTCTCAAAATTACGCTCGCCGGTCCCGAACAGGAGCTGCACCTTTTTGTTTTCCTTAAACCTCGGCAGCATGCCTACCACCGTCTCATTTATCCGGTCAGCACCTAGACTGCCGCCGAATATCAGAACATACTGTCCCTTTATGCCGAGCTTTTTACGCGCGGCATTCTTGTCCGCCTTTAAGATCTCCGAACGGATCGGGTTCCCGGTCACCACGCATTTACTCTTATTCTTTAAAAACTGCTCCGTTTCGTCAAAGCTCACCGCCACATGATCCACATACTTCTCGGAGCCGCGCACCGTAAGTCCAGGATAGACGTTCTGCTCATGGATAAGCGCACTCACGCCCTCCTTATAAGCCGCCATCGCCACAGGTCCGCTCACATAGCCGCCCGTGCAGACCACACAGTCCGGTTTAAATCCGCGGATCAGATCTCTACACCTTTTTCTTGCTTCGGCAAGCTTTTTCAATACCCTTACGTTGCGCATGAGGTGCTTTCTGTCAAAGCCCTCAATGTCTATAAACTCTATCTTGTATCCGGCTCTCGGCACAAGAGTTTTTTCAAGCCCCTTTCTCGTACCTATAAAGAGCGCCTCAAAATCTTTATCAACTGACTTGGCATAATCGGCGATAGATATCGCCGGATTTATGTGTCCTCCGGTCCCTCCGCCTGCAAATATGACTTTCACTATTGACACCTCATTCCTTGACTGTTTTTCTTGACACGTTCAAAAGTATCCCCATCTCCAAAAGCAGCGTGAGTATCGACGTTCCGCCGTAGCTGAAGAATGGAAGCGATATACCCGTATTCGGGATCAGCGATACCGCAACACCCATATTCAGAAACGTTTGTATTCCCAGCTGTGACGCTATACCGATGCAGGTGAGCGACGACCACACATCCGGCGCAGTTATCGCTATCCTCATCGCGCGAATGAACAGTGCCGCAAACAGAAGTATTATGACAGTCGCGCCGAAAAGTCCCAGCTCCTCGCAAATTATAGCGAAAATGAAGTCATTGTACGGCTCCGGCAGATTCGAATATTTCTGTACGCTCTGACCGAGTCCCAAACCGAAAAGCCGCCCTGAGCCGATGGCGTAAAGACTCTGCGAGATCTGATAGCCTGTTGTCTGAGCATCGGCAAACGGATCGAACAAAGACGTAACCCTCGCCATTCGCGTCGGGTCGAACTGCAGATACACAAAAGTCAGCACTCCCAAAGCAGCCACGGTGATAAGCACCGGCTTGATCGGGGTACCGCCCGCGATCATTACGCATCCCGCGATCCCGACTATAACTATCGTACCGCTCAAATGCGTTTCAAGCATCAGGAGCAGCGCCACAATTCCTATGATACCCAGACAGACAAGATTGCTCCTGAGTTTTTTCAGGTCTAAAACACCTATCTTTACAAGATACGCTATATACATAGCAATGACCGGTTTCATAAGCTCCGACGGCTGCAGCTGCACGAATGGGATGTTGAGCCATCGCCTCGCGCCGTTCGCCTCAACGCCTATTCCCGGAATCAATACAAGTATGAGCAGTACAACACAGATTATGAACGCTCTCGGGACCCAATGCAGAAAGTTATTAAGATTGAGCCTCGATATTATAAACATTCCCGCAAATCCGATTATTATGAATATCAGCTGGCGCTTGAAGAAATAGTACGGATCGTCGTGAAGACTGCTGCCCTCCGGCGCGGATGCCGAAAGCATGACGATAAGCCCGATCGCCACTATCAATATTATCAAAAAGAGCAGAGTATAATCTATATCTCCGGCTTTTACTATCTTCTTTGTAAATCTTGAAAATGCGCTCTCACCCGATGCACTTTTTGCCGCCTGCGCCGCACGCGCCTCCATTTTCTTTTTCAGCTCACGCGCCCTGCGGTCATCCGTGCCGCGCACCGTGCGCCCGGGCTGCTGTACCGCGCTTGCGCGGAAACGCTCCGCCGCGCTCATCCGCCGGACAGTGTCCTGCGGCTTTACATGCACAGACTGCACCGCCATTCTCCGCCGCTCAGTCTGCGCCGCTGTTGTCCGCCGCCGTGCCGTTGCAGGCATACGGCGCTCTGACGAGGCCCGCTCACGCGGTTCACCAACATTGCGGCGCTCCGCTGCGCTTGTGACCCGGCGCATTCCGCCGCTGTTTGCCGATCGTGCCATTATAGCTCCTTTCCCTTATGCAAAATACGATATTACGCAAAGCACCAGTGTCACAAGCGTAAATACCGATACTATCTTCGTTTCCTTCCATTTCATCATCTCAAAATGGTGATGGATAGGGGTCATTTTAAATATCCTCCTGCCCTCACCGTACTTTTTCTTTGTATATTTGAAATATGTTGTCTGAAGTATTACCGAAAGAGTCTCCGCGAAATATACGAATCCTACAAGTATTAGATATATATGCATATTCAGGTCTACCGCCATAAGCGAGACCGATCCGCCCAGAAACAGAGAACCTGTATCACCCATGAACACCTTCGCCGGATATTTGTTATATATCAGAAACGCCAAGAGTCCTCCTACAAGCGCCATCGCATACATGCTGACTCCCGTTTCCGACGGATCAGATCTAAAGAACGAATACAGTGCAAAAAACAGTCCAACTACGACCGTTACGCTCGATGCGAGTCCGTCAAGTCCATCGGTAAGATTCACGGCATTTACCGTACCCACCACAACAAACATCACAAACGGTATATAAAGCCATATCGGTATCGTTACCGTATACTTCACGAACGGTATAACTATGTCCGTTTCAAGCAGTCCCATAAAATACATCACAACTACATATATCGCCGCAAATACGAGCTGGAGCACGAACTTCTGTATCGCCGTGAGTCCCAGATTCCTCTTCTTTACGACCTTTATGTAATCGTCTATAAAGCCTATGACACCGAATCCAAGGGAAACAGCGAAAAGCACGACGGCTTTCATCGCGGTGCCGTTGAGCGTGCCGTTTACCGCCATTATCACCGTCCCGGCGGCCACAGCCACCGCAATGCCTACTATAAACATTATGCCGCCCATCGTCGGTGTTCCAGACTTTTTCTTATGCCATGACGGCCCTTCTTCACGTATCTCCTGTCCGTACTTGAGCCTATGCAGCCACTTTATAAATGCCGGCCCCAGCACTGCCGTTACCGCGAATGCCACCACAAGCGCGAACAATGTCGCCTTCAAAAAATCCACTGCCATTTCTGTTCCTCCCAAGAGTTTTTACATTCCCTTTATTGCTTCGGTTATTTTATAAAAATCCATGCCGTGCGACGCCTTCACAAGCACACTGTCGCCGGGGCATACGAGCTTTTCGATATCCTTCACCGCCGCGTCGGTATCGCCGTAAGAAACAATGTCCTCCATCCCCGCCGCAGCCGCACCCTCGGCTATATGTCTCGCATTCTCACCGACAGTGACGAGCGCGTCCGTTCCGCAGACGGCGACGTATGTTCCCATCTCGTAATGCGCTTTTGCAGCGAACTCACCCATCTCGAGCACATCGCCCAAAATTGCTACCCGCCTTTTCTGGGACGTATTTTTCTGAACATCGAGCGCCGCGCGCACCGATGAGGGCGATGAGTTATAACAGTCGTTTATGACCTCTATGCCTTTATGCTCTATGATCTCCAGTCTTGACGACGTGTATTCGCAGTTCCTGAGCCCCGCGGCACACTCGTCCGCACTCAACCCAAAGCACATTCCTGTGCACACCGCCGCAAGCGCGTTATAAACATTGTGGATGCCGGGCAGAGTTACCTCAGCCTTGAATCGGTCTTTGCCGTTCACGACCGTGAACTCAATGCCTGACAGTCCCTTGCTTATGATATCCTCGGCATACACATCGTTGCTTTTATCAAGTCCGAAGCGGATCACACGGTATTTATCGGACGTCACCGTTTTAAGGAATTTATCGTCACCGTTTACGATGAGCGTGTTCTTTTCGGTAAAACGTTCCGCGATCTCCATCTTCGCCTTAAATATCCCTTCCTGCGAGCCTAGATTCTCAATGTGCGACATCCCTATATTCGTGATGACCGCTACATCAGGCTCCGCTATGGACGCAAGATACTCTATCTCGCCGAAATGATTCATACCCAGCTCTATGACAGCAGCCTCGTGCTCCTTTTCAAGCCCGAATATCGTGAGCGGCACGCCTATATCGTTATTGAAATTATTCGGGGTTTTGAGTGTTTTGTATCTCTCCGACAGCACAGCGCACATGAGATCCTTCGTTGTGGTCTTGCCGACGCTCCCGGTCACGGACGCCGTCGGAACGTTATACTTTCTTTTATAATATCTAGCAATATCACCGAGCGCTCTTTTCGTATCGGCAACTCTCACGATTGCCCTGCCCGGCGGGGCCGCAATATCGTCTTTATGCGTCAATGCCGCGGGTGAACCCGCTTCAAACGCACCGTCTATGAAATCGTGACCGTCAAATCTTTCGCCTGCGAGCGGCACGAACAGGATCCCGTCCCCCGCCTTTCTTGAATCGGTCGTTATACCCGTTAACGCAAGCTCAACCCCTGCGGCTCCGACAAACTCGCCGCCGGTGGCTTCCTTGATCTCATTCAGAGTAAGCTGCTGCATTTGTATGATCCTCCTCAGTTCCGGAGCTTTATCCCATGCCCCGTATCATAAACAAGGGGCTGAGCCCTTTCGGGCGCAGTCCCCAAGCACACTTAAAGCTGCCGCTTCCGCCGCGGCAGACGCCTTAAAAGCACTTATTTGTTCTCCTTCGCCTTCAGGTGACGATACACCTCTATTCGTTCATCAAAATCGTGCTTTTCTTTTCCTATTATCTGGTATGTTTCCTGACCCTTGCCGGCGAGTATTATTACGTCCCCCGCCCGTGCATTATCGAGCGCATAGGCGATCGCCTCGCGCCTGTCGGTTATGACAATGTATTCGCCGCCTGTGCGCTTCATTCCTTCCTCTATCTCACGCACTATCTTTTCCGGATCCTCCGTTCTCGGATTATCCGAGGTTATTATGCTGAAATCTGAAAGTCTTCCGGCTATCTCGCCCATTATAGGTCTCTTTGCGCTGTCGCGGTCACCGCCGCAGCCGAACAGCGTTATCGTTCTGCCTTCGGCAAAGCCCTTTACACAGTTTATTATGTTCTCGAGTCCGTCAGGCGTATGCGCGTAATCGATTATTACGGTATAATCGGTATCCGTCGGAACGACTTCAACACGTCCGACCACTCCGACCGCTCTGTGAAGTCCTTTTATGACCGTCTCCATATCGATACCAAGCTGCAGCGCCGCGCCCGCCGCACATACGGCATTATAAACGCTGAACCTTCCGGGTATCTGTACCGACGCCGCGTAACGCTCGCCGCGATAAACAAGATCGAATTTTGAGCCGCGCGACGATATGCTTATGTTCTCTGCTCTTAAGTCGCAGCCGTCTTCAAGTCCGACCTTCATTATGTCACCGCACGCACCCTTTTCGTATATGCGCCTGCCGTGCTCGTCATCGTAATTTACGACTCCCTTTTCGGAGATCTCGAAGAGCTTGGCCTTTGCCTCAAAATAGTTCTCCATGGTCTTATGGAAATCCAAGTGATCCTGGGTCAGATTGGTGAACACCCCCACCGCAAACTCACAGCCGTGCACTCTCTCCAGCGCCAGCGCATGGCTCGATACCTCCATAACGACATACTCCGCACCGTTGTACACCATCTCCGTAAAGAGCTGCTGCAGCTCCAGCGCATTCGGCGTCGTCGGCGTTGTACTCTTGGTGAGAAGTATCTTGTCACCTATTATGTTCTCATTTGTACCTATTATCCCTACACGTTTTCCCGCAGTCTCAAGTATGCTCTTTATAAGATACGTTGTTGTGGTCTTGCCGTTCGTGCCCGTTATTCCCACAAGCGAGAATTTCTTCGACGGATAGCCGTAGTATCTGCATGCGAGCTCAGCTATCGTTTTTCTTGAATCCTTGACATATACCACACGTGCAGGCACATCTATCTTGTCCTCGGCAACTATCACTGCCGCGCCCTTTTCCGCAGCAGACTTCGCATATATATGCCCGTCCGTCTCATAACCCTTTATGCAGACGAACACATTCCCTTCGTTTACCTTTCTTGAATCGTACGCTATACCCGTGATCTCGGTATCTCCCATATCGGCACTCCATAGAGAGCCGAACAATTCACTTGCCAGCATGTGAACACCCCCTGAAAATTATGCTTTGCAGCGGAGCAGCCGCGTTTGGGGGACGACCTCTGCCGTCCCTTGACTCCTTGCTGCGTCCCGCGCCTTTACATCCGCGGGATCGAGCCTGTTTTTGCATACGCATCAATCGTATGTCTGCTGTCTGAATTCCACTCCGACGACAGTCCCGGGAGAGACCTCCGTTCCCGCCTCTATCGTCTGACTTACCGCGTAAGCATTGTATGCCTCACTGTGTCCCGCACCGCTCACTTCAAAATTAAGTCCGCGGTTATTCAGAATATATTTAGCATCCGATACGGACGTGCCTTCAAGATCGGGCACTGTTACGGTATCGTCTTCTGCTCTTTCCTCCGTATAGAGTATTATTACGGAATCCTCCTCCAGCATCTCACCCGGGCTGGGCAGCTGATCCACTACGGTCTCGCCGTCGCCCCTTACAAAATATTCAAAGCCCGTATCAGAAAGCTGAGATCTGGCTTCCTCAAGCGTCTTGCCCCTGTATTCCGGTATCTCAACATAATTGTCCGGAGTTTCTTCTTCTGTATACTGTTTTGCAATGCCGAGATATTCAAGCGATTCCGCAAGGATGTCGCCGCATACCGGCGCAGCTATAGTTCCTCCGTATTTATTGTCTACCTGCGGCTCGTCGAACATCACGAGACAGATTATCTCCGGATCGTTCGCCGGAGCAAAGCCTATGAACGACGCGATTCTTGCCGTAGTGCCTCGCGGCTGCTTCTCACTCGTACCTGTCTTTCCGCCTATGCGGAAGCCCTTTACATATGCATTCTTACCCGTTGCGTTCGGATCCGCGACTACCTGCTCCAGGATATCGCGCATCGTCTCGGATGTGCTCTCCGAGATGACTCTGTTCACGACCTCCGGCTCGTAGCTCTTTACAACACCGTTCTCATCTGTTATCTCGCTCACTATGAGCGGCTTCATCCTCTCGCCGCCATTTATAACCGACGATACCGCCGTTATAAGCTGGATAGGAGTGATCTGGAAGCCCTGACCGAATGCCGACGTTGCAAGATCCACCTCATTCATTGTGTCATAATATATACTCGTTGATTCGCCTCCGAGGTCCACACCGGTCCTTTCGGTCAGTCCGAACGCCTTGAAGTATTCCATGAACTTTTCCGCGCCGAGCGAAAGTCCAAGCTCCATAAACACCGGGTTACAGGAGTTCTTTACGCCCTCCACAAAGTTTTGCGCACCGTGACCGCTCTCATTCGAGCAGCCTATCCTTCTGTCGGCAACTATCTTGTAGCCCGGGCAGAAGAAAGTTGAATTCTCGTCTACCACCTTTTCCTCGAGCGCCATAGCCGCCGTCAGTATCTTAAACGTCGAACCCGGCTCGTAGGTATCCGACACCGCCTTGTCGCGCCACATCTTTGAACGTGCCTGCGAAACAAACTCATCTGACGGATTATCCGGATCCTCTGTCGGACGCGAAGTCGGAGTAGATTCCGGATCCGCACTCGGATCGGGCTCCGGGTCCTCATATTCCGGCTCGAACTCGAATGCGTATTCCAGAAACTGAGTTATATCATACGGATTATTGCAGTCATAGTCCGGCTTTGTCGCTATCGCAAGTATCTCGCCGGTCTTTGGATTCATAACGATGCCCGCCGCGCCTTCCTTGAGCTCATGCTGCTGTACAGCTTCCTCAAGATGCTTTTCAAGGAAATGCTGTATCGTCTCATCTATGGTGAGCTTTATATCACACCCATCCTCAGCGGCGTCAAGATATTCCGCCTGCTGCTCTTCGAGCGTCGTTCCGCCCGCGTTCCTGTTCTGCGACACCGATCCGTTCACGCCGGTCAGATAATCGTTGAACCGCAGCTCTATTCCCTGTATACCGTTGTTGTCAAACCCGGTAAAACCGAGCACATGCGACGCGACATTATACGGATAATAACGCTTGGAATCGTTTTCGAAATATATTCCCGTAAGCTTTTCCTTAAGATCTTCCTTTTCCTTATTTTCCGCCTTTGCCTCATCGGTGTTCTCATCCGAATACTCCGGATTCAGAAGCTCATCTATGGCGTTGCTTTCCTCCGCCGAAAGTCTCTTCTTGATTATCCTGTACTGCGAGTTCTCGGTAAGATACCCTCTGAGCTCGCTTTCGCTCATGCCTATTATCGGTGAAAGCGTCTGTATACAGGTGTTGAGATCACCGTGTTCCTTTATGTCCTGCGGGTTGCAGACAAGCGTTTTTACCGATGCCGACTCGGCAAGCACCTTGCCGTTTCTGTCCGTTATCTTGCCCCGGTTCGCCTGCTCGACCGTACCCGCCGTCTGTATCTCTCTGGCGCGCTCCGAAAGCTCCGCGCCCTTTATGACCTGCCACCAGACCATACGCGCAAGAACGGCTCCGAAGCCCACCAATATACAGATAACTATTATAAGTGTACGCTTCTTGATATTATTTAAAGAAGGTAATGCCATTTCTCTATCATTCCTTTATTCAATAAACCCAACTGCCTGATTGCGGCATGCAGACCGGGTCAACGCAGCAAAGCGCCGCCGCTGCGCCTTAATTAAGTTATATGCTGAAAAACTCAATTATATTACGTATCGCCGAGCTGAAAAATCCGGCTATCCTGTTGCCTAAGCCCTCTACTTCTCCGGATGTCTTTTCCGTAACGTCATCCTGCTTTACATCGACGTAAACGATCTGATGTGATTCCGGTCTCTTCATGCCGAGTCTGCCGGTCGCCTCCTGCTCTATCTTTGACAGATCCACGCTCTGCTCGAGCTCAAACGATTTCTGCGACGTTACCGATTCCTCGAACGCATAATCCTCCTGCTTTGCGGCAAGCCTGCTCTCCGCTTCATTCACATTTACAAACTGCGCTATCATAAATATCGCCGATGCAGCCAAAACAAACACATATATTATCTTGCTCAGATAGCTTATTTCATTTTTTTTTGCTCTCTTCTGTACTCTTTTCCTATCCACTTTTACTCTCTGCCGACCGGGCTTCTCTTCTTCTCTGTAATCATACTTATATGCCAAATTATCGTATGCCACTTTACTCTCCTCGATTCTCGCTGCCTAGCTTTACGGCTGCTCTTAATTTCGCGCTTTTTGACCTCGAGTTCTCTTTAAGCTCTTCCTCTGACGGCAGGACCGGTTTACGTCCGAGAACGCGCAGCGTCGGCTTGTTGCCGCATACGCATACCGGAAAATCCTTGGGACAAGTGCAGCCCTTTGCGAGCCGCGCAAATGTCTTTTTTACGATCCTGTCCTCCAGCGAATGGAACGTTATTATACTTATTGCCGCACCGGGCTTTAAAACGTCTACAAAATCACAGACAGCCTTTTCAAGTATCGAAAGCTCGCCGTTCACCTCGATCCGTATAGCCTGGAACACTCGCTTTGCCGGATGTCCGCCTTCCTGTCGCGCCTTCTGCGGTATCGCCGCCTTTATTATATCGGCAAGCTCGCCTGTTGTCTCGATGGTTTTTCTCCCGCGTGCCTCCGTGATGAAGCGCGCGATACGCTTCGACCACTTTTCCTCACCGTACTCGTAAAATATCGATGTGAGCTCTTCCTCGCTGTATCCGTTTACCACGTCATAGGCACTTATTCCCGACGAACGGTCCATACGCATATCAAGCGGCGCGTCATGCATGTACGAAAACCCTCGCTCGGCATTGTCGAGCTGATATGAGCTCACTCCGAGATCGAGCACAGCACCGTCTATCGCGTCTATGCCAAGCTCCGATAAAATATCCTTTATCTCTCTGAAATTACGGTTTACCGCAATAAGCCTGTCTCCGAACGGCTCAAGCCTTTTTTTTGCCGCCGCAACGGCATCACTGTCTCTGTCTATGCCTATGAGCTTTCCCGCTCCGCGGCTCAATATCTCATACGAGTGTCCGCCGCCTCCCATCGTACCGTCGACGTATATGCCGCCGTCTCTGACGTTTAGAGCGTCCACACTTTCCTTAAGAAGGACCGAATAATGCTTAAATTCCAATTCCAGAACCTCTTCTCTATATATTAAGGTTGTATTTCAATATACCGTCCATCATAATGGTCTCGGAAAGCTTGCTCTGATATTCCTCCCATGTCGCCGCATCCCATATCTCAAGACGCGTATTGGCACCGACGAGCACTACTTCTTTCGAAAGCCCCGCGTAATCGATAAGCCTTTTCGCTATGGGTATCCTGCCCTGCTTGTCTACCGTTACGGCAGTCGCCTTGCCGAAAAACAGACGGACGAATGCCGCGGCGTTGTAATCCGTAGCTGTCGGGAGCTGGTTGACCTTCTCGGCAACCTTGCACCATTCCTCCTCGGTGTACAAATGCAGGCATTTCTCCGATGTGGACTGGGTGATATATACCGTGTTCTTAACGCTGTCACGCAGCTTTGACGGCAGGATTATCCTCCCGCGCTCATCGAGCTGGCGTTCGTATTCGTCAACAAACGTTACCACAGTATATCACCGCCTTCCCGGACAAAATCGTTACAAAAGAAACAGCAAATAAGGGATGACATGGCATCCATCGCCGCTATCCTCCCTCCCGGAAGCATCGGGAGACTCCATTTTTCCTCCCATTCGCTCCAATTTGCTCCCTTTATGTATTATTGTACACCAAAACGGAAGAAAACGCAACCCTTTTTTTAATGTTTTTCTTTTTAATTTTGTCTCTCAAAGTTTTTCGCAACGCACTTGTAAAACCGAACAAAATGGTGTATAATCTATTTAACGTTCCGAAAACGGTGAGCGCACATATTTTGTTAACATAACACAAATGTAACACAAGATGTTGTGCATGTAACAATTATATCACAATTATTACGATTTGTATATAGTTTTTGCAAAAAAATATTTCAGAACGGTTACAAAATTATCATTTGTATTACAACAGGTTTGGAGGTTTTGTACATATGAGTGAAACGACGGTCACAAATGCCGCAAAAGGAGAAAGCAACGAAGAAAATATAGTTAAAAAGCTATGTGATGAACTGGAGATAAAGCGATGGCAGGCTGAAAACACTATCGCGCTTATAGACGACGGAAATACGATACCGTTCATTGCCCGGTACCGCAAGGAGGCGACAGGCTCGCTCGACGATACCGCACTGCGTGAATTCGGCACGAGACTTGCATATCTGAGATCGCTTTCAGACAAAAAGGCGGAAACAGAGCGGCTTATAGACGAACAGGGAAAGCTTACACCCGAGATAAGCAAGGCGATAGCCGCTGCGGAAACTCTCTCGGAGCTCGAGGACATCTACCGTCCGTTCCGGCCTAAGCGCAGGACGCGCGCCTCTATAGCAAAAGAACGCGGACTTGAACCGCTCGCAGCTGCACTCACGAGCCGTGACAAGTCTCCCGCGGATCCGATCGCGGAAGCGGCAAAATACGTATCGGAGGAAAAAGGAGTCGCAGCTCCGGAGGATGCGTTAAACGGCGCCATGGATATAATCGCCGAGGAAATAAGCGATAACGCCGAATACCGCGGCACGCTGAGGCGAATGACTTCCGAGAACGGCAGCATCACGGTAAAGGGAACGTCAGAGGACGACAGCGTGTACAGTCTGTACTACGACTTTTCAGAACCGCTTTCAAAGCTGCCGCCGCACCGTGTCCTCGCGATCAACCGAGGTGAAAAGGAAGGATTCCTTTCTGTGAAGATAAGCGCTGACGATGAAAAAGCAGTGCGTTATTTAATAAGGAAGACAACGCACAACAGAAGGACTCCGGCATCAGAGTACGTAAGCGAAGCGGCAGAGGACGCATACAAGCGGCTCATAGCTCCGTCGCTCGCAACGGAGCTGCGCGCGGATGCGACAGAGGCGGCTGAGGAAAGCTCTATAAAGGTATTCGGCAAAAACCTTAAGGGGCTTTTGATGCAGCCGCCTGTAAAGGGGCGCACGGTAATGGGCTTTGACCCCGGCTACAGAACGGGCTGCAAGCTGGCAGTCGTGGATCCAACCGGGAAGGTTCTCGATACAGGTATCGTCTACTGCACCCTTCCGAACCACGACAAGGAAAAAGCCGAAAACGTGCTGCGCTCCATGATAGAGAAAAACGGCGTGGAGATAATATCCATAGGAAACGGCACCGCATCGAAGGAATCGGAAATTTTCGTATCGGAGCTCATAAAGAAGCTGGACCGCAAGGTCTACTATGTTATGACCAATGAGGCAGGAGCAAGTGTTTACAGCGCCTCCGAGCTTGCTGCGGAGGAATTCCCGGATTACGACGTCGCGCTGCGCAGCGCCGTCTCCATCGCGCGCCGTTTGCAGGATCCCCTTGCGGAGCTTGTGAAGATCGACCCGAGATCCATAGGCGTAGGTCAGTATCAGCACGACATGAACAAGAAAAAACTCGGTGAGGCACTCAGCGGTGTAGTAGAGGACTGCGTGAACAGCGTTGGAGTCGACCTTAATACCGCCTCCCCCTCCCTGCTCTCTTATGTGGCAGGTATAAACAAGACGGTCGCAAAAAACATAGAAAAATACAGGCTTGAAAACGGCAGCTTTAAAACGCGTCGGGAGCTTCTGAAGGTGCCCAAGCTCGGAGCGAAGGCATTCGAGCAGTGCGCCGGCTTTCTGAGAGTCCCGGGCGGTGAATACTACCTTGACAATACATCTGTACACCCGGAAAGCTACAAGGCAGCAGAAAAGCTCATCTCCGAGCTGGGATACACCAGCGACGACGTAATGTCAGGATCGATAAAGGACATAAAAAAGCGCGAAGATAAATACGGACGCGAAAAGCTCTGCGAGCTGCTCGGCATAGGCGACATCACGCTCACCGACATAACCGACAGCATATTAAAGCCCGGCAGAGATCCCCGCGATGAGCTGCCGCAGCCCGTGCTTCGTTCCGACATCCTCTCCATAGAGGATCTAAAGCCTGACATGGTGCTTGACGGAGTCGTCAGAAACGTGATAGATTTCGGCGCGTTCGTCGATATAGGCGTGCATCAGGACGGACTCGTGCATATCTCGCAGATATGCGACAGATTTATCAAGCATCCGACAGATGTGCTCTCCGTTGGTGACAATGTAAAGGTGCGCGTGCTGAGCGTGGACACCGCAAAAAAGCGCATATCGCTCTCGATGCGCGATATATAAACAGGAGGTGAGCATCATGACCAACAATATAGCATTCCCGCGGCTCGGCATAAGCTTTGACATAGACCCGGTCGCATTGAGAATAGGCTCAAAGAATATATACTGGTACGCGCTCATTATCCTCGCAGGTTTTCTGCTAGGCCTGCTCTTAGCTTCCCACAACAGCGAAAAACGCGGCATAAAGCGCGACAACGTCTGGGATATAGCGCTGATAGGCATAGTAGCCGGGATAATCTGCGCAAGGATCTATTACGTACTGTTCGCGCTGGACGAATTTAAAGACGATCCGCTTGACGTGTTTAAGATATGGGAAGGCGGACTTGCGATCTACGGCGGTATAATAGGCGCAGTGATCTCGACCACGATCTACTGCATTATCAAAAGGATAAATCTCCCTAACGCGCTCGATGTATGCTGTCCCGGACTCCTTCTGGGTCAGTGCATCGGTCGATGGGGGAATTTTGTTAACTGCGAGGTATACGGACAGGTCACCGATTCGCTTTTTGGCATGAGCATAAACGGAGCAGATCCGGTGCAGCCCCTGTTTCTGTACGAATCTCTCTGGAGTCTTGCGGGAGTTATACTGATACTGCTCCTGAGAGACAAAAAAACAAAGAACGGACAAGTGGTTCTCTTCTATCTGTTCTGGTACTCCTGCGGCAGACTTGTGCTCGAGGGAATGCGCAACACCTCATACATCCTTTATCTGATCCCGGGCGTGCTTGGCATATCGCAGTTCGTGGCGGCGCTTCTGATATTGATCTCTGTCGTAGGTTTTATATACGTGACAAAATCAAAAAGAAAATGCTTTGTGCCGATACCGCCGATAAAGCGTGAAGGAAACGAGCCATCGAATGACATGGATAAAACGGATGCAAACTGACTAACGATCAAGGCAGGTGAATATTATGGATATCTATATAATGAGCCGAGATACAGCGGTTGGCGTATACCGCTCCGGTAATCTTGAAATACTTAACGGCGATCTTATACCGCTGTATCTCAAAAACACTGGGAACGTGGAAAGATGGCTTGAAACAAGAGCTATTGATTCGCACCGAGCAAATTCAAGACTGTTGAAAAAAGCTCTCAGGCTATCTGAAAGAGATGATATATCCACAGTGATCGCAATGAATGCAGCCACTATCACTGACTGCTACTGGGTAAAGCCGATAGGCTCGGAGCTTAATTACTCAGACATACGCTTTGACAACGACTTGTTCGCAAATCTTGCATTGACAGGCAGTTATGACAGTTTCAACAAAACTGCTTCCTCTAAACACACAAGGACACCGGAGCTGACCAATACCGGCAGCTTTGAGAAATGTTGGAAGTTGGCGGATGGAAGCTGGCAGATTTACAAAAAAGCAGATCACAACGAAATGTTTTCAGAGCTTTTTATATACCGTCTTGGGCACAGGCTCGGATTTAACATGGCTCGTTATGAGCGCGGGAAAGGCTTCATAAAGACAAAGGATTTTACAAACAATGCTGCAGTCAGCTTTGAACCTGCTTACTCGTTCATGGGTGATAATGAAGATTATACGGACACACTTGACGCTATTCGCAAGCTGTGTCCCGCCGCTGTCGGCGATTACGTGAAAATGCTCTTTCTTGACACGATCTGCGCCAACCCCGACAGACACACTTTCAATTTTGGCATTCTTCGCAGCAACAAGGACGGTCACATTATAGGACTTGCGCCTAATTTCGACAACAACATGGCGCTTATCTCAAGAGGATATCCAAACAACATAAGCCGCACGAACGATTTTCTCGTAAAGCTGTTCAATGAGCTTATCTCATATGACACGAGCCTGAAGCAGTATATCCCGGAAATTTCCGAAAACCTGATACGGCAGACCATAGCCGAGATCGGTATGCGGGTGCGAGTAAATTTGATCACTGAATTTGTCATGAATGGATATAGACAGATAAGGGAGCTGACACTATGATCAGAAAGATATTATTTCCTATACTGACTCACGTATGTTCATGCATAGCGTTCTTCGTGATATTCTTATTAACATGGCTAGGTCCGGAAGGCGGTATACTGCTCCCACTGCTTCCTGCTCCGATCCTTTTTGGCGCAACGATCATTCTGCAAATGCTTGCTATCTGCATATATATCTTTATCGGGATAAAAAGCACCTCAGCGCTAAAAGATACTGTGTGCGCCGATATGGGCAATGGTCGGGTTGAATTTTATCATTTCTGTTGCTGCATACATATTTGCAGGCAGAAAAGCTCCGGTGACCGGCAGTAAAGCATTTGACCTGCTCATACTTTTGCTTCCATTTGTGCTCGGATTGGCAGAGCTTGTAATGATCGTGCAAAATAATATATTCAATATCGAATATCCATCGTTATTCTTCACCACCACCTGCGGAATACTTACATTGCTTTTAATGGAATCGCCAGTTGTATATATAATAGCCGCAATTCCAACTGCACTCATGATCATAGGCTTCACAAGCAGGAAGAAAAAGAGCACACAAGTCGTCGGAGCGTAAGCTCCGTCTTGCGTGCTCTCTTTCTTCACTGTATCACATTGCTGTTCTGCACTGCATCCGCAGGGATCGCCGCTTCAAGCGCGATCGCGGCAGTTGTGCCGAGATTTATCAGCATATTCTTCTGTCCTTCATCGCTGCCCGAGCCGGCGCTTATCCTGATATAGCAGCCGCGGTCATATATGTTTATATACGGGAAAGCGATATAGCAGTCCTCGCCTATACCGTCTACATATTCCATATCCGTCCTGTATATTCTGTTGCTCTCATAGTCGCTCCAGATCTGCGCCGTGGAAAGCGTATCGGAAAACTGCTCTATAGACACGGACACGCTGTCGTTCGCGCCGAGCGGCTCCGAAACGTACGTGACCGTCAGCATATTTCCGTCGCTCACCACTCCATCCTCGGACATCACAAGCGTCGCTCCCGCAGCTGTGCTCGCAGTCTCCGCCGAAATAAGGTTCTCCGGGCTGAGCCTCGGCACCGCAGCATTACTAGTCTGTCCGCCGTTATCTCCTCCGCAGCCGGCAAGTCCCACTATCATCAGCGCGCATGCGGCTGCCGCAATTACTCTCCTCATATGACCCTCCCTGTAAAAAAACAAAGCTCCCGCCGCCCGTTAAGACAGCGGGAACTTTTATTGCCTCATAGATTATTTCATTGATTATTTCATTGCAATGGCTTCCTTCGCCTTTGCAGCTATGTTCTCTGCCGTAAGACCGTACTCCTCAAATAACTCATTCGGCTTACCCGACTTTCCGTAACGGTCCGTACCTATGATCTTTACGGGACACGGAGCTGTTGCGCATACAGTCTCTGTAACAGCGCTGCCGAGTCCGCCCATGATATAGTGCTCCTCAGCCGTTACTATAGCTCCTGTCTCTTCCGCCGCCTTCTTTATTATATCCTCGTCTATCGGCTTTATTGTATGGATGTTTATTACACGCGCGTCTATGCCCTCTTCCTTGAGCATATCGGCAGCCTTCAGCGCCTCCTGGACCATAAGTCCCGTAGCGATGATCGAAACATCCTTTCCGTCTCTTAACTGCACGCCCTTGCCGAGCTCAAACTTGTAATCCTCACCGTTCACATCCTCTACGGCAAGTCTGCCAAAGCGCATATAGACCGGACCGTCATGCTCGATCGCCGCCTTCACCGCAAGCTGTGCCTCTATATCGTCAGCAGGGTTTATAACGACCATTCCCGGGATCGAACGCATAAGCGCTATATCCTCAAGGCACTGATGCGACGCACCGTCCTCACCTACCGATATACCGGCATGTGTAGCACCTATCTTTACATTGAGCTTCGTGTATCCTATCGAGTTTCTCACCTGCTCGAAAGCTCTGCCCGCGGCGAACATCGCAAAAGTAGATGCAAACGCTATTTTGCCGCATGCTGCAAGTCCCGCGGCAACACACATCATGTCCGCCTCTGCGATACCGCAGTTTATGAACCTCTCCGGATATACCTTTTTGAATGTGTCCGTCTTTGTGGACTTCGAAAGATCGGCATCGAGAACGACGATGTTTTCGTTATCACCGTATTTGACCAATGCCTCACCGTATGATACTCTTGTAGCCTTCTTTGCCATTATAACATCGCCTCCAGTTCTTTGATCTTCTCATCAAGCTCAGCTATAGCCTGATTGTACTGCTCCTCGTTCGGAGCCGAGCCGTGCCATGCCGCCTGATTCTCCATGAACGAAACGTTCTTGCCCTTTACCGACTTCATTATGATCGCCGTCGGCTTGCCCTTGCACTGCTTTGCCGCTTCGACAGCATCATAAAGCTCGTTGAAATCATGTGCGCTTGCGTGAATAACATTCCATCCGAACGCCTCAAACTTCTTATCGATCGGGTTGGGATTCATTACATCGGCGATGTTTCCATCGATCTGCAGTCCGTTATTGTCAACAAATATCGTGAAATTGTCAAGCTTGTAGTGCGGTGCGAACATTGCCTGCTCCCAGACCTGTCCTTCCTCAAGCTCACCGTCGCCGAGGATCGAATATACTCTGTAATCCTTCTTGTCAAGCTTTGCGGCAAGAGCCATTCCGCCTGCAGCGCAAACGCCCTGCCCGAGCGAACCTGTTGACATATCAACTCCCGGTACCTTGTTCATATCGGGA
This sequence comes from Candidatus Ornithomonoglobus merdipullorum, assembly GCA_018714695.1. Classification (GTDB taxonomy): domain Bacteria; phylum Bacillota; class Clostridia; order UBA1381; family UBA1381; genus Ornithomonoglobus; species Ornithomonoglobus merdipullorum. Next base: position 6,330 of record DVNB01000096.1, on the reverse strand, counting down.
TGACCCTGAAGATAGCTGCCTATATGTCTGAAGGTGGGAATGTCCTCAACAGGGAAATAACCTCTCTCCGCAAGCGTTCCGTAAAGCGCCGGAGCGGTATGTCCCTTCGACAGCACAAATCTGTCACGATCCTCATTCTTGGGGTCCTTTGGATCAACGTTCATAACCTCAAAATAGAGAAGTGTGAGAACGTCCGCTATCGAAAGCGATCCGCCCGGATGTCCCGACTGGGCACTGTACACCGCCGTGAGAGCATGCTTGCGCACTCTGTTCGCGATGATAGCTAATTCTGTAGCTCTTTTTGCATCCATTGTTTTCTTTCCTCCTGTTTGATTATATCCTGACAACCGCGGATACGGTCATCCGGTTTTATTCGGGGCTTTCGCCCGTCTGACAGCCGCCGCTTTACGGCTGACTGTTTTATACTGTTTTTCCCACTGTGAGCAGCGACTCATATGACAGCTTCATTACCTCATCCAGCCGCTCCTCCTCGCCCGAGATGTAGAGCCAGCCCAGCAGTGCTTCAAATCCCGTCGCACGGCGGTATTCACCGACATCGGCATTCTTCGGAACGGTGAAGGACTTCGTGTTCCGTCCACGCTTATACGCTGCGAGCTCGCTTTCACTGAGCTTTCCTTCGATATTCTTTACAGCCACAGACTGACCATGCGCACTGACAAATTTTATTGCTTCCACGTGCATCTTGTGCGCCGTCATGCCGCTGTGTTCTTCAATTATCCTCGACCTCACATATACGTCGTAAAGTGAATCGCCTATATATGCCAGCACCAATGCATTATATTCATTTGCCGGTTTTGTAAATCTCATCATTGTGCGTAGCTCCATTTAACGCCGTCGGGAGTGTCCTTGAGGACTATGTTCATCTCCTTGAGCTTGTCACGGATCGCATCCGCCTCAGCCCAGTTCTTCGCCTTCCTCGCCTCATCACGCTTTCTGATGAGCTCCTCTACCTCCGCGTCTATCGACTTGTCGCTCTCCTTGCCAAATAATCCAAGCACACCTCCGAGCTCCCTTATAAGCGAGAGTGCGAGCTCTATCGCCTCTTTGCCCGACGCACTCGTTATCTCGGTATTTGCAGCATACACTATATCAAATATCGCGGCTATCGCATCCGCTGTGTTGAGATCGTCATCCATCGCGTCGATAAACTTTTTACGGCAGCCCTCAAGCTTATTTTTAAGCTCCGGCTCGCATTCCTTAGCCTCCGCATTTCCGAGCAGGAACTCCAGATTATCGATACATGTATATACTCTCTCCACCGCCGACTTTGCCTGCTCCATGAGCGTATCGGCAAAGTTTATCGGGTTTCTGTAATGCGCCGAGAGCATAAAGAAACGAACGACCTCACCGTCGTATTTCTTTAATATATCGCGGACCGTGAAGAAATTTCCGAGAGATTTACTCATCTTCTGATTGTTCACATTTATATATCCGTTATGCATCCAGTAGCGTGAGAACTGCTTGCAGTTCGCGCATTCGCTCTGTGCGATCTCATTCTCGTGATGCGGGAATATAAGATCCTGTCCGCCCGAATGGAGATCTATCGTCTCTCCCAGGTACTTGTTCGCCATTGCGCTGCACTCTATGTGCCAGCCCGGTCTTCCCTCGCCCCACGGGCTATCCCAATACGGCTCTCCTTCCTTCTTTGCCTTCCAGAGCGCGAAATCCATCGGATCCTTTTTATGCTCGTTCACGTCTATCCTTGCTCCCGCCTCAAGATCCTCAAGCGGCTGCTTTGAAAGCTTGCCATATTCCTTGAACTCCTTTGTGGAGAAATAGACATTGCCGTCCATCTCGTAGGCATAGCCGTTATCCACAAGCTTTTTGATTATGTCTATTATCGCGTCTATATTCTCCGTAGCCTTCGGATGCACCGTTGCCGGACGTATCCCGAGCGCCTTCGCATCCTTAAAATATTCCTCTATAAAACGCTCTCCGAGCTCCTTTACGGTTATACCCTCCTCATTGGCGCGCTTTATCATTTTATCGTCTATATCCGTGAAATTCTGAACGAATGTTACACCGTAACCCAGATATTCGAGATACCGTCTCATAGTATCGAAAATTATAAACGGTCTCGCATTGCCTATATGAAAATAATTGTACACGGTAGGACCGCATGAATACATCTTGACATTGTTTTTGTCAAGAGGGATAAACTCCTCCTTCTTCCTTGTCATAGTATTATAGATTTTCATTTACTGTTCTCCTTCCGATGTCCCGGCGGTTCCGCCGGTATTATTTTCATTTTTTAGTCTTTCAAGCTCCGCTTTGAGCTCATCCACCTTGAGGCTCAGCGCCGTTATCTGCTGCGCTACCGGATCGGGGATCTTGACCTGATCCAGATCATACACCCTTTCACCGCCCATGCTCACGATCCGCGCAGGGACTCCGACCGCAGTGGAATCCGAAGGCACCTCTGAGAGCACTACGGCTCCCGCAGCTATCTTTGAATTACTGCCCACACAAAACGGTCCGAGCACCTTTGCGCCCGAGCCTATCATTACATTGTCGCCTATTGTAGGATGACGCTTGCCGCACTCCTTTCCTGTACCTCCGAGCGTCACTCCCTGATATATTGTGCAGTTATCCCCCACCTCAGCGGTCTCACCTATGACCACTCCCATTCCGTGGTCTATAAACAGCCCCTTGCCTATCTTTGCGGCAGGATGTATCTCCACGCCGGTGAGGAATCTCGAAAACTGAGAAATAAGTCTCGCTATGAATTTCATGTGACGGCAATAAAACCAGTGCGCGATCCTGTGCCACATCACGGCATGGACTCCCGAATACAGAAAAAACACCTCAAAGCCGTTTCTTGCCGCCGGGTCACGCTCAATTACCGATCTTATATCCTCACGAAATGTTTTAAACAAATGATCCACCCTTTCCGAAAAGCCGCTTTCCATTCTCCCATGCGGCATACCGAAAAACTTTCCATGCTATTTACACTTATTCATTATATCATTTTCCGCAAGAAAAAACAACTGTTTTTATGCAAAAATTTATTATCAAAATTAATATTTATATATATATTTTTTAGCGGAAATCATAATTTCCACTTGAAAAATGCGTTAGTTTGTGCTAAAATATATTTATATATTTAATTTATGTTTCAAAGGCTTACCGCAAGGCGCCTTGATCGGAACATCACACAGCACTCGGGAGGAGGTCTTTAGATATGAAGCTGCTTGAATCCGGCGAAATGTATCTTGAAACGATTCTTATATTGAAAAACAAATACGGCTATGTGCGCTCGATCGACATAGCGCATGAGATGAACTATTCTAAGCCGAGTGTGTCAAGGGCAATGTCGCTATTGAAAGAAGATGGATACATTGAAAACGACCCGCACGGTATGATACTTCTGACCGAAAAGGGGCAGGCTATCGCGGAAAAGATATATGACAGGCACAAGACTCTGACCAAATATCTCATATCGCTCGGAGTGAGCGAGGATACCGCTCAGAAAGATGCCTGCCGAATAGAGCATGTGATAAGCGATGAAAGCTTCGATAAGATAAAATCGCTTATTCCCGCAGCAGAATAAAACCGTAAAAAGGACGCCGGTGCGTCCTTTTTTGATGATCATATTACGGTGAGCAGATCCCGCACGGACTGTAGCCCTGTGCTATAAGCTCCTCACGGCTGCCGCTGTATTCCTGTTTATTTCGCTCATTCATGTTTGCCGCTCCCGAGCAGTCCGGATAATGGAACTTCATCGACCGTGTATTCAGAATATATACCGTCGTCTCTCCGTCATCCGTATCTATCTCTGTGCCGGCAAAGCTTGAGCCGTCGGAATAGTTTATCGTCACACCGGGCTGAACATTGTAACAATATACATTAAAACTGAGCCCGCTGCCGCCGTCCTCGACCGACTGCGCTTCCATAAGCACTCCCCTTGCAACAAGCTCGCTGCCGCGAAAATCGGGCGTGACCCTATACATTACATGATTTCCCGTATCCTCGATATAATCAGCAGTCATGTTTTCAAACGGAAGCATACCGTCTACATTCATATACCTTGTGCCGGTTATAAGATTCCTCTCGTTCGCATTTTCTGCCGAGAGCTGAAAGCCTATAAGATGGCATCTGTTATACAGATACGTTCCGTCAATGAAATCATACCTTGCCGTTACCCATCCCGTAGGCGTTACCGAGCCTATGTCTCCGCGTTCTTCGGTCGGCATCGTATCCAAGGAAAGACACGCGTAAGCCTCGCCGCAGCGGCCCAGGTAGTCCAGCTCGCTGTAATTCTCAAACGAAACGTCCGATGTTTCGGTAAAATACGGGTCATTGCCGTTTATGACCGTATACGCGCTGCCGCTGTATTCCGGAACAAGCTCCGGAATAAAATGATCTCCGCTCTCCGAAATGATATAGACACTCTGTGTGCTCCCGTCCCATGTCACGGAACAGCCGAATGATTCAGAGATCGCACGCACAGGCACAAGTGTCCTGCCGTCTATTATTACCGCAGGTTGATCCAATGTTACCGCTTCACCGTTTCGGTACATCACGGACTCATCTATCGTGATATTTACGGTTACTCCGTCAAGAGTTCCAGATGCGGTTTCGGTTCCTGCATCCCAGCCGACATCAGCTCCAAGCTCCTCAAAGATGGCACGCATGGGGACCATAGTCCTGTCATTCAATATAACGGGAGCCACATCGAATCCTACACGCGCGCCGTCCACATATACGGCGATCGTATCAGAGGACGCGCACGCGCTCTGCGGGATCACAACCGCCGCACCTACAATAAGTGTTATAAGCTTATTCGTATATCTCATTTCCATTCTCCGTTACAGAAAAACGCGCGGCACAAAGCCGCGCGCTCTAAAATACATTTTCTCTTGTGATTACGGCTGCTTTCCGATGTAAGCAAGGATACCGCCGTCAACATACAGAACGTGACCGTTAACTGCATTTGAAGCATCCGATGCAAGGAATACTGCCGGACCTGTAAGCTCTTCAGCCTGGAGCCATCTGCCTGCCGGTGTTCTGCCGCAGATGAACTGATCGAACGGATGTCTTGAACCGTCAGCCTGCTTCTCGCGGAGCGGAGCTGTCTGCGGTGTAGCAATGTATCCCGGTCCGATACCGTTACACTGGATATTGTAAGCACCGTACTCTGAGCAGATGTTTCTTGTGAGCATCTTGAGACCGCCCTTAGCAGCTGCATAAGCCGATACAGTCTCTCTTCCGAGCTCTGACATCATTGAGCAGATGTTTATGATCTTTCCGTGACCCTTCTTGATCATTGAAGGAATTACAGCCTTTGATACGATAAACGGAGCGTTAAGGTCAACGTCTATGACCTGTCTGAACTGCTCAGCCGTCATGTCGCACATGGGGATTCTCTTGATGATACCTGCGTTGTTAACGAGAATATCGATAACGCCTACAGTCTCTTCAATATCCTTTACCATCGCCTGTACAGCTTCTTCGTTAGTAACGTCGCAAACATAGCCCTTTGCCTCGATACCGTCAGCCTTATAAGCCTCGATACCCTTGTCTACAAGCTCCTGCTTGATATCGTTGAAGACAATCTTAGCACCGCATTTAGCGAATGCCGATGCGATAGCGTAACCGATACCGTATGAAGCACCGGTAACGAGCGCTACCTTACCTTCAAGACTGAAATTCAAATAATCACTCATGAAATGTTCCTCCTTAAAAATGCATGTATTTTAATATAAAATATTAAACTTAACCGAGCGGATCGGGACGATATATAAGGTGAGAATAATTTCCCTCTATATCTCTGTACCAATACGTCTTGAGTCCCTTGGCATTCTCGGACACATCGTGTACCTCCTCGACCCTGTCGTCAGCTTTGAGCTTTGCAACGATCTCGTCAAAAGCCTTCGGACTCACCGAAAACGCAAGATGTCTTATTCCCGCCATCTTCTCCGCATCCGCAGCCTTTTCCTCCTGAGCCGAAACAAACTCGATCATGCTTCCGTCAGAGAACTGAAGAAAATATGTACCTTTGCCGTTGTCATATACGACTCTGCCGCCGTACATATCCATGTACCAGTCCTTAAGCGCCGCCGTGTCGAACGAAACGACCGCGACATGCTCTATTCCGCTTACTGCCATACTCATTCCTCCTCTCATGCCAAACCAATACAACTCGTGTATATTTATTATAACATAAATTTTGCAGAAATTCAAGCCATCTTTATTAATTTTACTAAATTTTAAGCTTTTACACTGAATATTATACATTTTTGCCTATGCAATTAATACATAAAAAAAGAACACACGTACACACTACTGTCCGTATGTTCATAAAAATGG
>DVNB01000095.1 GCA_018714695.1 Candidatus Ornithomonoglobus merdipullorum | reverse complement strand
ACTCCGCTGCGTGACGCGTTGTGTTCGAATTCTCGGCTCTGAATGTAGGTCCGAACGTGTAAACGTTTCGGAATGCCATACAGAATGTCTCAACATTGAGCTGACCGCTCACGGTAAGATTTGTGCTCTTGCCGAAGAAGTCCTGCGAGAAATCCACCTTGCCGTCCTTCATCGGAAGGTTATCGGGATCAAGCGTTGTCACTCTGAACATCTCTCCCGCGCCCTCGCAGTCGCTGCCCGTTATTATCGGAGTGTGTACATAAACGAAATTGCGTTCTTGGAAGAACTTGTGTATAGCGTACGCTATCATAGAGCGGACTCTGAACACGGCTGCGAACGTGTTCGTTCTCGGTCTCAGATGCGCTATGGTACGCAGATATTCAAATGAATGTCTCTTTTTCTGCAGCGGATAGTCCGGAGTGGATTCTCCGTCTATAACGACACTCTCCGCCTTTATCTCCATCGGCTGCTTTGCCTCGGGCGTGAGCTCCAATGTTCCGGTGACCGTCACTGCGGCGCCGACATTGAGCTTTGACACCTCCGCATAGTTATCGAGCTTTGAATCCTCGATAACTATCTGGATGCCCTTGAAAAAGCTGCCGTCGTTCATTTCGATAAATCCGAAATTCTTTGATGAACGTATCGTGCGGACCCATCCCGAAACGGTTACCTCACCGCCGCCGAATTCGTCCATCGAACGGAATAATTCTTTTACTGTTGTTTTCATCTCAAATCCCCTTCAGATCATATTTTACGTGAGATCTATTCCCGCCTCTTTGCAGGTCTTTATCATATCGTCGGGCCATACCGACTGCTGTACCTCACCTATATGTGCCTTGCCGAGCATAAACATGCAAAGACGCGACTGACCGATACCGCCGCCTATCGTGTATGGCAGCTCCTTGTTGAGTATCATCTTATGGAAATCCATCTCAAGTCTCTCGTTGCATCCGGCTTCCTTTACCTGCGATACAAGCGAATCCTCATCCACTCTTATTCCCATGCTCGAAAGCTCGAAAGCGCAGCCAAGCAGCGGATAATATACTACTATATCGGCATTGAGCTCCCAGTCGTCATAGTCCGGGGCGCGTCCGTCGTGACGCTGTCCCGATGCGAGCACCTTTCCTATCTGCATGATGCATGCCGCGCCGTTCTCGCGCAGGAACTTGTTCTCACGCTCCTTCGGATCATCGTCGGGGTACATGTCCTCAAGCTTCTGAGTCGTTATGAATACAATGTCATCGGGAAGCTCCACTGCGGGTATATCGAATCGCTCGCAAACCTTGCGCTGAGTATCCTTAAGAGCCGCGTATATCTTGCTTACCGTCTTTTTAAGCGTTGCAAGCTCGCGCTCGCTTTTCTTTATTACCGCTTCCCAGTCCCACTGGTCAACGTACATCGAATGAAGGTTGTCGACCTCCTCGTCGCGGCGGATCGCGTTCATATCCGTATAAAGTCCCTCGCCCGGCTCAAAGCCGTATCTTCCGAGGGTAAGACGCTTCCACTTTGCGAGCGAATGCACGATCTCAAGCGTCGCGCCGCCTATGCACGGAGCGTCGAATGAAACGGGGCGCTCAACACCGTTAAGATTATCGTTGAGGCCTGTTTCCGGTCTCACAAAAAGCGGAGCGGAAACACGCTGGAGATTCAAAGCTCTCGCAAGATCCTTCTGGAATGTGTCCTTGATAAATTTGATCGCGGTCTCCGTAGTTCTTCTGTCAAGTACGGACCGATAATCCTTGGGAATGATTAATGACATTAATGTTACCTCTTTTCTGTCTGCCGCGCGGAAAACGCGGCAAATATTCTTATTGTTCCGGCGTATCCGAGCCGGTATCGTCTGTAAATCTTATAGAGTCGAGCTGAGCCTTGAAGCTGCGGCGGACAAGCGCAAGATATTCATGCCTGAGCCTGCTCTGCTCCTCTTTTTCCGCGTCGGTGAGCCCGACTGTCTTCTGTTTTTTCGCAAGCTCGTTTATGCGGCTTATCTTCGCCCTGTCCAAACCGTTGTCCTCCTTATGATTCCTCGACCTCTCTGCCGAGATATTTCGCGACGGAATATACGTCCTTATCGCCGCGTCCCGAAAGACATACGACAAGGATCTCGTCTTTGCCCATCTTCGGAGCTATCTTCCGCGCAAGCGCTATCGCGTGCGCCGACTCTATCGCAGGGATTATTCCCTCTGTCTTTGAGAGATACACGAATGAATCGACTGCCTCCGCGTCGGTTATCGGAAGATATTCAGCTCTGCCCGTCTTTGCAAGCATTGCATGCTCCGGACCTATGCCCGGATAGTCAAGTCCTGCCGAGATCGAATACACGGGAAGGATATTCCCGCCCTTATCCTGTAAAAATATCGACTTCATGCCGTGGAGCACACCGACACTGCCGCATGAGATCGTGGCAGCCGTTCTGTCGGTATCAACGCCCTCGCCCGCGGCCTCGGCTCCGTAGAGCTTTATGCCGGACTCGTCTATAAAGTCGGCAAACATGCCTATCGCATTTGAGCCGCCTCCGACGCATGCCATAACGGCATCGGGAAGTCTGCCCTCCGCTTCAAGTATCTGCGCTCTTGTTTCCTTTGATATGATGCTCTGAAAGTATTTTACTATTTCCGGGTATGGGTGCGGTCCCACTGCCGAGCCGAGCACATAGAACGACTCGTCCGCGGTCGATGTCCACTGACGCATAGCCTCATTGGTCGCGTCCTTCAGCACTGCTGATCCCGATGTTACAGGATGCACCTTCGCGCCGAGAAGCTCCATACGGAACACGTTAAGCGACTGGCGCTCCGTATCCTCCTTACCCATGTAAACATCACAGTCCATGCCGAGCACCGCGGCAAATGTCGCTGTCGCCACTCCGTGCTGACCGGCGCCCGTCTCGGCGATCACCTTTTTCTTGCCCATGCGCTTTGCCAAAAGGCACTGACCTATGACGTTATTTATCTTGTGCGCGCCGGTGTGATTGAGATCCTCGCGCTTAAGATATATCTTTGCGCCGCCAAGATCCTTCGTCATCTTCTCGGCATAGTAAAGGAGCGAAGGACGCCCCGTATACTGCTTGTGGTAGTAATTGAGCTCGTCAAGGAAGTCCTTGTCGTCCTTGTACTTTAAGAAAGCTTCCTCCAGCTCTATGAGGGAATTCATAAGCGTCTCAGACGCGTACTGACCTCCGAACTCCCCGTATCTTCCCTTCTTCTCGACTGTTTTCTCATCTGATCTCATAACTAAACTAACCTCCAAAAATATTTGCCATGAAGGCCGATATAAAGCGCTTCACGGTCAACCTAAAAAACGCCGTTGCAGATCTCGATCAAACCACTTACAGCGGCGTTTCATATACAATTATCCCTCGGTTGTGATGTACACCGAAGCTGTATCCGGATCCCACTCGACATCCGCGCCCAAGGACTCCATAACGAACCTGAGCGGTACGAATGTACGGTCACCTGTGATCTCGGCTGCCTTGTCCAGCGTCACCTTCTCCTCATTTACGAAAGCATCGGTACTGCCTATCTGCAGCGTAATGCTTGTGCTTCCGGTCTCATCCGGCCTTACCGCTATGACTGTCTGTGTTTCGGCATCCCATACGACATCGGCGTCCACAGCCTCGAACAATGCTCTGAACGGCACCATTGTCCTGTCTTCGGATATATAAGGTTCCGCATCAAAAGTCATCTCGGTACCGTTTAAATATACCGTAGGCGAGCTTGCCAAAGCCTGCGTCGCGCACATGAGCGCTGCTGCAGCTATGAAACATGATGCTGTTTTTTTCATGATTATCACCTTACTTGTAATAGATTATCACTATAATTCTACCATAGTTCCGCCTCTATGTCAAGTAAATAAATAAAAACTTTGACAAAGACAACACAAAAGGTTATCATTTACAGCTGCTTGAACATCCTCTGCTTTTTGATCGCTCATCATCCTCCCCACGCCTGCCGCAAGGCGCGGGGGGATAGAGGGGGGATGTTTCATCTCGTCTCGTTTCGTCTTATTTAGTTTATATATGGTGTCAAATTCCCTGTCAAGTTCATTGTCAAGTTCATTGTCAAGTTCATTGTCAGATTTATTGTCAAAAGTCTTGTCAAATTCCTTGTCGGGAACAGGCGTAAAAACCGGAGCCCTCTCAGCCGTAAGAAAGATCGGCTGCCCCATTGCGCCGCTTGACGAACCGGTCTTATAAGGCGTGCTTTTGAATGACAGCTCATGTCCCGTAAAGCCGCCTTGATACACTGATGCAGAGCTTCGGCTTACTTACACATGATCTACATCCGAAACGGCATGCATTATGCGGTACAGCAAAAAGGCATCTATTTCGGCGCTTGGTATCCTGTGTGACAGTTTCCGAACCTACAGCGCGTGTATCTGACCGGTGAATATTCTTCTATACATCTATTATATCACAAATGCCGCAGGATGAGCGGACAAAAAAGTGAAAAAACGGACAAAAAAACGGACAAAGCGGACAAAGCGGACAAGCTCGTGTCCGCTTCCCATATAATAAGTCTTACCGTGTGTCAGTCTGAATTCCTCCCGAGTTTGCCACTTTAAAGAGAAAAAACGGAGCATAGTTGTGCTCCGTTTTTGTGAATATGATGCTGTTTTTTCGAGTATTATGCGATTTAAAAACTTTTGAGATTATGTACCTACACGACGTGACTA
>DVNB01000094.1 GCA_018714695.1 Candidatus Ornithomonoglobus merdipullorum | reverse complement strand
GCTTACGCTATCATTAACCCGCACAGGAACGCACAGCGACTTATTCTAAAGTATATGCTATAGCATTTGGTTCTATTTAAATGAATATCAAAAACAGCCATAACTGCATTAAAACAGTTGTGGCTGTTTTTGTGTTAGCGTAGGGAGGTAAACAACTTGCGGAGCAAGTTGTAGCATAGCAAAACGGAGTTTTGCGTAGCGTAGGAGGTGAACGAAATTTGAGTGATAACTGGATCGTTGCGAACCTTGAAAATGCGTTTGCAACGTGGAACGATAAGATGTCGGAAATATGGGGGCTTGTCACGATGTCGCCGCAGGAGTTCAAGGGCGGAGCGATATGGAACATAGTCACCGGCATAAACGGAGCATTGCAGGCCATAGGCTATGGGCTGCTTATACTGTTCTTTGCGATGAGTATATTCAAGTCAACGGCAACATTCCGTGACTTTCAAAGACCGGAGTATGCTCTGAAACATTTCATAAGGTTTGTTGCCGCGAAAGTTGCCATAACATACTCTATGGATATCATTACAACGATATATACGATATGCGGAGGAGTGGTGGAGAGCATTGCCGGCAGCCTTGGCGGTATCGGCGGCGCAGCCGTGACACTGCCGGCGGCTATAGAAGCGGCTGTGGAGGACGCGGGCTTTTGGGCGAGCATACCGCTGTGGTTGGTTACTATACTCGGCAGTTTGTTTATAACGGTAATGGCATTCATAATGATAATGACAGTATATGGAAGATTTTTTAGGCTCTATATGTACACCGCTTTGGCGCCGGTGCCGCTGTCATCATTTGCAGGAGAAGGCACATCACAGATGGGCAAGGCGTTTGTAAAATCATACGTGGGCGTATGCCTTGAGGGCGCTGTCATAGTATTGGCATGTCTCATATTTTCGGCATTTGCAAGTGCAAGCACACCGGAGCTTGATACGAGTATAACGACAGTCACAATGGTATGGAAGTACATCGGTGAAGTGATTTTTAATATGCTTGTTCTTGTCGGACTTATCAAGGGAGCGGACAGGATCGTGAAAGAGATGCTGGGGCTGTAGGAGGTTACAATGGAAATCAAAATCAATAAAGAAATCAAGGATTATCACGAAAGTATGTTTTTCGGGCTGTCGGCGCGGCAGTTCGTATGCTCGGTGCTTGCCGTAGGAGTGGCAGTCGGAACATATTTCGGGCTCCGGGATATTGTTGGTAAGGAAATGGTGTCATGGATGTGTGTATTGTTCGCTGCTCCGTTTGCGGCAGCCGGATTTTTCAAGTACAACGGCATGACATTTGAAAAGTTCGCAGCGGCATATATCCGAAGTGAGTTCCTTGCTTCGGGCAGACGTGTTTTCAAGTCGGAGAACATACTATATAATTTATACAGAGAGGGTGTAAACAGTGCTGTTAAGAAAAACAAAAAGAGTAAAAAAGCCTAAGCGCAAGATACCGAAAACCGTTCAGCAATCGATACCGGTTGATGTCATATACAAGGACGGGATAATACAGAGCGGCAGGACTTTTTCGAAGATGTGGCGCTTTTCGGATATAAATTACGAGGTGGCGTCCAATGCGGAGCAGGAAGAAATGTTCCTTGCGCACAGCGCGATCCTTAACGGACTGCCGACCGATGCGGTCGCAAAGATAAGTATATATAACAGGCAGCTTCAGAACAACGCTATTGAGCAAATGACACTTCCCGCATCAAATGAAAACTACAAAGAATACGCAAAGGAGCTTGAGGAGCTGCTCAACGATAAGCTGGCGGAGTCGAATAATATCGTGCATGAGAAATATATCACTATATCGGCGGAGAAAAAGAATATAAAAGAGGCTAGAACATATTTTGCGCGTGTCGGCAGCGATTTGGCAGCTGACTTTGCAAAAATATCCTCACAGATAACGGAGCTTGGATATAAAGAAAGGCTCCGTCTTTTTTATGAGTTTTTCAGAGGAAACGAAGCCGGGGAGTTCAGTTTTGACCTCAAGAGAGCAATGGCGAGAGGTGCGCACTTTAAGGACTATATATCGCCTGACAGCATTGAGTTTAAGAAGGACTATATCCAAATAGGCGATAGGTATGCGAGAGTTCTGTTCCTTAAAGAATATCCGTCATTTCTCAAAGATGAATTGTTGTCACAGCTTACGGACTTTTCAAGGAGTATGATGGTGTCGGTAGACGTTCAGCCCATACCAACGGACGAAGCAGTCAAGGAGATACAGAAGAAGCTGCTTGCCATAGAGACCGATATAACGAAATGGCAGCAGAAGCAAAACATGGCAAATAACTTCTCAGCCACAGTTCCGTATGAAATGGAGCAGATGCGCAGCGAGATAAAGGAGTTCATGGACGACCTGACAGCACGCGACCAGAGGATGATGTTCGTAACGATTACGCTTGTGCATCTTGCGGACAGCCTTGCCGAGCTTGATAACGATACCGAAACATTGATGTCTATAGGCAGAAAAGATTTATGCAATCTTTCCGTATTGAAGTTTCAGCAGGAGGACGGATTGAATACCGTGCTGCCGTATGGACTTATGGAAATAGACGCTGTAAGAACATTAACGACCGAGAGCACGGCTGTGCTTATTCCATATAAGACGCAGGAGATAATCGACGACGGCGGATTGTATTACGGTATCAACGCTATATCGCATAATCTGCTTATGTGCAACAGAAAATTACTGCTGAACGGCAACGGATTCATCATAGGCGTGTCAGGCAGCGGAAAATCGTTTGCGTCAAAGATGGAGATAGCAATGGCAGCACTGTTCACCGATGATGATATAATCGTTGTAGATCCCGAACGCGAGTATGCGCCGCTAGTGTCAAATCTCGGCGGAGAGGTGATAAAGCTGTCAGCGTCGTCACCTAACCATATAAACGCTATGGATATAAATGAAGACACCGGCGGGGAGGACAATCCAATATCTATCAAGTCTGAGTTCCTTATCTCACTGTTTGACCAGCTGCTGAAGAACGGTGATGCAAGGTTCGGCGGGGGAGTGGGAGCAAAAGACCGCTCGATAATAGACCGCTGTACGATAAGCGTTTACAACGATTATTTCAAAGGTAAGTCGGAGACAATGCCGACACTTGCGGATTTTCGTGAAGAACTCTTGAAGCAGCCGGAGCAGGAGGCACACGATCTTGCGCTGTCGCTTGAGCTGTTCGCAACGGGAAGCCTTGACGCATTCTCACATCAGAGCAACGTCAATGTAAATAACCGTATCGCTTGTTATGACATACTGGAGCTCGGAGATCAGATGAAATCTATCGGGTTGCTGATAATGCTCGATAATATAATGAACAGAGTAATGGCGAACCGCAAGCGTGGAAAATATACACGCGTGTACATAGACGAAGCGCACTTGTTCTTCAAAAATCCATACAGCGCCGAATTCCTATTAAAGGCATGGAAGCGTTTCAGAAAGTACGGAGGACTTCTGACGGGCATTACGCAGAATATTGCAGACTGCCTCAGCAATGAAACGGCACGGGGAATGCTTGCAAACAGTGAATTTCTGCTGATGCTAAATCAAGCGCCGTCCGACAGGATAGAGCTTGCGGGACTATTGAACATCTCACAGACGCAGATGGGATATATAACGAACGCGCCTGCGGGACATGGACTGATAAAGGTCGGCGGCTCAATAGTGCCGTTCGTGAATGATTTCCCTGCGGATACACAGCTGTATTCGCTTATGAGCACAAGTCCGGGAAGTGAGGTGTGATGTTATGCAGATAAATAGGAAATCTAATACGGCGGTAATATCAATAGATAATTTGTCTGATATATTTATTACTCTTGGAGCAGAAGGGAAGAAAGCGGCTATATCAAGAGTCGAGAAGTGCATATCCGAGACGCTCGGCGAGGTGTGCGACGTATATCATATTAAGGACAACACTTTTGTATGTGTATCTACAATAGATATACGCGGCTATATATCACAGTTCAAGGACGCTATAGGTTTTTCGGAGATAAAAGAAAAATATCCGCTGAGGGTGACAGTGAAATATGAGAATGACGCTCTATAAGGCGGTGATCGAGTGAAGGATATAAAGAGCAAGCCTAAGGAGGTAAAAAGAAATACTCACAGCCTAAAAACAAGCGGCGGATATAAGTCTAAGAAAGCCGCTATGCCTATGAGTGGTGCTATGTCAAGATAACGGACACATTAAACCTTTGTTTTTTAGTAAAATCAGCAAAATGCGCTGTATCAAAAACACAGAAGCAGGTCACAAAACAGGCTGCGAAGCAGGCGGCAAAACGTTCAAAGGAGCTGGTGCGGCGCAGCGCCCGGGCAGCAAAAGCAGCCGGACGCGCGGCTGTTCATCTTGCGGTAAAGGCGGCGCAGGCTATAGCGGCAGCGGCAAAGAATGTGGTATCTGCAATAGCCGCGCTCGGCGGATGGGCGGTGCTGCTTGTGGTGCTCATAGTTATAACAATCATTGCGGCAATAGCGGCAAGTCCGTTCGGGATATTCATATCAGAGGAAGTAAACGAAACAGGGTCAATACCTCTCTCGCAGATAATATCGGAATACAATATCGAGCTAACACAGGAGGTCGAGGATATCGAATTGTCTGTGGAACATACAGAGGCGGAGATCATCGATAACCGCACCGACAATAATGTTGTTATAGCCGTATTTGCGGCAAAGATAGCCGGAGCCGAAGATGACACTGCCGAAGATGTTGTGGTATTTGATGAAGCTAAAGCGGAGAGACTCAAAGATTATTTCAGAACGGCAAATGCGGTGGAGTTTACAACGTTTGAAGTTTCGGACGGTGAAACAACGGGGCTGAAACTTGCAATAACAATACGCGGCAAAACGAAAGAGGAGCTTATGGACGAATACGGACTTACGGCAAAACAGCGTGAAGCTGTTGAGACCTTGCTTGAGCATGGAGATGTAATAACCTCATCGAGCCACAGCCTTGCAATAACCGATGCCGATGTTCGGAGTATAATAGAAGGTTTGCCGGACAGCCTGCCGCAAAAGCGCAAGGACGTAGTGAAAAATACAGGCTCGCTTGTCGGGAAGGTAAACTACTTCTGGGGAGGCAAATCGAGTGCGATCGGCTGGGATCCTGTGTGGGGAACTATGCACAGGGTAACAGCGGAAGGCAGTCCGTCGTCGGGAACACTTCGTGCATATGGTCTTGACTGCTCCGGATTTGTGAGCTGGGTGTTCTTGAACAGCGGCATGAGCGGTGTGGGAGACGGAACGATAGGACAGCGCGATCGCAGCAGGCGTGTTTCGGAATCATCGGTACAGGCGGGTGATCTGGCATTCCTGCCGAGCTACAGCCATGTGGGAATAGTGGTCGGTAAAGATACGGACGGAAACATTCTCGTTATCCACTGTTCGTCGAGCGCCAATAACGTGGTGGTTTCCACTGCCCAAAGCGTGGGATTTACTGTGTTTAGGAGACCAAACTGCTACTGAAGCCGCGCATTATACCATAACAATATCGGTTTGTCAAATTTATATGCTCATATTGATTTTTTTGACTCAGGTGAGCATTGCGTGTTATTATTAGATCAGAAAAATAAATTAAGAGGAGGAATTCACAATGAAAGCAACAAAAATATTTACGGCGGTAATAACGGCAATGCTCACGTTATCAACCGTGCAGGCGGCGGAGATCCCGCGGGAGTCAGTGCCGCTCAATACGACTGAGGAACAGATAGTTATAGTGGAGAACCTTATAGGTGATATTCTTGACGAAGTAGCAGCGGGACAGCTAGGTTATACCGAAGCTGCCGGGGCGGCGAATACAAGGGTGCGAAAGGCGGTAATTGCCGGGGAAACAAATGGTCATGGTTATGGGATACTGTCACCTATTGCGCAGAACGCGATACTTGATATAAGGGATATGTATCTAAGACCGGAGGTATATGCAAAGGCAGAGGAATACTTGAAGATGCTGCTTGCAGATTTAATAACAGCGGTTCAGAATGGTATGGATTATAGTGTTGCCGTGGACGAGGCGTATAGAAGAATCTATTATGATTTAAATCCATCTGTTGATTTGGAAGAACAGCTAGCTGTTGACAGTTGCTATCGTAATATGCAGACCATAGACCGGGCGATATTTAATCGTACAAGATATTTATTATTGAAAGCAAAGGACTGATTTGAATAGAGAGTCATATTCATTTAAATACCACACGCAGAATAAAGAAACGATGTAAGCATGGAATAAAGCAAACAATATAATCTTTTAATTCATGAAAAATGAGTTTCTGTATTCGCACGGAGTTTTGTCGTAAGTACGCTTAAACAGACGCGGAAAATAGTTGGAGTCGAAGAAAGCGCAGCAAATCGCAGTTTCTGTGACTGTCATAGAAGTGGATTAGATAGAGGAATTGGAGGAAGATATATTGGATTACGAATACAATAAAAACCACAAAAGGGAAATGTACTTGCCGCAATGGCGTAAGTATTATATAAGCACTGTAAAGTGTTTACGAAATAGGTTGACAAGCATTTTTAAATATAGTATAATCCTATTAAAACATTGAAAATATATACGAATTTACAAGACAGCGTGAAGAATAGATGTATCAGGACAAATTTGTCCGTTTATTCCGTTTATATTGATACTTTTTGATTTACAATGTATTTTAAAAATTAAGGTATATTTTCCAAATGATTATTATGGAGGTAAAAATGGAAAACACAAAAATAACTGCGGAGCAAGCAGCTGAGCTGCTCAAAAAATCGGAAAGAATACTGCGTGGAAATATCTATGATAAAACAGGCTATCCATGGGACGGCTACACAATGGTGTTTCCCGCGCGCGGGCGTTTCCCGGGCATTTGGAATTGGGACAAGGCATTTATTGCTGTTGGCATGATACCGTATGATATCGATATCGCCAAAGATCAGATCGAAGGGTTTTTAAGCTTTCAAAAAGACAAGGGGATACTGCCGGATGTGATCTTTGAGGATGGCAGGATCGTGGATATGTATTCAAAACCGCCGGTCATGGCTCATGCCGCAATGCGTGTTTTTGAGGCGTCAAACGATTTAAAGTTCCTGGAGCGTGTTTATCCCAAGCTTGAAAAAAATACACGTTTCTGGGAAAAAGAGCGAAAGAACGGGGGCATGTTCCATTATGATGCTGATAGGAGTGATGGATGCGGTGATGAAGAATATCTTAAACGTGTGCGTTTTGAAACAGGTTGGGACAACTCGCCGCGTTGGGACGGAGGCGAGCCACAGAATTTGTGGACGGTCGATCTGAATTGCTATATGGTAATGACGTACAGAGCAATGAGAAAAATGGCGGACGCTTTGTGCGTAAATGCGTCCGAATGGGATGAAAAAGCGGAGGAGCTGTCACGGCTCATCGAGCAGCGGCTTTGGAATGAGAAGCTTTTGTCATATACAGATTATGATTTTGTAAAAAATGCGCATTCTGACACGCTCACTCCTGCATCGTTCATGCCGATGTACATAAAAATATCGTCCGGCGAACGAGCTTTGTGTATGGAAAAGACCGCAAAGGAGCATTTTATGCCCGGAATGCCAACGGTCGCGTACACCGATCCGAGTTTTGAGACGGATGCGTACTGGCGCGGCCCGTGCTGGCTGAACGTTGCATATTTTGCTGCAAAGGGACTTAAAAACTACGGTTTTCATGAAACGGCGGACACGATAAAAAATACAATCCTGGGATGGGTATGCAATGACGGAGAGTACATTCACGAAAACTATGACCCTGTGACGGGCGAGGGCTTGTGCACCGACCGCTTTTCATGGAGCTGTGTTTTCGTAAGAGAATTTTTGGAGAATTTTTAATTACGACGACTGAATTTTGGGAGCGGGAAAGAAGAAAAATTGTTTGGTAAGATGCGAAATCGCTGACATGTTAGATACAGAGCGCGTTATATCGGAAACAGAATAATCATAGGAGCCGGGCTTCAAAAAAATGGCTGAGATCATGTATAACAGACAGAGATTTCGGCCATTTTATTGTTGATCGCGGTATGAGCCGGTTTTCAGGAGTCTTGCCGATCACGCGCCTTGTGTATCGGCAGAGCCTGCCGCTGTTTTTGAGATCTCTCTGTATGTCTTCGGAGACATGCCGTAAATCTGTTTAAACGAGCGCGAAAAGTGTGCGGCGTCGAAAAAAGCGAGTCTGTCGGAGATCTCGTGCACGGGAAGATCCGTTTTGTCAAGCAGCATTTTCGCAAGATCTAGTTTCTGCTGAAGTATATACTGCGACGGAGACATTCCGTACATTTTTTTGAACGCTCGTGAAAAATATTCCGGTGAAGTTGAAAACTCGACTTTGCATATTTCGTTTATGTTTATTTTCGTGTTGATCCTCTTATCAATGTAGTCTTTTATATGAGGGATCAGCGAGTGATTTTTCGTTGAGTTTATCGAGCTGGAATATCCGAGCGACTGTATCATTGAGAAAATAAGACGTTCAAGTTTTATGGTTGGATCGGGCGTGTTGCTTTTTAAAAGCTCAAAAATATTTTCAAGCTCCAGCGGCGAATTTACTTTCGGA
>DVNB01000093.1 GCA_018714695.1 Candidatus Ornithomonoglobus merdipullorum | reverse complement strand
GGACGGAAATATCTGCAGAAAAAAGCCTGCAAATAAACGTAAAAGGTCTATTGTGATATTCATTACAGCTTGTTCTCCTCTCGTATTTTATTAAACAGGAATATTTCGTACTTTTTCCTGCTCTCCGACATCTGATCTCTGCTTATATATATCACCGCATCGTTGGGCAAACGTATATTGTCAGCGGCGATTTCTTCAATATAGTTCATGTTTATTATATGACTGCGCTGAGGGCGGATAAAAACAGTGCTGTCAAGCTGTTCATAGAATGTTTTCAGAGGCATACGCACCTCAATATCCCTTTGTGCAGTGTGTATAACGAGATTATTTCCGAATACCTCGACATGAATGATCTCGTTTTGATATATTGGCACAGTAAGCCGTTTTTGTTTGATGTGTATAATGGGTCCCGGTGCGGACAACGTCGGAAAGCAGCGTTGCATGGCTTCCGCGATCCCTTCATAGGTTACAGGCTTTATCAGATAATGCACCACGTTTACTGAGAATGCGTTCAATGCAAAATCAGGACTCGTGGTAGTGAAGATAAAACGGCATGTTTTGTCAGGGTGCAATTTTGCGGTCTCCAGACCATTCATGGAACCCATGAATATATCCATAAAAACAGCATCGAATGTTATGCCGGACGAGCTTAAAAATTCCTCGCCCGAACCGAATGTATAGGTATGAGCTGTAATATCATGCTGGCTGAGATAGCGGAGCAGAAGTTCTTTTATATGCTCGCGGTCTTTATCAATATCGTCACAAATAGCTAAATTCATAATAGGTAACCTCTTATGCGTATTTTATAAATAATATTATACTACTAATCGCTTTCAGTTACAATGGTTTTGTGATAAACTGTTGCTTTTTGTGATGAACAGTAAGTGACATCTGTGTTTGTTAGTGGTATAATTATAACAGAATATAATTATTCAAAAACAAAACGAGGAGGAATACCATGGTGATAAAACCATTTAAAATCACATTGTGCCTGACGGCCGCGCTTGCCGCTTTCTTGGGAGCGTACACCCTTAACAGTTCAGCGTATTCGAATGATATGTTTGCGGATATTCATACTGAGTGCGCGGACGGGTTTTATACCGTTATAACCGATACCGAGGGAGAAACACATACTCTTTCGGGAGTTATCGATGCCGACAGTATTGAGGAGTGCGCCTCGGCGGATAAGATAGCATCGTATGAGCTGTTCAAAAACGGCGTAAGTCTTATGAAAACAGAGCTTAATGATATAATCCCGCAGGACAGAGTGTATCTTAGCAGTGACGGTTTGCCGGTGCAGAACGGCTATTACAGCACGCTCTTCACTGTTTCCGAGGAGGACGGCACAGAGGCATTCATAACGGGACTGTCTCCTGCTTATCTTGATATGGTACAGAGAGAGCTTATTTCGGCGGCGCTTGAGGGCACGGTCTTTGAAATGGAGGCCCTTGGTTTTATAGATACGGAAAAAACAAACATGCCGTCAGACGGAGATGACGAGCTGTGCTGGGCGGCATCGGCGGCAAACGTGCTGCATTATACGGGCTGGGGCGCAAAAGCCGGGTTCGACAGCACGGACGATATATTTGAAGATTTCACAGATCATTTCACAGACTTTGGTTCAGTGCAGCTTTATGGTCTGGATTGGTTTTTTGATGGGACATACCCTGCTCAGTCGCTCGAAGGCTGGTCCGTTGTCAAGGATTACGGCAGCAGCGGCGGATATTTAACGCAGTATTCATCTTGGGATGTCATGGAAATCGCGGATATAGAATTTGCGCATGAAAACATAAACACAGCGATCACCGGGCTTGAGAACGGCAGCGGCGCCGGGATCGCATTGGGATGGATAGATGAAAACGGTATAAGGAACGGCGGACATGCTATTACGTTATGGGGCTATATCTGCGATAAAGATCTCACGGAACAAGACAGCAGGTACTATACGGCGCTTATCGTTTCCGATTCCGATTCGGATATGCCCTCTGACACGGATCGGCGCACGGCTCCGAACAAGCTGCATGTGCTGAACATGGAGCCGTACACGGAAAACGGCTATGACAGCTGGCGCTTTACAGATTATTATGACAGTGCAGGCGTTCTGGAAAGCATCTATCTCTTATTCCCGTACAGTGATGAAGTGCTGTATGAGACCGACTCCGGCGCGTCACTTGACAAGTTTAACGATACGGATCTGCATTTCTGGCAGGTCAATGTTTCAAATGACGCGTATGACACCGAGCTTGAGGCACATAACTTTGCCGCGGGCGATACGATATACATAACGCCAGTTATAGAAAATCTTGCAGACTTATACTGGGAGGGTGAATTATCGTATAACGCAGAGATCACGGACAGCTCAGGCGTTTCCGTGTGGAGCGGGAGCGGCACGTATTCCGGAGCTATAGAGCCGTTCGGCAATGCAGATGTATCAAAGACATCAAAATTATCCGTTGAAGGGCTTTCACCGGGCGAATATACGGTGACGTTAAGCCTGAACCCGGAAAAAACGATACAGGAGGCGTATTACTACAATAATACGACAGAGTATGAGTTCACTGTTATCGAAACGGATACGGATATATCGCAGGCGTTCATGAGCGCTGAGATAGGGTCGTTTACGAACGGCTCAGCAGAGACTCTTATCAACTATGAAGGACTTGACGGGCTCGGTCTGCCGGATGGCGCGGAATACACGCTTATGCAGTCATATTACAAAGACGGCAGCTGGAGCGCGTGGGAGCAGGCTTATACGAGTGATGAGGAGCCGGCGGGAAATGCTTCGATTATGTCTGAGGCGAATATTCCCCCGGAAAGCTGTATTGTATATGCGCGGGGCGACAGAGTAAGGTTCAGGCTCCGGATAATGTACGACGGCGGACCGATGATAAATCTATACTCCGATGAAGCGGAGCTGTATTATACCGCTGCTGAGATCGTTTTGGATGAGACAAGTGCAACAGAGCTTACACCGCTCGAAAACGGCGCGAAAGCGTTGGCAGAGGGAGAGTCACTTGCGTTCAGAGTCCGAAACAGTTCTACGTACGACGGCGGGGCGGTTCAGTTTGACGTTGTTGTATATGCAGAAAAAGACGGCGAAAGAATTGAGCTTTACCGCATGGACGGAGCGCCGCTCGAATACGGAGAAACAAGCGATATAATAAGCTTTGATTCGTGGGAAGCGGAGCTTTCGGGAACTTACAGCATAATAGCATCGGCTGAGGGGTACTTTGGAAGTGCGGAGCTGGAACTCGGCACGCTGTATATTGAGGAAAACATCTCATATGAGGTGACCACGGAATACGACGTGACTGATCCTTATGACGGGGATATATCGCTCAGAGAAGCGGTCGGCTATATAATTAGATACGGAAGCAGCAGTGATAAAGTCACTCTCGCTGACAACATAGGTATTTTATACGTAGATTCCCCCATAACGATAGACGGTCCGGTATTCATAGACGGTGCATATTCTCCGTCAGGGTCAGACAGGGTCGCTGCCTTTGTATATGGCTATGAGCAAAATCAATTATTCAAGGTGACGGAGACCGGCGAATTGAGCTTGATCTCACTCTGTCTGAATTCCGGCTGCAGCGATGATCTCGGCGGAGCTGTAGAAAATCTCGGCGGCAATGTGTATGCCGAGCAGTGTATGTTTTCATACTGCGAAAGCGGGCTTTCGGGCGGCGCGGTGTATTCCGACGGCGGCAGCATGGTGCTCAAGAATTGCAGCTTCAGAGACAACACGTCGGGCTACGGCGGAGCTGTTGGGATCACCGGCGATGCAAAACTCGATATGCTCAACTGCGTTTTTATCGGTAACAGCTCAAACGGCGGAGCTGTATATAACGACGGCGGCGATGCCGCGATCCTATATTCGACTTTTGCGGATAACTCGGCTCTGTCAGGCGGCGGGGGCGCGGTGACATCTCTCGGAAGTACGAATATGATAGGGTGCATTGCCGTAAAGAACGAAAGTCTCGACCTCAGCGGCAATATCAATGTTTACGGCAGCTGCATCACCTCTGCGGACGAGACCGCGGCTATAGACAATGTTACGGTAAATGCCGGCAGTGACGAGGTATTTGTCAGCTATCCCGATGGAACCGCTGCATGGTATTATTTCGATACCGCAAGCAATGCATCGTATTTTACCGAGCTCTCCCCGATAGTCCTTGAGGGAGTATACGTCAAGAATGACGGCGGTAAGGTAGTCTATTCGGCAGACGGCTTGGAATGGACGGCAACAAATGCCGGCTCGGTATTTGACGATGAAGAATATCTGTATGACATACACGGTGATGAACACGGCAGACTTTTCGGCTCCGATTCAAGCGTGTGTAATGAGACACGTATCACGGGTCTCGGCGACGGCTTCATAAGCGTATATTCGCTGGCTGACCGCAGCGCGGCGCTGATAGAGAAGTCAGAGACGGTTGACGGCAGTTTGAAGGATGTGCATATAACCGAAACGGAGCTTGGCACAGGAACCAATTTTGTGGATGTGGATACTGAAAATATCTCAGATGTGTATATGCTCTGGAACAGTCTTGAGGACATGGAACCGCTTTGCAAAGAATATATGCCGTAAAGATTGTTAACCTGCCAAAGGGGTGAAGATATGAATTTTAAACAGATCGTTTCCACGGCTGTGATGACAGCGCTGGTCCTGTCATTGGCGGGCTGTGCGGAGCCGGAACAGGACACCGTCACCATAGCGGTCATAGGCAATGAGGCGGACCTGTATCCCGGTTATAAGGACGGGACCGAAAAGGCCGCGGAGGACGCACGCTCGGAATATGAGGAAAGCGGTCTCGATATCGAATGTGAATTTTACAGCTATGACGGCAGCTATGAGGAAGGCGCCGCGATAGTGGACATGCTTGCGGCGGATGAGAGCGTTACGGCTGTCATAGGCGCGGTCGACATGGAGCTGAACAAGACTGCGGCGCATGTTTTTGACAGCGCGGGGAAAATATTTGTCGTTCCGTTTTTCCTTTACGACAGCGTGTTTGACGATAATCACTACAGCACGGTATTTTCCATGTGCAATTCGGGACAGACGGTCGGCGAGATCCTGCGCCGCGCGGCGGCGGAGACTCCTGCCAGGCGCTGGGCTGTATGCGCGGCGGACAGAGACTTTGAACAGTCCGAAATGAATGGTTTTTTACAATATACATCCAATGACGGTATAGGTGTTGTGGACTGCGTAAACATATATGAGCTTGAGAAAAACTTTGACGGGATATACAGCCGCTGGGCGAACCTGGGGGTTGAAGGTGTAGTCATATTTGCTGAAAATGAAGAGGGCTTTGAACTGCTTAGGCAAATAAAACGACGCTCGCCCTCCATGGTATGCGCGGGCGACACGGCATTTGACAACACTGATATAACGCTGAACGATGCGGAGCTGACATCTGCGATGAGCGGTTTCGTAATGGCGAATGAGTTTATATTCAATATCGAAACGGACGAGGAGATGGACAGATACATAAAATTCGCGGAGGAATACACCGCGGAGACCGGTGAAGAGCTTGATCTGTGGTATATACAGGGCTATGACGCGGTAAGGATGATAGCGGACACGGCTGTAAATGAAAACACAGCAGATCCGCGAAGGATCGCCGGGGTGCTTCACGAAAACGGATATTCCGGGCTGTTTCAAGACCTGAGTTTTTCAGCAAACGGGAAGCTTGCGGAAAGGGATAATGTATACACCATGTTTGACGCGGAAGGATATGCCGCAGACTATCTTTTAAAGGATGAGGTGAGATAATGGAGCTGTTCAGAAAAGAGGCGGTCGAAAGCTTTTCATCGAGATCCGGGATGAAAAACGCCGTGCGCGCGGTGAGCATAAAAACGGGAGTATTTACCGCGCTTCTCATGCTTTGCGCGGCATCATTCGCTTTCTGGCTCTTTTTCGGAACTATATACGAGACTGTGACGGTAAACGGTGCGATATGGCCGGCTAAAAATAACGGAGACGTATATACTGTCTACGGAGGGACGCTGTCAAAGGCAGTCGTTTCGGAGGGGGACACAGTAAAAGCCGGAGATGTTTTAGCGGTCATCCCGCAGGAGGATATCTTAGCCGCGATAGAGGCCGGACGGCAGAACGGCATTTCCGAGGCTGAGCTGCAAGGCTTATACGACGAATATGACAGACGTTCCATGATACGCTCTGCGGTGGACGGAGCTGTAACATATATAGCCGATGAAAACGCTTATATGGCAGAGGGCGCGAGAGTAGCCTCCGTTGTGCCGTATGATGAGAGCGGGAACAACAGAACGCTTACAGCATTTATCCCGTCGGACAGCAGCGGCTTTGTAACGCTCGGTATGGAGGTCCAGGTGATGCCGGATTTTGCGCCGAGAGACGAATATGGATACATACGTGCGTACATTTCGGAAATATCGTCTTACCCTGTTACGGGTCAAAGCGTGCGTGAAACGAGCGGAGAGCTGCTTGCGGGACCGCTTGACGATACCGGGAGCTATGTGCGGATAGAAATAACTCTTATACCGGATATGACGGCGCAGAGCGGACTGAAATGGTCGGATCCGTCGAGCGGCAGCATAGATGTCGCGATGGGGACTGTATGCACCGCCGATATCGTGGTAGAGGAATGCCGGCCGTATGAATGGCTGCTTTAGGAGGAGCTGTATGGATAAGGTAAAGAAAGTCCGTCCTGTTTTACAGATGGAGGCGACGGAGTGCGGCGCGGCATCACTCGCGATGATCCTAGGCTATCACGGCAAGTCCGTGACGCTTGAGGAACTGCGCCGCGAGTGCGGTGTGTCTCGAAACGGCGTTAACGCGAAAAGCATAGTAAAGGCGGCGCGGTATCACGGCTTGGAAACGAGAGCTCTCCGCGCAAGTGTGGATGGAGCGAAAACGATAAGGACTCCGGCGATAATACATTGGGACATGGATCACTTTCTCGTGCTGTGCGGATTTAATAAAAAGGGCGCGGTGCTTGCCGATCCGGCATATGGACTGAGGACAGCTGGCATGGAAGAGTTTTCACGGTCGTTTACAGGTATCGTTATCGAGCTTGCCCCGTCGGAAAGCTTCAAAAGGGACAAAGGCAGAAAGGCTGTTACAGACTATATACGCTCATGTGCCGGGAGCTTTCTGCCGTATACGTTATATTTTGTAATATTGGAGCTGTGCGCACTGACCGGCAGCGCCGCAATGCTGTTTCTGAACTCTGTTTTTATCGACAGGATACTTATAGGCGGCAATCCTCAGAATTTGACGGTGGTATTGAGAACACTGTTATGCGCCGGCATCATAACAGCGGCCGCGGCCGCGCTTAATGAAAATGTGCGGCACAGGCTCGGCATGAGACTGAATATGCGTATCAATTCCGGCTTTATAGGGCGCATGCTGCGGCTGCCCATAGAATTTTATTCGCAGCGCAGCGAGGGCGATCTTGCTAACAGACAAAATGCGAATATGAGGATGGGTATAAATATATGCCGTATGCTCTCTCCTGTGCCCGGATATATCATGCAGGCGGCCGTGTATCTTATCCTTATTGCTGTTTTTGACGTGCATATAGCACTCATAGGTCTGCTGTGCGCAGCGGCGAACGCTGCGGTGATGCTGATAGGCTCAAGAAAGCTTGATGATGATATGAGCTCCTACAGCCGTGATATTGGAGCGCTTCAGGGCGATATATCCCGTACGATTGATATTATAGAGACTGTAAAATCGTGCGGCGCCGAGGATGCGGCGCTCTCAAAGCTCATGGCTGCGGGAACGCAGGCTGTGAACACAAAGGCATCAGCTGAAAAAACGGGCGTTTATATAAGCGCGCTGTTCTCATTTCTAAACGCATTCGGAGCAGGAGCGGTGCTTATTTCCGGAGTATGGAAGATACTTTCCGGCTCGATGAGCACGGGCATACTGATAGCGGCTCAGGCGCTGGCGGCGGCGATGCTCGGACCTGTCGGCAGTATGGTCAATGCAGGCACAGAGATGCAGACGCTTAAAGGGCAGACGGCACGGACAAATGACGTTATGCGCTATGCCGGGGACGATAAATTTCTTGATCCCGGAGCGGAGCAGACAAAGGATATGGACGGAGACATATGCCTCGGCAGTGTCACCTTCGGTTATTCACCTCTCGATCCTCCTCTTATAGACAGCTTCGATCTGACTGTGAAAAGGGGCGGCAGTGTCGCGATAACCGGAGGCAGCGGCAGCGGAAAGTCAACGGCAGCAAAGATAATAGCGGGTCTCTACAGCGAGAACGGCGGGAACGTCACATTTAACGGCGCTGCGAGACGTGAGATAGATCATTACTATTTCTACTCAAAGGTCGCGTCCGTGAGTCAGAGCATCCGCCTTTTCGAGGGGACGGTGCTTGACAACATAACAATGTGGGACGAGACGATACCGTACGACGATGTCGTGGCGGCGGCAAAGGCGGCGTGCATACATGAGGACATAATAAGGCGCAGAAACGGCTACCGCGAGCATGTGTCGGAAAACGGCTCCAATTTTTCCGGAGGTCAGCGGCAGCGTATAGAGCTTGCCCGCGCGCTCGTAAAAAAACCGTCGGTGCTGATACTGGACGAGGCGACGAGCGCGCTTGACGCGGACACCGAGGAGCGCGTAATGAACAATATCAAGGCTCTTGGCATAACGCTCATAATAGTCGCGCACAGGCTCTCAGCCATTATGGACAGCGATGAGATATTAGTCATGGACAAGGGCAGTATAATCGAGCGCGGCACACATGACGAGCTTATGAAAATAAACGGAGCATACAGCGCTCTGGTAAGGAGCGTGGGATAGATGGATGCTCGAGAACAAAATGAACGTATAAGGTCGAAAAACCGCGAGGCGGCTGCCCGCGCATATGAGAATATGAATGCGGCGCTGGGCGATAAGACCGATCATGACGGGATAAATGCTGTGCTGAAATTCCTTAACGAGCATGAGCGGGTAGATGATCGGCTCCCGCTTTCAGAGCAGCTCAGATATATAGAAGAAAAGCTTTATATAAAAACGCGGTATACGGAGCTTGACGCGGACTGGTATACGACCTGCGCTCTGCCGATGCTTGTAAAAACAACGGACGGCCATTGGTTTGCGGTGATACCGTCGCCTGGCGGTACATGCTCGTACATAGATAAAGGCAAAAGGATCAAACTGACACACAGAAATGCGGCGCGGTTCACATCGGACTCGGTATGCTTTTACAAGGGCATGGGTCCAGGTAGGATCGGTATGAAAGGTCTTATAGCCTTCATGATCAAATGCTGTTCAAAAAAGGACGCGTTAGCGGTCGTGCTGGCTTCTGTTTTCACATTGCTCTCCGGGATGCTTTTGCCGTGGGTGAACAGCTTTATATTTTCGCGGATCATCCCGGCGGGGGAAACACAGGGAGTATCCGCTGCCGCGGCGCTTATGCTGTCAGCCGTAATGACGGCGGCGGTGCTGGGACTTTTGCAGTCGCTTATCCTTACAAACACCATGCTCCGCTGCGGAGTATATATACAGGGCGCGGTGTTTTCAAGGCTGCTGTCGCTTAAACCGGAGTTTTTCAAAAATGCCCGCGCGGGCGAGCTGGCGAACACGGTAACGGAGTTTTCTGATATAACGAAGATCGTTTCGGTAAGAAGCATTAGCGCGTGCATAGGAATGGTATTATCGCTGGTGTATCTCGTGCAGATATGGACATACGCTCCGAGTCTGCTCGGATGGGTGATAGTTTCTTCCGTATTGCTCATCGCGCTTATGACGGCGGAGGGTATAATGAGCTCAAGGTGGATGCGCGGCTGTGCGGCGTCGCTTTCAAGAATGTCGGGATTTTGCTATGAGCTTTTTTCCGGCATGGAGCAGATAAAGCTTAACGGAGCAGAGGCGCGTATGCTGCGGCGCTGGAGCGAATATTATCTCGATGCGGCGGAGCATGAGGATAAACCGTTCCTGCTCAAATACTCAGCGGCGATATACAAGCTTATACAGGTGTTTACGACCGCGGCGATATTCCTTTTTGGGGCGCGGCTTGCAGCCTCGGACTATATCGCGTTCTCCGCGGCATACGGAGCATATGCCGCAGCCAGCGCCGGAGCGGCTGTAATAATACAGATGATATCTGGATTCCGCTCATCGTACTCGCTTATAAAACCTATGCTTGACGCCGAGTGCGAGGAATACGGCTCAGGCAGGAAAAAGCCGGAGACGTTCAGCGGTGAGATCACTGTATCGGAACTGCGGTTCCGGTACAGTTCCGATGCGCCGTACGTCATAAACGGGCTTTCGGCGCATATCCGCGCCGGCGAGAGCGTCGGTATAATAGGCGCTTCCGGCTGCGGAAAATCCACATTGATACGGCTGCTGCTCGGCTTTGAATACGCAGAGCAGGGCAGCGTCTATATAGACGGCTTTGACATACGCGAGCTTGATTTGAGAAATTACCGGCAAAAGCTCGGCACGGTGATGCAGGATACGGGACTTATATCAGGAGACATATATTCAAATATCACCGTTACAAAGCCGGATGCGGGCATAGAGGAGGTAAATGAGGCGATAGAGCTGTCAGGTCTTACGGAGACTATAGCCGCGCTGCCGATGGGCATACACACTCCGGTAAGTCAGGAGAATTGTACTCTTTCCGGCGGTGAGCGGCAGAGAGTGCTTATAGCGAGAGCTGTCATTTCAAAGCCGTCAATACTCATTTTTGATGAGGCGACCTCTGCGCTTGACAATATAACACAGGCAAGGATAACCCGGAGCATAAATAAGCTCGATTGCACAAAGATAATCGTGGCGCACAGACTGTCCACAATAGAGCAATGCGACAGGATACTTGTGATGGATAAGGGGGTGATCGTGCAGGAAGGCACATATGATGAGCTGAAAATCATTGACGGGCAGTTTAAGCAGCTTATGAAAAGACAGGATGCTCGTTGATAAACAAACAAGGAGGGAAACCGAATGAAAGGAAAATTTAAAAGGCTCCTCAAAAGCGGGATAAGCTCGGCGCTTGCGCTTTCGATGCTCGCCGCTGTGATTCAGCTTCCGGCAAGGGCGGAGGCGGCGGATGTATATCTGCCCGAGACAGAGATCGGTGAGGACATCTTATCAAGCGATGTGTTCTATCTGACAGCGGCAAGCGCGCAGCTGCAGGAGGGTGCTAACGAGAGGTATCTGCTTCGCCTTGGCAGAGGCGGCGACTGCGCGTCGGCGTCGGGGGTGACGATAAAAATATCGGATCTCACGGCTAAATACGGAGAGGATTATACTGTCTCCGTTGTCGGCAGCGATGCCGAGGTCAACAACCCGGAGGATAACGAATCACTCATCGAGCGCATGGAGGGTGAAGAGTACACCGAAAGCGAGCTTGTTAGCGATGAGGAATACCTTGCGCAGCTCGAGACTGACGACGGGCTCTACGATGCTACCGTGGATGCCGTTAACAGCGCGATAGAGTACATTGAGGATGAAAGCGGCGTTGCGGAGGATACCGCCGCCGAACAGGGAGCGGCCGACACAGAGCAGACGGCGGATATGCCCGGTGAGAGCGCCGGGGCGGACGGCGGGGCTGCGGAGACTCCGGATATGTTTATACCGGAAATACCGGCGCTCGAAGCGGCAGAAGAAACGGATACCGAGACAGCTGATGCTGTTCCTGCGGCGGACAGCGCCGAGACCGGCTTGAACGGTACAGAGACCGAGAGCACTGCGGAAATGACCGAGCCGACCGAGCCGGAGCAGCCGGATGAACAGGCGGAGCCGACGGCGGTTCCGACCGAAACAGAGGTTGGAACGGAGCTTGAAGCCGATACTGCCGAAATGTCCGAAACGGCGGCAGCATCCGAACAGGCAGCGGATACGGCGGACGGCGAAACGGTCAGCACAGACCCGCTGCAGCAGGCGCGCAGCATGTACACCGGTATTTCGGGCGAGCCGCAGGAGGTAACGTCAACAACGGATACGTTCCAACAGATACAGGATATGGCTAATGTTATAACGAACGCTGTTGTTGGCGCGACCTTGACCGTTGACTTTGCCGAGGGTGAGAGCGAGAAATATATCGCCATCGACGTTATCGACAACGGCGAGGGCGACGGTATAAGATATTTCTATCTCATGCTTGCCGAGCCTTACGGAACTACCACGAACAGCGCCGCGTCAAGCTGTGCCGTGACCATACTCGACGATGAGGAGCAGGCGCCGTCAGTCGTCAGCTTTACGGAAAGCAGCTATCATGCCGAGGGCGACACGCTCACGGTCGAGATAGTCCGTGAGGGTGCGCTAAATACAATTGCCGAGGCAAAACTCACCACGGTCAACGGCTCGGCGCAGGCGGGACGTGATTTTTCGCCAGTGGATATGTCGGTAGTGTTCCCGATGGGAATAGACAGGCGCACGATAGAGATACCGATACGCACCGAATACTTTGTCGGAGACGCGGATTTCGGCTTGAAGCTGGAGCCTGTAAACGGCTGTGAGATAGGCACGGAGAGCGTTACCGTCACAATGACCGGCACAGCCGGAGCGGCAGATACGGTCGTAAGTGAGGACGGTGAAGTATCGCTTATGGCGATCGAGCAGAGTGCGCGTGTGAGCGATATTGAGCTTGGCAGTCCGATAAACCTGTCGAATCCTGCGAAGAAAGGAAACCACAGCCATTTTGGCGGCACAAATACATACAACTCAAGCGCTAAAGAATGGTCAATGAAATGGAAAGATAATGGGAACTGGTGGGATCATACATTCGGGACGAGTTGGTATGGCTCCACAGGCGCAAGCTGGACTATCGCAGATAACCGCGGCGCAGATATTGCAGGAGTTCAGATAGACTGGGCGAGATCAGGTTCATGCGCAGATATTATAGTAGCCTTTGTTGGCTCATACCATCTTGACCTAAATTGGAATCAATGGACTGCAGGAAGCGATGTATATAGAAGCAGGAGCAATTTCGGAGACGGTACAAAGACAAATGTTCTCAGCAGTTTCTGGGATCCGGCAAGGGTAACGATTTTAAATGACGGCAACTGCGAAAACTGTGACAACTTGTGGATACACAGCATAACACCTATCTACAGACCGTTTGTAGTAAACCTGCAGAATGCGGACCCGCTCACATTTCTCAATGCGGACGGTTCGTACTCGACATGGAACGATGCTACATTCCTTGCCCTTGCCGGAGCAAATAACGACACTAACAACCAAGTTGTTCGGTATTCAAAAGAAGGCAAGAACGCGGTTACATTCCAGCAGACTATCGGAAAGAATGTCTCAACACCGTACACATATCTGAAAAGTGTAAGCATGATAAAGGACGGCTATGCAACTCAAATAGCTAATTACGGAAACGATGGAGGTACCTCACACACTTTCTATCTGACGTCCGATTGGCTTTATAATAACAGAACGCGGATCTATTTTGAGGAGAACAACTCCTCGGATGCTTGGAAAAACCAGAACGGCACATTCGGGCTCCGCGGAAGGATAGAGCTCAAGCCGGAGTTCGAGTATAAGGACGCAAAGATAAAAATAAACGTGCCCGAGAACAATTTCGGATACTTTAATGTAAGCGGCACCGACAGGGATATATCCTCATCGCAGACCTTTACATACCACAGGGGCGATATTATAAAGCTGTCAACCGTTATGCGCGACGAGTACAAGGATCTGTACAGTCCTGCCGGTTACATGGTAAGCTACAAGCATAACGAGTCCGATACCGACTGGGTAAAGCGTGATGTTATTGTACCGTACAGCGAGGATGGCGGAACGAGCGAGTTCCTTGACGACAACGAAAGGCTTCGCTACGGCTACTATGAGATAACGCCGCTGTTTACAAGGAATGACAACGCGATAGTGGTACGCGTAAGAGAGGACAATTTACGGATGTGCGATCAGTCATACGGTATTTTCACAACACCGTATGTTGAGCATACCGAGATAGACGGCGTTCGGTATAACGACTATATCGTATACGACAAGCCTGTCTACGGGAAGATATATTCGCTTGCCGCAAGATGTATAAACTACGACAGCTATGCGCACTATGCTTTTTGGAAAGAGGCGGACAGCGACAAGAAATATACCGGTGAGGTATTCTTCCATGAGGCATCGAACGTTCCTGAGGAAAATATTATAGAGATGTCGATGGAGTATGACTATTATGCTAACTTTTATCAGGACATATCGGGCAGTGTATACCGTCCGAGCTATAACATGTCCACAAGGCAGGTTGGGTATTCAAATATGCTCCCCGCTCAGGGTGCGATCGTGAATTTCGGGACCGCGTTTGCCGTAGTGGATGCTGAGGGCAATTTTAATGTACCGCTGTTCCGCTCAATAAGCGACCACAATTATTCCGGAGATAATGAGCATTATATACGCTATACCATAGCTTACAACGGCGAGGAGAGCCTCAGGGAAATGCGGCTGCCGCACAACGGCTACAACTATACCGAGCATGAATTCGTCGTAACAGACAGTGAAGGGAATATGTCTACTGAAACAAAGGGCATATGGGTAAACGAGGTCTCAACAGGACAGCAGCTGATAAACACCGAAAACGGAAGCATCATAAACAATATAGAGGTATATTCCGACGCGGTAAATCAGGGCTATAACCTTATCATCGACGGAGACAGCGTAACGCTTCGGGCGCGATGCACATCACCCGCAAAATACACAAAGCAGACGATCGATGAGAACGGTGTTGTTACGGAAGAATTAAACGCTGACGAGAATGTTACAGGCATAGAATTTGTTATATATGATGCTGCCACGAATACGGAAATAGCATCGTATCCGGCTGAAAAGCAGGGCGATGAATTTGTTGCAAATGTTTCGCTTTCACAGGCGCTTCCGGGCAACAGACTGTATCTGAGAGTTACCACCGACAGAGCGACCTCGGTATACGCCTCATATGACGAAAACGGTAATCTCATACAGCCTGAAAACGACGAGGATATGAACAGCACCACATACGCGGATGTGTTTACGGGCTACACATTCACTCAGAAGAACACCGAAGAGGTGCCGGTGCTGCAGCATGTCGATCTGCCTATAACGATGGACTTCCTTGAGCTGCCTCTCGTTGGGAACACGGGAATGTCATTTGATTTTCCGTTCGTGTCATTCGGTGCGATAAAGACCGATACCGGTTACAGGATGTATATAGGCGTTAGCCCCGTGCAGGTAGCCGATAAGGTAAGGGGCACGCATGCGGCTACATATGCCGGAGACACCGGAGCATACTATAAGGATATGTTCAGCATAAGCCATCCTATACAGTCGTTTAAAGATGGTCTTGCGGCGTCGTACCAAAACATATTCAAGGATGTTCCCACGCTGTATGACGGAGCTACATCCGCATTGGGCGCGCCGACATGGAGATGTGACGTGCAGATAGGCGTGTATTTCGATTTCACCTATATGCAGACGACAAATCCGAATAACGGAGCCGTCGATACACATTGCATATTCACGGGTGTAGGCGGATATATAGGAGTATCTGCCGGAGTTAAAATGGCTTGGTATACCATACTTCCCGTTGTATTCATACCGGCATACTTCGGTATAGATATAAGCGGAAATGTGCTTGGCTTCTTCGGCGCGGGAACGGATACATCAAAGCCGACGATCACATATGACGAGGCAAATAATGCGACTGTGAACTTCGATGACTCGCTCGGAGAATTCAATGCGTCCGTTCAGCTCGGTGCTACAGTGCAGATCTACGTGGGCGTTGGTCTTGCCGGTGTGCTGGGACTGCGCGGCGGCGGCAGCGTGAGCGCGATGGGACTGTGGGAGCCGTCAGATATAGTCTCAGACTGGGGCTGTGTTCTGACTTTTAAAGCAGGGATATGGATAGATCTGTTCCTATTCACAGTTCCGCTGCAATATACACTTGCAGAGCTGAAATTCGGCTCTTTCGAGGAATATGAGAACATGCCTGACGTAAGCACAGCAAGCGTTGAGCTTCAGTCAGTGCCGTCATTCTCAGTCAGACAGCCGTATTCCGATGAAGAGCCCGTATGGCTGCCGGAAGAGGTACAGCTTATGTCGGGCTTTAATGAGACCTCTGCACAGACTATAGTAGAGAACGGCTACGAGCATCCGGATGTACAGCTGATAAAACTTTCCGACGGCAGTGTGTTCATGGCGTTCCTTGACAGTGACACTACGCGTGACGCACTCGACAGAACAGTTCTCAAATATGCAACATACAAAGACGGAGTATGGAGCGAACCTGTTGTTGTACAAAACGACGGCACAGCCGATTTCCAGCCGAGCATATGTGAGATGGACAGCGGCAGAGTTATGATCTCGTGGCTGTCATACGACCCCGAAACTCAAGTAAATGAGGACGCGGCAGACTATCTCTCAAAACTCGAGGTATATACTGCGGTGATAGACACGGCGTCGGGCACGGTAAGCGAGGAAACAAGGCTTACAAATGACGGGTATTACGATTATACCCCTATCTCGGTATATGACGATCTGACCGGCGACAGGGCTGTATATTACGTAAAAACAGCGTCAACTGGCAGTGCGGAGGACATGGTAAATTCGTATACAAATGACTGCGTTGTTGTATATATGCTCTATTCAGCAGAACAGGGCAGATGGCTGTTTGACTATTACTATGACGAAGAGGTAGCAAGTGAAGAGGATAAGGAGATCCTTATCAGTCAATGGCACGGTCAGAGATTCCTGTCGTCGCCGATACCGGAGCTGGGACTCGATGTTCCGAACATATCTGATTTCACGGCGATAACGTATAATGGTATAGCCGTGTATGCCTACACGATAGATCAGGATTCGTCAAATGATACCGCATATGACAAGGAGATGTTCGTTCAGTTCTATGACTTTGAAACACATAAAACATACGTACCTGTAAGAATAACAAACGATGATGTATCGGATGCGCTTCCGCAGTTTGTAAGAACAGGCAGCGGAGAAGAGGCTGATACGAAGCTGTTCTGGTACAGGGATGAAAAGAATGTCACCTATATCGACATCAGCAGTCTTGTATCGGAGGGCGTTGACGACAACGGCCAGATAAAAGATGAATACTTGACCGGAAACGACGGTGTAAAGCGTGATATAGATTCACTGTATTCATATGTATCACCTAACGTTGACAATTATCAGGGTTCTCGTTCTATGTCAGACTTCAAGGCGGTAACTGACGGTGACGACATATATATCGTATGGACACAGCCGTACACGACCGATGAGGTCGATGAAAGCGGCGACGCAATACAGTGCCGCGAGGTATACGCTACAGCGCTCATACAGGATGAGAACGCACCCGGCGGGGATATGAATGATAATGAAAATGTTCCGGGCACATCGTGGGCGGACCCGTACAGGCTCACATATACCGGAGCGTTTACTGATGAACCGACGGCAGTTATAGACAATAACGGAAATATGATGGTACTGTATAACCAGTATGAGCAGGAGATAACAGAGGATGCAGAAAATCCCGTTATCATATCCGATTTCAAGCTCCGCGCATCCTACATGGAGCCGTGCGGCGCGGTCGATGTAACGGATATATCGTTCTCGGATGACACGCCTAACGCGGGCGATACGGTCGAGCTTGATGTTTCCGTGAAGAACACGGGTCTTACATACGCGGACGGATATTCCGTAGCTCTGTATGAAATGAAAGACGGTGTACAGGGCGAGCTTATAGAGGAGATAACCTCTGATATTAAGCTGCTCCCCGGAAACACCGATGGTTATGTGATCGAATGGACAGTACCCGAGGATTTCGAGGGAATGAGCATTTATGCCGCTGCACAGGAAGGCGGCATGGAAAACATTTCAGAGTACGAAAGCGCGAAGCTTGAAAGGGATGCTGTCTATGAGATAAGCGATACAGTAACATATCAGGACAATGACGGCTATCGTATAAGCTATACTGTGACCAACACGGGTAATGCCGCTTCCACAGCTGAGGATATGTTCCGTGTAATATTCAGCGGTCCTTACGGTATGGCGTGGGATTATACACTGGAAGAATGCGACTTTGCAACGGTATCGCTTGAGGGTATCGGCGCAGGAGAAAGCAAGACCTTTGATGAAGCGCTTGACGTAAAGCCGGAAATGCTTGATAAGTACGGATTTATTGACTGCCTTGCGGTCTGCATGAACAGCAGCGGCGAATATCTGACTGAGGGTGAGGATATACGCCTCATGGCAGGAAAGCCGCTCGAGCTTATGCTCAACGGCGCAGAGTTCCCCGAAACGATAACGCTTAACGCGGGAGAAACTATGGAGTTTGATGTGACCTGCGCTCCGTCTATCTTAAATGACGAGCTTACGGCGTCATTCGGAACAGAGGATAGCTCCGTAGCGTCATTTGACGGAACAACGCTGAAGGCTCTGAACGCGGGAACAACCACTATCTACGGTTCTGTTTCGCCGTACGGAAACGAAACAAAGGCTATTGAGCTTACGGTAGTAGGCGAAGCACCGGAGATAACGCCGGATCCGAATGAACCGACGCCTGTGCCCGAGGGAACTCCGACACCGACAAGGAGACCTTCAGGCGGCGGAAGCAGCGGCGGCATAAGGCACACGCCCGCGCCGACAGCAACGCCTGCGGCGGCTGTGACAGCAGAGCCGACAGCGGTACCGGAAGCTTCCGAAACACCAGCGCCGACTGTACAGTCAGGAAGATTCACAGATGTGGCTGAAACGGATTGGTTCTTTGACAGCGTTGAATACACCGCAGAAAAGGGCTACTTTAACGGAACCGGAGACGGTATATTTGAACCGTACACAAATGTGACAAGAGGAATGCTCGTGACAGTGCTCGGACGTCTGGAGGGCATATCAGAGGAGCCCGCGGATACGGTATATACCGATGTTGACAGCAATGCATACTATGCGGCGCATATAGCATGGGCGACCGAAAACGGTATCGTTGACGGCTACGGCAACGGACTTTTCGGACCTGAGGATCTTGTAACACGCGAGCAGATGGCGAAGATGACAGCAAACTATCTGTCGTATAAGACGGGCATTACAGCCGGAGATACGTCTCTTGCGTATACCGACGCTGCCGACATATCAGAGTGGGCAGCAGAGTCTGTAGCGCTTGCAGCGCAGCAAGGTATTATGAACGGCAATGCCGATGGAACGTTTGCACCGAAGAGCTTTGCCACACGTGCCGAAACGGCTGCGGTAATCGAAAGGCTTGACAGGATTGCTGCACATCAGGGACAATAAATAAACATTGAAAGGAGGAATATCCATGTGCAAAAAAGAAGATGAAAACAAGGATGTTCAGGAGATCGAGCTTGACGACCTTGAACAGGTAACGGGCGGCGGCGCATTTGACAATGTGCCCAGAGTCCCCCAAAATCCCATTGATGACTCTTTAAGAGAAAAGATATGATAAAGAGCTGAAAATGTACAAGGGCTGCGTGTTCCGGATTATACACCGGGGCACGCAGCCCTTTTGGTGGTGTGTCGGGCATGGCAGAGAATCTGTGATGAGATAAGAGCCAAGAAGTATAAGCCGCAGCAAGTCAGGAGAGTATATATTCCAAAGTCTAATGGAAAGCAGAGAACGTTGGGCATACCGACAGCGGCAGACAGAGTAATACAGCAGTCGGTAGCGCAGCGATATATCTCTATATTTAGCGTGATCAGAAGAAACTTTTCCCCCAGTCAAAAGCTTTTCCTTTATCAATATCTTTATTTGTTATAAGCATATGATTTTCCTCCTTTAAATTTATTCCGGCTCAGACACAGCTCGCTAATTCCACTGAAAATTGCTTGTGCCTGCACCGATCTCAAAATGATATTTTACGATACCAAGATCAAGCTTTGTATAAAAGCCCATGCCGGCTTTTAATGCGACTTTATTTCCGTTAAGCGAAAATACGAATTTTTGTTGATTCATTGCTGTTGGTGCTAAAAGCGCAGCTTCTACACCAAATTTGAACCAGTCAGGAGCGTCGTAGTCGGCATCGGTCACTTTTTCTGCCGGTTTCGACTTGTGGGCTGTGCCTTGTGTAAGTCCGTAGCCGACTGCTATCACTACACACAGTTTTTCACCATTGTCTGTTTTGAAAGCTGTTTTTACTTTGCTGTATGTCGTTGCCACCCAGCATGTGTTAAGTCCGAGCTGCTGCGCTTTAAGCACGACCTTTTCGCCGTAATACCCACACTTCTCATCTAAATCAGTCCCCTTTTTGCCTATTAGGGCAATATAGTTTTTAACACCTGAGAACTTTCCGTAATGAGCCATAAGTCCGCTGAATGCTTTAGGCTCGTTCAGTATCAATTGCATATGGAGTCCGCTCTCATTATTGCATTCCTCAATAAAGCGGATCAGTTCATCCTTGACATCGCCTGTTATCGGTCGGTCACTGTATGAGCGAACGGAATGTCGTTCTTTCATTGCCTGTAAAAGTTCCATTTTATACGTTCCTCCTATAGCTCTATTGTCTGCGGTGCCTATCGTGCGTATCACACATTTAAATATGCTTTGCAGCTTACCGTAACGTGTAAGTATAGGCAGCTGTATCATAGCCGTGCTTCTTTCATGGTTTATATCATAATTATAGCAAACCGCAGAAGAAAACGCAACACTTCTGTGATGAAAAGTTGATATGAAATGATAAAATCGAACGATTGCAACCATGTTCTCGCTGTGATACAATAACAGCATAGAAACCAAACATAAGATATCAGCCCCAATGCGGACCGGGGCTGTGCTTGTGCGGTAAACGGAAAGGAGATCATTATGAAGTATTCAAGACGAAGATATGCCTTCGTTCCGGCGCTGCTTTCAGCGGCGCTGCTTGTTTCCGCGTATCCCGGCGCGGCTCTTGCCGACGGTGAGACGGGCGTGTATCTTGACGGCGCACAGGCCGAGAGCTACGATGCGGCGCTTGCCGCGGCGGCTGCCGATCCGGCGGAGCATACCGTGACGGTATATTCCGACGCGGAAACTGCTGTGAGAAACGAGTTCGTTACCGGGAACACCGTGACCATCAGAAACGGTGACAACAAAGCGACAGTAACGCAGACGGGACAGAACAACATTTCACTTCTCATAGCGTCGGGACAGGAGCCAACGGTAAATCTCGGTAAAGAGGAGCTTGAGGCGACCGGCGAGGAAACGGCGCTCGTTTTCAACGCCGGTGCCAACAGGAGCTTTATGGAGCTTAACGGCGGAACAGTGAATCTGTATAACGGGACCGTGATAACCGGCGGCACAGCCGCGCGCGGCGGCGGATTCGACGCAAAAAACAACTCCGTGCTAAACATTTATGGCGGCAAAATAACCGGCGGTACAGCGACCGGCACCTTGGGCGGCGGCGGTGTCGCTGTTGTGGGAAATGCGACAGTGAATATGTACGGCGGTGAGATCACGGGAAACAGCTCGGCAGAGTCTGCGGGCGGAGGC
This sequence comes from Candidatus Ornithomonoglobus merdipullorum, assembly GCA_018714695.1. Lineage (GTDB taxonomy): Bacteria > Bacillota > Clostridia > UBA1381 > UBA1381 > Ornithomonoglobus > Ornithomonoglobus merdipullorum. The sequence continues at coordinate 10,633 of DVNB01000093.1, read as the reverse complement.
GTGAGCGTTGCCGAAACAAACTCGGAGTTTCATATGTACGGCGGCACAGTGTCGGGAAATGACGGCTATGACGTCTATGTCGGCAGAGGCAATTTCTATATGTCGGGGACAGCATATGCAGGAGAGGTATACCTACCATCCGACAAGGTCATAAACGTTGAGGGCGAATTTGACGCTGAGGGGCCTCATGCCGTTATCGAGCCGGAAACATACGCATCCGGTCAGACGGTCGCGGTCTATGCCGACGGCATCACCCCAGACGCAAGTGATTTCTCACTTACAAACGAGGAATACAGCCTTACGGCTGACGGGCAGAGTCTCAAGCTCACGACAGAGCTTGAGGAATACATAGTGGCATCCGTTACATACGGCGGTGAAACGACAGAGTATTCGAGTCTTGCAACGGCAATAGCGAACTGTCCCGACGGCGGCATCGTAACGGTGCTTGAGGACACACAGCTTGCGTCGGCGGGCATACGTGACAAGAGCATTGTTATCACGACCGGGGATAATGATGTTACTGTGACCAAGACTCCCGGCAGCTCGGGCGCAATGTTTACAACGCTTGCAAAGACGGCAGGCGGAAAGACGTCCGCGATCGAATTCCGCCGCGGCGGCGGAACGCTCACGCTCTCGGGCGGCGGTTCGGTTCGGTATCACTCAAGCTGTGCCGTGACGGCGAGACTGCGCATGCCGTAAGCGCATCGGAGCTGCACCGTATGCAGAGACGCGGCGAGAGCTGCACGGGCGAATACGGGATAAACAGCCGCTGGCTGGAGCTATTGTACGAAAATTCAAGATATGCCATGGTCTGCTCGCACGGCTATTCAACGGCGCGGCTGGGCGGGATATGGATAGGAAATTGGCTTGCCTCATGGAGCGGCGATCACACGGTGAACGCGAACACCAACGCTCAGGTGTCGGGGATCAATACGGGAAATCTGCCCGAGCTTGCGGAAAGCTATATAAATTTTATTCTCGACTATGCACCGGACTGGCAGGAGAACGCCGAAAGGATCCATGGGATAAAAAATGCGATAAAGGCTCCGGCAAGAACTGACGGCGCGGGCTGCGGCGCATTCTATTCAACGCCCGGCGGATATCCTATGATATTCTGGAACAGCGGCGCGGCGTGGCAGCTTGTGCCCGTCTTTGAATACTGGGAATGCTACGGCTCAAGGCCGGTAAAGGTCAGATACGATCTTGACATGGACCGGCTTAAAGGACTGCTTGAGCTTACCGATGAACGCGTTTTGGAGATAAAGTGCGGCGGATATTTCGATGTCGAAAAGGATATATTGAGACCGCTCATAACAAAGCTGATGAATTTCTGGTACGGCTTTGCGGACGGGCGCTTTTACACGGACAAGGAAGGAAATATGCATATAAACGACGGGACCGTGATAGGCGAGGGCGGTCATTATATATTCACGCCCGCATATTCTCCCGAAAACGCGCCGTCGGAAGCGGACTATAATAAGCCGGGCTGTATCGCGGCAAACACGGCTATGGATATTGCCGCGGCACGCGATTCGGTCAGGATGTACCGGCGGCTTGCGGAGCGCGGTGTAATAACGGATATAAATGAGGCAAGGCTGCGCTTGTTTGAGGAGAGAATACCGCCGTATATGTATAACGAGCGCGGCGCTGTAAAGGAGTGGTCGCTCTCCATGTTCGGCGACCATGATAACCACCGTCATTCCTCGCATTTGTATGCGGCATGGCCGGGCTTTGACGCAGCGCATGACAAGACGGTGGCGGACGGTATACGCCGCGCGGTAATGGCACGACGCATATATGCGTCAAACGAGCGCACCACGGGCTTCGGCAGGATGCAGCTTGCCATAGCTGCTGCAAGAACAGGCGACAGGGAGCTTTTCGGACACTGCCTTTTCGATCTTGTCGGAGCGGATTTCGAATACCCGTCGCTTATGACGAGCCACGATATGGGACTCAGCAAAAGCGCGTTCTGCACAGACAACGCAATGAGCATACACGGAGTGATAAACGAGGCGCTCGTCTATTCAGACAGCCGATGCATAAGGCTGCTGCCATGCTCGATCTGGGAAAGCGGAGCGGTGCGCGGGATAATGACGCGGTGCGCGGGATAATGACGCGGTGCGGGGTAAGAATAAATGAGATGCGATGGAATGAAAATATGGTTGAAGCAAGCCTTGAAGCTGTGAGAGATACAGATGATATATATGTCCGTCACGGGGATGATACAGAGTGTATCCGTCTGAAAAAAGGTGAAGACATGCCTTTATTATATTTGAAAAATATGTCTTTGCCGACATAAAGATGTGACATGCTTTTTGATGCGATGTCATATTTCAATATCATATATTGCCGTTCTTTCATATAACACAAGCTGATCAGCAATTTCTGACACAATTATCCTGAAAAATTGGTTTATATTTTTGTAAATACTCTGTTATTTCAATTGACGATTTGCCGGATTTGGTGTAACATATATTTATAATAAACGATAGAAAGGATATGAAAGCTGATATGAGAACGTTGACTAAAAACGTGGTCACGCGGATAGCCTACATGATCGGCGTGCGCGACGACGTGCTTGAAAAAAATTACGGTCAGGACAGCCCGGAGATACTCGAAGAAATACGAAGCAGCAAAGAAGCGCGTATTATAAGGATATTAAATATAGTTCGCTCAATGATGATGCAGAAATACAGCAAGATAGACAGCGCCCTGCGGTATGAGTTGAAAAATATTGACAGCATAGATGTATTCGATCATGACGATATAAAATGGCTTGAAAAAAATAATGTGCACTTGCTGCAGGTCAATACCACTTTAGATAAATATTTGATAAAGGTAAATCAATTGATAACCACACATATAAACGACTGCAAGAATTTGATCCCCGAATGGATAACGTGGGAATATGTAAAAGGCCTGTTTGTGATACCGGGCTGTATGGCAAGCAACAGCGACGCGGTTTTAAAGCTTTTGCGTGAAGAACGAAGAATATATATGACAAATATCATGTTTTACCCGTTTCAGCTATATATCCATTGGAAGCCTGCCGATTACGGGAATGTATTCAACACAGACAGAAAATTTTTAACGATATTGTACCAAATGCACCATCAGGAATTTTACGATAACAACAAGGTCATGGACGCCAATGAGGGAATAAAGGATAATATATATAATTTCATAGAGGACAGCGATGCCGCCGCTATCGTTGTGGACTGCGAAAATTCTGATGTTTATAAATTATATTCCGTGCTGAAAAATTTGAACCAAGATGAGCTTGCAAAGATAAAGAAGATAATTTTATATGACGATTACCACACAAATAACGCATGGAAGCTGCTGGAGCGGCTGACACATATCCCGACAGAGCGCATAGAGGTGGAACGGGTCACGGAGGCGAAATCGCTCGTGGATATAAAAATGACTGCTGGTGTATGTAAAGAATATTATGAAAATAATATACAGTCGTTCATACTGGTATCAAGCGATTCCGACTTCTGGGGGCTGATCTCCTCGCTGCCGCAGGCTGATTTTCTGGTGATGATAGAATATGATAAATGCGGAATGAATATAAAGCGTGTGCTCAGAGAAAATAACATATATTACTGCTCCATAGATGATTTCAATACGGGAAATATAAGTGAGATAAAAACTCTCGCTCTGAGGACTGCACTGAGAGATATTGTAAATGAATTTAACACGACAGGCATATGGCCCGATATGGATCACAAAAGCCTTGTTGACAACATATATCGCAGCTGCCGTATCGAGCCGACTCCTACAGAGAGGAGAACTTTTGTTGATAAATATATACGTACGCTGAAATTTGAGATAAACAAGGACGGGCGATTTAACATTGTTATGAAATGAGCATATAATTTATTCTGTAATTAATAATTTCTCCATAGTAAATTCATAATTTTATGGTATAACCTAATTGGTGATCATTTATGAAGAATATTTTGATAGTTGAGGATGAGCCGGATATTCAGGAGCTGCTCTGCGCTTATCTCCGGAACGCGGGATATGCCCCTGTTGCCGCGGGTGACGGCGTTGCGGCGCTGGAGCTTTTCCGGTCACAGCCGTTTGATCTTGTTCTGCTCGATATTATGCTCCCGAAGATAGACGGCTTCGGAGTGTGTGAGCTGATACGCAGACAGTCACAGATACCGATCCTTATGCTCACGGCTCTGGACGGAGAGGATGAGCAGCTGCGCGGTTTCGGGCTGAATATTGACGACTATGTAACAAAGCCGTTTTCAATGCCCGTCCTTCTTGAGAAGATCCGCGTGATACTTCGAAGAAGCGGCGGAGCGGGAGAGGAGACTCGTCTGCGGTATCGGGATCTGGCGCTCGATACCGATACGAGAGAGGTTTTTCTGGAGGAACGTCCGCTTGAGCTGACGGCGAAGGAATTTGATCTGCTGCATACGTTTTTGGCTGCGCCGGGGCGCGTGTTCACAAGAGAGATCCTTTTGGCAAAGCTGTGGGGCTATGACTTTTTCGGCGATGAGCGGGTGGTGGACAGCCACATTAAAAATCTGCGCCATAAGCTGAAACGGGACTATATAGAAACAGTGAGGGGTGTCGGTTATCGTGCTGCGAAGGAAACTGGGTGAAAGTCTGACCGCGCGTATTTTTCTGATAACATTCCTGATACTGCTCTGTGCCGGTGCCGTCACATTCGGGCTTATCGCCTGGGCAACTCCGAGCACGTATACCTCGGTCGTGACCGACGATCTGCAGAAGCAGGTGGACGCGCTAGCGGAACGGCTCAAAGAGACGAATATTGAGGACAGCGGCCCTGTGCTGGACGAATTTATACGTGACACACGGTCGGACGTTATATTGCTGGACCCGGACGGCGAGTTTGCGGATACGGGATCCGAATTGTCAGTGCAGTCGATACATGAGGATGATAATATCAGAGTGTCCACGGACGGCTCCGGAGAAGGGGAGGACGTTTCCGCATCGTGGGGAGTGCAGGTGTCCGATGGGGACGAGTATTCAATGACGGTCACCACGCTGCAGCAATATTCCATTATTGCGGATGTATCCTTTGCGGACCGGAGCGGTATATACGGGCTGTATGTGACGCCTCATGCGGAGGAGGAGAATCCTGCAGTCCGGGCGCTCGTGCGTATGATACCGTGGCTTTTACTGGCGCTGCTTATATTTTCGCTGTTTTGCGCTTTTGTATACTCAAGATATATCACACGTCCAATCGTACGCATAAGCGGGATCGCAAAGCGGATGTCGGAGCTTGACTTCAATTGGGAGTGCAATGAGCGGCGGCGTGACGAGATAGGCACTCTGGGGAGCAGTCTCGACCTGATGTCACAGAAGCTGTCCGCGGCGCTTTCGGAGCTTGAAGACGCCAACCGTGCATTGATCGGAGAGATGGAAAGGGAACGGGAGGCGGACCGGCGAAGGACGGCTTTTTTCTCCGCGGCATCTCATGAGCTTAAGACTCCGCTCACGATCATGAAGGGGCAGCTCTCGGGAATGTTGGAGGGGATAGATGTGTACCGTGACCGCGATAAATATCTGTTCCGCTCGCTTCAGGTCGCGGGGCGAATGGAGGAGCTGATAAACGAGATGCTGACAATATCGCGGATGGAAAGCGGCAAGACGGATGTAAAGCATGAAGCCGTAGAACTGCCGGCATTGATAGAACGGCAGATCGGACTGGACGCCGAGCTTGCCGGGCAGCGGGGGCAGCGTTTGAAAATACTGCTGCAGCCGGGGATCTTTGTAACGGGAGACGGTATTCTGCTTGGCAAGGCGGTTGACAATCTGCTTTCCAATGCGATACTCTATTCGCCTGAGGGAGCAGAGATACGTGTGTGGTGCGGAACGGAGAAAGGCAGGCCGGCTTTTATGATCGAGAACACAGGTGTCCATATCAGTGAAAATGCGCTGCCGCATCTCTTTGAAGCGTTTTACAGGGAGGAGGGTTCCAGAAACCGCAGCACCGGCGGGAGCGGTCTCGGCCTCTATCTGGTGCGGATGATACTGGAACGGCATAACGCCTCCTGTACGATCGAGAACACAGAGGACGGAGTACGGGCGGTCGTTATCTTTCAGCAGGAATGACATATATCGAACATTGGATCGCTCTGAGGGGCGGTCCTATATTTTTGCTTTAACAAAGAAATCTCCATATAAAACACATATAGTATTCAAGCTTACTCCATATAATGTCGGTATACTGTATACGATCTTAGATAGAAAGGATACTGATATTATGGAAATCAACATTCAAAACGTCAGCATGACCTACCCGAACGGTAAACAGGCGCTGAGGGATATCACACTGGATATGAAAACACCCAGCCTGATCGGATTACTGGGTCCCAACGGCGCGGGGAAGTCTACCTTGATGAAGCTGCTGGTGGCTGCGCTTATGCCTATGGCGGGAACGATCAGGGCGGACGGACGCTCACTTGCGGAGGACGACCGGCTGTTGAAGGAGCGGCTCGGCTATCTGCCGCAGGACTTCGGTCTTTTTGATGAGCTTACGGTTACACAGTTTCTGGATTATATGGCGGCGCTCAAGGGACTGAAGGATACTAAAGCAGCCGTTCGCGAGGTGATCGGAGCGGTAAATCTGGAGGAGAAGAAACGAACAAGGATCCGCGCATTGTCGGGAGGGCAGCGGCAGCGCGTGGGCATCGCGCAGGCTCTGCTCGGCGATCCGCCGCTGCTGATACTTGACGAACCGACGGTCGGACTGGATCCGGAAGAACGCATCCATTTCCGCAATCTGTTTTCACGGACAGCGCAAAAGCGTCTTGTGCTGCTGTCAACGCATATCATAGAGGATGTTCAGTCTGTCTGCGATCGGCTTGTGGTGATCGATCATGGAGGGATACTGTTTGACGGGACCCCGTCGCAGCTGATACGCAATGCCGTCGGACATGTGGGAGTTTTTATGGAGCGGGATAACGCGCGGGAAAATGGGCTGCATATCACAGCGCGCGTCAATACCGGCTGCGGCGTGCGCTGCCGGGCGGTAGCGGACATGCTGCCGGACTATGTAAAGCCTGAGGAACCGACATTGGAGGATGCGTATCTGTATCTGATCTCAGAGGAGGCGCGCAGATGAAAACGGTCAAAATGCTTTTTTGGGAAGTGAGGAGGATGTTCAAGGAACATCCGGCGCAGCTTATCATGCTTTTGTCGGTACTGTCGCCTTTGGCGGGACTGACCTTGTACAAACCGGCATCCGCCGAGACAATGCTTTCAATGTATCTTGCCAATCCTGCTCTGGCGGGCGGCGTGGTGAGCGGGATAATGTTCGGCTTGCTCACTGTGTATGAGCTTGACCGTACAGTGAGGAATCGTGTGGACGTGATCACGGATGCTGTGGTATCTCCTATGCGTACCGCTCTCATGCGTCTGCTGACGCTGCTGTTTATGTCACTTGTCATGCTACTCATCACAACGGCAGTATGGTGCCCGGTCACTTTGATAAAGACAGGCGCGGTATTTGATATGACGGATCATTGTCTTGCCTATATTCTTTTTATGGGGCTGTCCATGCCTGCCGCTATACTCGCCGCTGCCGCCGCCTATCAGTTCACGAGGCGGGCGGACCTGTCTCTTGTGCTTTTTGCGGCATTTGCGGGACTGAGCCTGACCGTATGGGCGGATGACTGGCAGCTGTGCTGGCTCAATCCATGCGTATGGGCGCTGTCGGACGATTTCAGCAATTTCAGGATATTTCGGTCAGCCGCGTATATGCGTATGACATGGCTTACGGCTCTTGCCGGGATATGGGTGCTGTCATGGCTTTGCATACGTCAGCACGGGAAGGGCATCCTCGGCTCGCTGATCTTCGGCAGCAGACGCATATACAGACCTGCCGCCGCGTTGCTGCTTATCGCCTGCTCCGGAGCCGCGTATGCGGCGCAGCCTATCGTGGATCACAGCAACCCTGACCAGACTGTCATGATATTTGACAAGCTGCCTTCCCCGGAGGGCGTCACCTGTACCGGAAGAGAGGTCCGGGTGTATCCGGATACTGACGCGGGCACTGTGGAGGGTATCGCGACATATCTGTTCCGCAATACGTCGGGACAAGCCCGGACGGCGGCGTTTGGGATAAATCCCGGCTACAAGATCTCCGCGGTAAAAGCAAACGGAGTGGATACGCCATTTTCGGCAGGGGATTATCAGGAGTATAATGAGGCGCTGCTTGAGGTCACAGTCCCCGCTGAGGAGGAGATCGAGCTCACGGTGGAATACGGCGGATTCCCTCAGGAGGATAATTCGCTTTCGACCATGCAGGGACGTCAGGAGATAAGCGGCGAATATATTTGTCTTGAGAACGCCGATATGGCTCCGCGGCTGATAAATGTTTCTTCGGAGGACGGCGTTATACCGGTCACTGTAGAGATCACATTGCCGGAGCATATGACGGTGATCCCGTTCGGAACTGCCGAGGCGGAAAGGGTGTCGGAAAATGGCGACGGGACTGCTGTATGGAGGTATGAGGATATGGGGACGGGCGGCATTTTGTATGCCGGTGACTATATCAGACAGGATATCGAAGCGGGCGGGATCACGGTCCAATTCTATTACGGGCGCAGGCACCGTGAGGTCATGGAAGCTGCCGGAGCGGCAGACGCGGTAAAGGCGGTAGTGGACTACTGCACGGAGCACTACGGACGGCTTTCTTTCGGCACCGGCGAAACGCTTAAGCTGATACAGAGCCGCGTATCAGGCGGCGGCTATGCCGCGGACGGCGCCAGCTTACTGGATGAGGCGGATTTCACTGCCGCGAATCTGAATGACGGCGGCAAGGGCGCGGTCCCGGGAGAGGTAATGATACATGAGCTGGTCCATCAGTGGTGGGGACTTGCCAATATGTTCGATATCTCAGACGACACGTCGCCTTGGTCGGCGGAAGGGCTTACGGTCTATACTACATACAGGATCGTCAAGGAGCTGTACGGCGGGGAGCACGCCGAGAAATATTATGCGGAGCAGTGGCGACGTGAGACGGATGATCATTATTTAAATTATTATGTCCGTCATCCGGAATATCTTGATACACTTCCGAAGGATAAGAAAACTGAGGTTTTGGGCAGCTTGACATATGTGCGTCAATACTGTGAAATGCCGCTGAAGATCTTAAAGGCTGAGAAATTGGTCGGGGGAGAAGAGGCGATGGATAAGATACTTCACGATCTGTTCAATCGTGAATTGGATCCGAGTTATCCGTATCTGACCTATCAAAACTTTCTTGACGCCTGCGGACTGAGAGAGGAGGATCTGGACCTTGCTTAAGATATTTAAATATGAGTGCAAAAGACTGCTCTGCAACAAATTTTTCTTTGGGCTCCTGCTTGTGACAATGTTTTACGGATGGCAGGTGCTGAATAATGTAACGATATTCGGTGTGTCTCATACCGCGCCGTTTTCACCGTGGAGCTTCGGGGATTATCTCAGCAGGATGATACCAATGCTGTGGATCGGCACCTTGTTTTTCATCACATTCTTCACCTCGCCGAAGGCCGTGCGCGCGGCGGTCCTTACAGATGCCGCGCCTGCCGCGCCCGCTAGGTACGCGGCCGCGCGGTGCGCCGCCGCATTGGCCGGGAGCGTGCTGCTGTCGCTGGTATGCCTTGCGGAGGCGGCGGTTTTTTACGGCAGCTGTTTTAAATGGTATGAGTGGGGAGGGCTTTTTCTCCCAGCGGCGGTCACGCTGCTCCCGGCACTTTTGTTTGCGTTGGGCTCGGGATGGTTCCTCGGAAGGCTCAGACCGTGGCTTGTATACGCATGGATGGCAGTACCGTTTTTGTGTATGGTCCTTCCGATGCCGGAGGCCTTGGGTATCTGGAACGGAAGCTTCTTCACCGAATATCCTTTGACTCTAAACGCGCTTGATCCGGAATTCTCTATGCCTGTGACTGCCGTTCTGGCACAATGCGCCTCAGCTGCGGCGGGTGCTGCTATGTTTGGCTTGCCGATCCGGAAAAAGATGCGCGTTCATTCGCCAGCATAAAGAGCTCATGAACGATGCGGCGGGCCGCCGTTTTCGCGGCGCTTGAGCGAACCGCTATTGACATACACATCGGATCTGTGATATAATCCCGAGTTTAACACCCAAACGCATAAAAAAGCCCAATAAATGCGATAGCTACGCCATTTATTGGGCTTTGGGGTGCGTTAAAATTTTGCGTTCTGGATTTTTGTTTTTGTATGTTTCAAAATTTTTTTCATATTATCTTTTTTGATTATCTCATAGTCCGTTCTGAAACCGAATATTTCATGCAGCATATCCGTTATCTCTGTTCTTTTGTATGCCGGCACATATCCCTTTCCAACCAATTCAAGCATATTCATCTCTTTTAATGTCTCAAACAATTGCTCACAACTGTATCTGTGTTCAGTCACTTTATCTAAATACTTGTACAGTACAAGCGCGATATAACATGTCAGCAAATGCGCCTTTATCCGGTTTTCAAGACGCACATATATAGGTCGTGCTTTAAATTCCAACTTTACGACTCTAAAACATTCTTCTATCTGCCACCGCATTTTGTTGACCTTAATAATTTCGAGTGGATCGCTATCCAAGTTGCTTGCAACTGCGTAAAATCCATCATACTGTTCTTCTTCT
>DVNB01000092.1 GCA_018714695.1 Candidatus Ornithomonoglobus merdipullorum | reverse complement strand
ACAATAGGTCTTTTTGGAGTGCGCGATACCTGAATAGTAACATTTACCTGCTCAAAAAACATGGCTGGAAACTTACAAGGACTTGACAAAATGCAGGATTTTATATATAATATATACTGAAATCTTATGTAATGGAGCATAAAAATGGTACTGCTTAACGGAAGTAATATAAAAAAGATGTTTCTTGATGAAACGCTTTTCGACGGTGTTTCGTTTAATGTCGAGGAGGGCGACAAGATCGGCTTCGTCGGCGTGAACGGCGCGGGCAAATCCACGCTGTTTAGGATATTGAACGGCACTATGGATTATGACAGCGGAGAGCTGTTCAAAAATAAATTCACAAAGATAGGGTATCTCGATCAGTACACCTGTGTCGAGTCGGACAAGACTATAATGGGCGAGATGCTGACGGCGTTTGAGGAGGTCATAGCGGTCGAGAACGAGCTTGACGAGGTGCGGCTGATGATCGAGAGCGGAGCGGACGGGCTTGAGGAGCTTGTAAACCGTCAGACGGCTCTCCAGGAGCGGTTCGAAAAGCTTGACGGCTATCAGTACAGGAGCAGGATAAGGTCGGCGCTCATAGGTCTCGGCTTTTCGGAGGAGGATTTTGAAAAGCGTGTGGACAGCCTTTCGGGCGGTCAGAAAACGAGAGTTTCATTGGGCAGGATCCTTTTATCGGATGCGAATCTCCTGCTGCTCGACGAGCCCACGAACCATCTTGATATAGAGTCGGTGGAGTGGCTCGAAAGCTTTCTGCAGTCGTGCAAGGCGTCGTTCATAGTGATCTCGCACGACAGATACTTTCTTGACAAGGTCACGAACAGGACGTTCGAGATGGAAAACGGACGTCTGAGGACGTATACGGGAGGCTACAGCGAGTATGTGAAGCAGCGTGAGATCGAGCGGAAGACGGAGGAGCGCAGCTATGCGAACACGATGCGTGAGATAGAGCGGCTCGAGGGGATAGTCGAGCAGCAGCGCAGATGGAACCGTGAGAAGAATATCAAGACTGCCGAGAGCAAGCAGAAGGTCATAGACAAGCTCGAAAAGACGCTTGTGAAGCCGTCGGCGGATCCGGAGGATATAAGGTTCACATTCAGGTCGCTCCCGGGCGGGGGACAGGACGTATTAATAACTGAAAATCTCGGAATGAGCTTCGGAGACAGGAAGATATTTTCCGGCTGCAATGCGCATATCGTGAAGGGCGAAAAGGTGTTTCTGCTCGGCTCTAACGGCTGCGGAAAGACTACGTTCATAAAGGATGTGTTGGGCCTCTATGAGCCGACCGAGGGCGAGGTCAGGATAGGCGCGAATATCGAGATCGGTTATTACGACCAGATACAGGAAAATCTTGACATGGACAAGACGATATTCGACGAGCTGCACGATACTTACCCGAACATGACGCAGACCGAGATAAGGAACGCGCTTGCTGTATTCCTGTTTAAGGGCGAGGACGTGTTCAAGGAGATAAGAAAGCTTTCGGGAGGAGAGCGCGCAAGGGTAGAGCTTGCAAAGCTCATGCTCAAGCCCGTTAATTTTCTGATAATGGACGAGCCTACGAACCATCTCGATATCGACTCACGTGAGGCGCTCGAGAAGGCGCTTGCGGGCTATGACGGAACGATGCTGATGGTATCGCATGACCGGTATTTCATAAATAAGCTTGCCGACAGGATCCTCTATATGACGGAGGACGGTTTTGCAAACTATATCGGCGGCTATGATGATTTTGCCGAGAAACGCGTCATAAAGCAGGCGGAGACGCAGGAGAAGGAGAAGCCGAAGAATCTGGATTATCTTGAGCAGAAGCGTCTCGCGGCGGAAAAGCGCAGGACGATAAACAGGTTCAGAAAGGTCGAGGAGCTCATAGCCGGGATAGAGTCGGAGATCGAGGAGCTGAACAACGATATGGCAAAGCCGGAGAACGCTACGGATTTCGTAAAGGCGGCGGAGCTTGCCGGCAAGGCGGATGAGAAGAATGCGGAGCTGGAAACGCTGTATGAGGAGTGGGAGCAGCTTCAGACGACTATAGAAGAAAAAGGATATGAGGAGGACATGTGATGAGAGCGGTCGTGCAGAGGGTCGCACATGCGGAGGTGGCAGTGGACGGCAAGACCATCGGCAAGATCGGAGCCGGTCTGCTGGTGTTTTTAGGCGCGGGAGACGGAGATACGGAGGCGGATCTTAAATATATCGCGGACAAGACGGTTGGTCTGAGGATCTTTTCGGACGAGAACGGAAAGATGAACCTTTCCGTAAAGGATATAGGCGGGGAGATACTTGTGATCTCGCAGTTCACACTCTACGGCGACTGCCGCAAGGGCAAGCGCCCCAGCTTTACCTCGGCTATGGAGCCGGCGGCGGCTGAGAGGATGTACGAGGATTTTATAAGACGTATGGAGAGCGAGGGTATAAGGACCGAACACGGCAGCTTTGGAGCCGATATGAAGGTGGAGCTTTTAAATGACGGTCCCGTCACGTTATTGCTTGACAGCAGCAAAATATTATAAATAGCTATTGAAAAAACGGGCGAATAATGATAAAATATATATGATGATCGCGGCGGGCATTGCGGCGCGCCAAGAAATAAGCAACGGAGGACAATTATATGAACAATGAAACGGTAATAGTGCTTGATTTCGGGGGACAGTACAATCAGCTTATTGCGAGGCGTGTTCGCGAGTGCAATGTGTACTGTGAGGTGATCCCGTACAGCGCCGATATTTCAAAGATAAAGGAGAAGAACCCCGTCGGAATAATCTTCACCGGCGGACCGAACAGCGTATACGAGGAAAATTCGCCGAAGTATTCAAACGAGATCTACGAGCTCGGCATCCCAGTGCTCGGTATCTGTTACGGCAGCCAGCTGATGGCATATTCGCTCGGCGGCAAGATCTCAAAGGCGGAAAAGCGCGAATATGGAAAGACGGAGATAACTACCGAGCCTTCGCTGCTTTTTGACGGCGTTGACAAAAACACGGTATGCTGGATGAGCCATACCGATTACATCGAAAAGCTCCCCGAGGGCTTCAAGGTAACGGCATATTCCGACAGCTGCCCGTGTGCGGCATATGAGAACACTGAAAAAAAGCTCTATGCGGTCCAGTTCCATCCGGAGGTGAACCACACCGAGCAGGGACAGCTTATGCTCAGGAACTTCCTGTATAAGGTATGCGGCTGCAAGGGCGACTGGGTAATGAGCGATTACGCAAAGAAGGCGGTAGCGCAGCTCAGGGAAAAGATCGGTGACAAAAAGGTATTATGCGCGCTGTCGGGCGGAGTAGACAGCTCTGTTGCCGCGCTTATGATACATAAGGCTGTAGGCGATCAGCTCACCTGTGTATTTGTCGATAACGGTCTTCTGAGAAAGAACGAGGGCGACGAGGTCGAGAACGTATTCAGAAAGCAGTTCGACATAAATCTGATAAGAGCAAACGCACATGACAGATTCTTAGGCAAGCTTGCGGGCGTAACGGAGCCGGAGAAGAAGAGAAAGATAATAGGCGAGGAATTCATAAGGGTATTCGAGGAAGAAGCGAAGAAGATCGGCACGGTGGATTTCCTTGTGCAGGGCACGATCTATCCGGATGTGATAGAGTCGGGCGCGGGCGACGCGGCGACGATAAAGAGCCATCACAACGTAGGCGGACTGCCGGAGCACGTTGATTTCAAGGAGATAATAGAGCCGCTGCGGGACCTGTTCAAGGACGAGGTAAGACAGCTCGGTATCGAGCTTGGACTCCCGGAAAAATTCGTATGGCGCCAGCCGTTCCCGGGACCGGGTCTTGCGGTAAGAGTGATAGGCGAGATAACCGAGGAGAAGCTTGAGATCCTGCGCGATGCGGACGCTATTTTCAGAGAAGAGGTAGCAAACGCGGGCTTGGACCGCAGCATAAACCAGTATTTCGCGGTAATAACGGATATGCGCAGCGTAGGCGTAATGGGAGACGGCAGAACATACGATTACACGCTTGCATTAAGAGCCGTAACAACGACCGACTTCATGACCGCCGACTGGGCAAGGATACCGTACGATGTACTGGAAAAGGTATCAAACAGGATAGTAAACGAGGTCGAGCACGTAAACAGACTAGTCTACGACATCACCAGCAAGCCCCCCGCTACGATCGAGTGGGAATAATGAATAAAACCCCAAAAACTGCGTAATAACGCGGTTTTCGGGGTTTTTATTTTGGAATTGATAACGGAATGATAACAGATTGTTATTTTTCAGTATTGTTTTTCATTTTCTTCAATTCTTCATGTAGGCGTTCAGCTGTGATGCGAGGGTAACTGTAACGCCATATATCATATTCTTCCTTTGTTATTTCACCTGATTTAAGTTTTTCAAATTCGCTGTTCCATGAGCGAATCATATTGCTTACGCTTGTTGAAACGGTATTTTTATTTTCTACAGACAGATATATTTGTCCGTCAATTTCCTTGGGTATAATGCAGTATTCATCTTCCAAATAGAAAAGAGCGTGCATCATGCCATAGTAATTTTCTAAATTCGGATCGGAAATTGCATAGATACTCACGCCTAAAGCGCCTGCAATTTTTTCAAGCTGCTTGTCTGACGGGGTTCTGTTGCCTAATTCATAGTTACGTATTGCCGGTTCGCTCATTCCTGATCTTTGAGCCAATTCTTTCTGTGATAAGCCTTGTGCGGTACGAAACTTCTTGATTTTCTTTCCAACATCCATAATTAAACCTCCAAATATCTGTTATCAAAGTAATTTATAAGTATAGTATATCATAAACAGTTCAAAAATGAAATACTTGTTTTAGATTTTGTGAAAAAATATTAAATATAAATAAAAAGATATTGACAGTTCGATAATGAACTGATATAATATAAATACACAGTTCAGATATGAACTGTAATAATAAATAATAGGGAGGAATTACAATGAACAAAAAGTTAATGATGTCTGCCGATGAAGTGGCAGAAACTTTGGGTGTCTCTATGTCTCATGCTTATAAGATAGTCCGTGCACTTAATAAGGACTTAGAGTCTAAAGGCTTTATAACCGTTGCCGGACGGGTAAGCAGAAGATATTTTGAAGAAAAATTCTACGGTGCGGAAGGAGTGATTACAAATGTCAGTTCATAAGGATAGTAAAACCGGCAAATGGCTTGTATCATGCCGATATGATAATTGGGATGGCAAGAGAAAACAGAAGATGAAGCGAGGCTTTGAAACGAAGAGAGAAGCATTGGCGTGGGAAAGAGAATTTCTACAAATGAAAAGCTCAAACCTTGATATGACTTTTGGTTCATTTGTGGAATTGTATTTGAAAGAGAGAAAAGTTAGATTGAAATACAATACATATTTGACGAAGCTTCATATCATTGAAAATAAAATATTGCCTTACTTCAAGGATAGAAAAATGTCTGATATAAAAG
>DVNB01000091.1 GCA_018714695.1 Candidatus Ornithomonoglobus merdipullorum | reverse complement strand
CTTGAGAGCTTCTACCAGCTCAGTGATTCGTCAGCGGTAGGTCCTTATGTAGGTTACGAAGGATTCCAGGGAACGACAGGAAGATCTACTCAGTTCAGCGGTACATGGTATATAAAGGACGGTTCGGCAACCGATGCGTATACAACTGACGGCTACGACACGCTGAGACGTCAGATCACCGTTCCTCAGAATATCGACAGACTCAGGATCAACTGGGGACTGCAGGGCGCCGAGGGAAGCATCTATTACAGAAACTTCCGTCTTGCACCTCAGGGGATAGACACTTCAAAGACGCCTGTTGACGGAGAGAACGAGCTTAAGGTAACAGGCGCTATGCAGTGGACTTCCGACGGCATAGCGGTAGTACCGGGCAGCAGCTATACATATAAGTTCTCAGCGCAGAATGAGGCAATGGCTTCGGCGCAGGTAACGATGCTGTTTATGGACAGCGAAGGAAATGTACTGGATGAGGAGACAGTACAGTTCGCGTCGCCGAACGTGTGGACGGAGAGGACCGCTGAGGTAACGGCTCCGGAAGGTGCGGCATATGCTATGCTGCGTCTTGCAAACGGCACCGGCAACGGAAATGTATGGTATGATAATATCATCTTTACAAGGACATCAGATCCGATCGCGACATACGCAAGGATCACAGGCGGCAACGACCTCGTTGTTTCGCCGCTCGAAGGAGAGAGCGACAACACATACAAGTACGAGGCGGCACTTGCCGATCAGTACAATAACGCATATGACGGAAGCGTAGCATGGTCAGTGGAGGGTTCGCCGGCAGGTATTTCGATCTCGTCGGACGGAACTTTGAGAGTGAGCAGCTCAGCTGCGGCAGGAACGATAACCATAAGGGCAGCGGCTGCGGAGAATGCTGATGTATATGCCGAAAAGCTTGTAACAGTCGTTAAGAAGCCGTCATCGGCAGAGTCGGTAGGGCTTGAAAACGGTGATTTTGCCGATTATGACAGTGATACGCTGCTTCCCAGCGGTTGGACAAATTCGGGAAGGGAGCTTTCGACCGCGAACGGAAGCTTTGATTCGAGCATATCCGGCTGGAAACTGAATTATACGACGTATACGCAGTCCGATACATCAGCTGCTATGGAGTGGGACGGAACAGTTGACCACACAGGAAACAGCGGCGGTTCCGCAAGGATATACAATGCGGACAGAGCACAGGGATCGATGCAGATCTCGCAGAATATCGATATCGTAGGCGGCGGAACGTATGATATTTCTGTCTGGGTAAAGACGGACAACGTTTCAAGCGACTCCAATGTTTATGCAACGCTTATATTCTACGACGAGAACGGCTCAACCATAGAGGAAAACAAGCAGCTGCTTGTATTCTACCCGGAGGGCGGAAGCACCGGAGTTAATACATCTGACTGGACAAAGCTTTCTGGAACTATATATGTAAATGATCTTGCATCAAGGCTGAGAATAGATATGCGTTATCGAGGCGGCGCAAATAACCGTCAGGGTACAGTATGGTTTGACGATCTTGAGATCTCCAAGCAGGCATCGATCGACACCGATATAGCGTATGAGGGCGGTCCTTCGGTTTCGCTGAGAGGCTACGGCTATGAGGATACCGACGTGTCAAGAGGCTACGGCGAGAAGTGGGACAGCACGCCGATAACCGGAATAACCGAAGGCGCGCAGTACGCGTACAATGTCAAAGTGCAGAGCTTTAATGCAAACAAGGGGGCATATGTGCTTATTACTTATTACGACGAGAGCGGAAGAAGTATTTCATCCACAAAGTCGAGTATTGTAAGCGGTACGAATGAGAATTGGCAGAATATAACCGGAAGCACAGTCGCACCGCCCGGAGCCGAATATGCGGTAATGAGTCTATGCATAGACGGTACCGGTGTTGCATGGTTTGCAGATGCGGGCTTTGAGCTCGGGTCTAAGGAGGAATCGCCTGACATCGATGGTGACGACGATCCCGACAATCCCGGCGGCGGAGGCGGCGGCACCGGCGGCGGCAGCGGCAGTGCGGGCGGAGGCGGCGGTTCGTCGATAAGCGGCGGCAGCGGCAGCCAGAGCGGAACTATGGGTAACTTCAATACCGGCTCAGGTACAGCCGAGGGCGATGACGTTATTGATGTTACAGGCGATCCGGAAGCACTTATTCCGCAGCCGGATCCGTCATACTTCACACAGGGTATGGACGTTATAGGCGGGTTCAGAGATATAAGAGATGTGTCATGGGCACAGAAGGCAATAGTGGCTCTTACGTCTATCGGTGTTGTAAACGGAAAGGAAGAAGGCTTATTCTATCCGAATGACAATGTAACGAGAGCAGAATTTGTAAAGATACTTGTGGGCGCTCTCGAATATGCGGGAAGAATAGATACCGAAAACGTTTCATGCTCATTTGCTGACGTGCCTGAAACGGAATGGTACTATGCTCCTGTGGCAGCGGCTGTAAATGCAGGTATAGTTACAGGTGTGTCCGATACGGAATTTGCACCGAACGCGAATATAACAAGACAGGATATGGCTCTTATGCTTACCCGTGCCGCTGATGCGGCAGGCATCGAACTCCGCTCAGGTGCGGAAACAACATTTACCGACGAGGCATCGATCGCCGGTTATGCATTGGATGCGGTAAAGACGATGTCGCGCGCGGGAATTGTAAACGGATTTGATGACGGCAGCTTCATGCCAATGAACAATGCGACAAGGGCGCAGGCGGCAGTCGTTATCTATAGAACGATGGGAGGAACTGATTGATGAGAAAAAAATTAACCGCCCTTCTTATGTCGCTGGCAATGCTTATCGGAATGCTTGTTCCGATAAGCGGCGTCCGCGCCGCACAGGGCATCACGCATGAGCGTGAGGTCAGCCTTATGGCTGCCTTGGGTATTGTTACAGGTTACCCCGACAGCTATAATGCATCCGAGGCGGTGACCGGCGCCGATTTCGTTACGTATGCGGCGCGTGCAACGGGCACCGTGGTACAGAATGCGGCAGAGACAGCAGCTGACTACGGACTCGGTGACGGCAGCGCGCAGATAACGGTCGCTCAGGCGATCGATGTGATGTTCAGGCTGACTGACTACACGCGTATGGCGTCGTTCAATTCGGGTGATTCATATTCGTATGCGCGCTCAAACGGTGTGCTTGACGGAGTAAGCCATTTTGACAAAAACTCCGGTATGACGCTCGAGAATGCGATCGTGCTCATATATAACATTCTTGAGCTCCCGGCGGTCGTGTTTGACAATACTACTTACAGCTATTCAGATAAGACCGTCATGGAGGAGAAGCTGGACGTATATGAGGAAAAGGGAATCGTAACGGCAAATCATGAGACCTCGCTCAGCGGGTACGATAATGTCGGAACTGACAGTGTAAGGATCGATGACCGTGCCTACAATGTGGGCGATACGACGGCGCAGGATCTCCTTGGCTACAGCGTTGACTTCTATTATCAGGACAAGGATGGAGAGGCTGTTATCAAGTGGATCGAGCAGAGCGCGGCAAATGATAGCACGATGGTGATCTACGGCTGTGATATAGAGGGCATAGACGGCAGAAGGATCACATTCTATACATCGGATGACAGAAGCAAGACGGTAACGATCTCCAACGATGCTGATATCATATATAACGGTGTGAGAAATGATGAGCTCTCACCGGAAGTAATGCAGTCGCTGACATGCGAGATAGCTCTTATAGATAACGGCAGGAGCGGAAGCTATAATGTGGTGATAGTAAACGATTTCGAATATTATTTCGTTGACAGCTATTCAGCGGATACCGGTCTTGTAAATGACTACAGCGCAGAGAAGAGCCTGAGCCTCAATGAGGATGACTATACCTCAATGAGGATCTCAATGGACGGAAATCCGGTCACGACGAGCAGTATAATGCAGGGGCAGGTATTGGCGGCTGCGAAGAGCGGTGATGGAAGCGTTCTGAGAGTCGAGATCCTTACGGGTTCCGTAACGGGCGAGGTGACATCGTATTCGGAGGATGAATTGGTCATAGCCGGAACAGCATACTATATATCACCCGCGTATGCCGGTGATCAGCTGAAGCTCGGAAGGACAGGCACCTTCTACTTTGACAGGCTCGGCAAGATAGTAAGATCGGCTGTTGAACGAGGACAGTCATCAAAATACGGCTATCTTATGAAGTTCTATTCTGAAACGGACGGCGAGACCAATTATATAGCGAGAATACTGACCGCAGCGGGAAGTGTTGAGGAATTCAAGGTAAAGGATACGATTTCCTTTAACGGTTCAAAAACGAGTCCGCATAACGCATATGGAAAGATGTATGACGGTACCGGCTGCGAGCAGCTTATAACGTACGCGGTAAACAGCAATAACGAGATCGCTTCTATAAACACAGCCGATGAGAGGTACATCGGTGTAGACGAGGAGAATATCGACGCGTTTACTCTGAACTATAAGGGAACGGGAAGGTACAGAAGAAACAATATGTGTTTCAATTCCAAGTATCTTGTCGATGGTACGACACCGGTATTTTTGATCCCCTATAACGGTGAGGAGGACGAGTATTCGGTTCAGAACACTTCGTATCTGACAAACAACTGGACATACGATATCTCCGTTTACGACATAGACAGCTACATGTACGCATCGGCGATAGTGGTTCGCGAGAATATAATAGAACCCGAGAACCTCAGAACAAAGCGCTCATTCATTGTCACAAAGGTACTTGAGGCGGTAGATGAGGACGGCGAGGAGGGCGTAATGCTCGAAGGCTATCAGCAGGGTTCAAGGGTATCGTATATGCTTGACAATGAGAATATGTATGATAACCGCGGCAATGTTATGGTAAAGTCGCTCACTGCCGGAGATGTGCTTCAGCTCGGTATAAATACGAAGAACAAGATAAACGCCGTTCAGCTGCTGTACAGGGCGAGCACGGATTCCTTAAGCATCGCATCAGGGACATCGACCCCAAATGAGTATTGGGAAGGCGGAACTGCAGTGTTCCCGGATCTGTGGGTGAGCAAGGGCGTGGTTACGGACCGCTCGTCCGATGTCATACTTGTTGACAGTGATGGAGACGACACCGTTGTATCCAAAAAGCCGCACAAGCTCGGAAGTGTAACAACGTATCTCTACCAGAACGGTAAGATGAGCGTTTCGAGCAAGAACGAGATATCGGTAGGAGATAATGTATACGTCCATGAATATCAGGGTAATGTTCAGGAAGTTATAATTGTAAGATAAATACAAGAAAGGCCGGCACATGGTATAATCCCCTTCGCCGGTCTCTTTTTTGTTTGTTTTTTTACTATCGTTAAGTATTGAAGTTGACTCACGGCGTAATAAAAGTTATAATTATTATGATAATACGGGGATCTAAGCGTACCCGATAAAATAATGGAGGACAGAAAATGAACAGTGGCGTTTATGATATAGAAAGCTGGGACAGGAAGGGAAATTGCTATGTTTATCCGGACACACCGAAAGGAAACAACTGGTATGACCATGGACTTGTTCCGAAAAATGATTTTACGGCAGATCTGTACGGATGGTATGGATTCACATTTGAGACTGAGGTGCATGGCACCGAGGAGATCGAGGTCAAGGCGGGACTTCTTGATTTCGGTGAGGTGAATGTTGAAGAGGTCATAGATTTTTACACATGGCGCGGCACGGTATGCGGCGATGGAATGGTAAAAGTATGGGTGCCGCTTTGCAGATTTGATCTGCTCTCAACAATGCCTGCAAAATGGAGATTTTTGAGAAGCGTGGAAACAAACCGCGAGGTCAGCGGCTTTCGTGCCGTAAAGAGCAGAGCGGTCGCTGCAGAGGCAGAGATACTCTCAAAGCCTGCCGAGGCGGGAGAGAAGGTCTCGTATGAGCTCAGGCTTATCAACTGCACAGACAGTACACAGGCTGTAACACTCGGACTTGAAAAGACAGGCTATGAAGTCTGTGAGGTGCATATGCCCGAGCGGGTGACGTTGTTAGCTCCTTACGAAGAAAAAAGCGTATCTGTAGAAGTGACCATGAGTGAGCGTGTCGCGGAGGGCGGCTTTGAAAAACAGCGCATTGAGGTGATCTCAAACGGCGGAGACGGCGAGATAATAGAGCTTTATACAGTTCGTCATATGGCTCATCCTTATATCGTCTGCACTGAGAGCGGCTGGGACGAGGTAAAGGAAAAGGCTGAAAAATACGAATGGGCTGAGAGTATCGCAAAAACGTATATAAAACGCGCTGAGGAATGGGAGATCCCGGACTATGCCGAGAATGCGGACTACCTGTTCATTACAGATAACGCTCACAAGTGCTTTAACAGTGCTGTGGCATGGAAGCTGACGGGAAGAGACGAGTTTGCGGAGAAATCAGCGGAGTTTTTGAGAAGGGTCAGCGACAGAGAGAAAGGTTATCCTGTGAAAATGAAGGCATGCCATCAGCAGTTGGTGCATGAGGGCGAGTTCTTCAAGAGCTGCGCAAAGGCATACGACCTGATCCATGACTGCGGTGTTATAAGCGACGAGCTTCATGAGGATATACATAACACATTCAGAATTTTCATGAAGTTCTTTGACTGGGCGCTCTGCGACGGCGGGATATCGAACTGGTCGCTTGCTGAGATAGCCGGAGCGTTGTACTGCGCAATGGCTGTACAGGATCGGGCAATGATCGAAAGGTTCGTATTCGGTACGGGCGGAGCCATGGCGCACCTGCAGGCGGGAGTTTATGACGACGGCTGGTGGTGTGAGTGTACGATAGGCTATAATCAGATGGCGGCAGGACTGTTTTCGGAATATACCGTAGCGCTGAGACCGTGGGGGATAGATATTGCAAATATGCGGGTGCCGGCTCAGTATTCAAATAAGGTGCATTTCAGAAACAAGCATGCCGACGGCTTGAGCTGGGATATATACGGCGGAACGAAACGTAACTATAGGTGTATAGAGGATCTTTGGGACAGCCTTGTAGCTCTTGCAAACTACAGGAGCGTTGTGCAGGGCGTAAATGACAGTGCCGAGGAGAAGTTTGAGGGCGCGTCATCGGTCGCGTTTGACTCAAGATACGATATCGCGTATGCCATATACAAAAAGCCGGAGTATGCGGAGATAATCAAAAATGCGGGCGAGGGCGCATTCCGTGATCTTTTCCACGGCGTGGCGGAACTGCCGGATGTAAAAAGTGATGTGCATAAAAAATCCTGCTACTTTGACAACGGAGGAATATCGGTGCTGCGCACACGCGCCGAGGGCAGAAGTGATGAGGAACAGTTTGAGATAAGCCTCAAATACGGCTCGCACGGAGGCGCGCACGGGCATTACGACAGATGCGCGTTGAATGCGGTGAGCCGCTACGGAAAGGCGCTGTTCAACCCGGAGAATGTATGGTATTCCTACGGTACATTCATGTATAAATTTTATGTGCAGAACAGCATAAGCCATAACATGGTGACGGCTGATCTAAAGCTTCAGGACCCGCAGGAAGGAAAACAGCTGCTGTTCCACAGCGGTGATCTGTTCAAGGCGAGTGCAGTCGAGAACTGTGCGGCGTGGTCGAATCCGCCGTATGGAGGCTGGAGAGTGCGTCCGGAGGAGCCGACATTTGAGGAAAGAACGTGGGCTGAGGGAAGGTATGTCTATATCCCGGAGAATGCGCCGGAGTATACGACAAGGACCGATTTTACTGAAAAGATCATGCAGAGGCGTATGGCGGTGCTCCTTGATGACTGCGTTATCTGCTTTGACTATATAAAAGGCGAGAATGAGCACACATACCATTGCATATATCATCTTCCGGGGCTAAATGGGATCGGTAACGACTCGATGCGGCTTACCGGGCATACAGAGCAGCTTGCCGCTGACCCGCTCTCGTCAGCGCAGTTCATAACAGATGTGGATCGTTACAGCGGCAGCGGCACAACACGGTTATCGTTCGGGTTCGAATATGACGAAAAGGTGAGTGCCAAGGCACCGTGGCTTTTGTCGCCGTTCAGGAGCGGACATAATGTTCCGGGATATCTAAATACAGATCTCTATTATGTGGAGAACGGCGAAACAGAGCTTATCGTAGGCTGTGATCCGGAGTATTATCCCGTTTCTAAAAGATTGTTCTATTCGGTAACGGACGGAAGCGATATACTTGCCGAGGGCAAATTCGGCGCGTGGATATTAGGCAGGGATCATATCGATATAGATGTTTCGGGCAGAAGTAAGATCGAGCTCCATGTTCGCACGGAGGATGGAACCATAGATCACGATGCGGTAAGGGAAACAGTCAGGACGATATTCTGGGGCGACCCGTATTTTGAGACTTCGGACGGGAAGCGGATATACCTTTCCGAGCTTGGATACACTACCGAGAACATAGACAACGGAAATGGCATAGGTGTTGATTACGCGGGCGGACCGGTGAAGATACAGACTAAGCTTTACGAAAAGGCTGTCCCGGGAGATGTTATGGATAAATCACGCGAGGGTGTCGTAACAGTCGATATATCTGGAATAGACGCTGTAAGATTCGTTTCGGATATAGGCGGAGATTATCCGGTGGGAGATGAGAGTGCCAGAAGACGATTTATTGCGCTTGAGAAAAAGGGACGGAGCGCGTCATTTGTATCGATCCTTGAGCCGCATATGGGTGATAGGATGATAGTGTCTGCCGAACCGGCGGAAAACGGAGTAAGGATAACCTTCGCTGATGGCAGAATGAGCGATGTAGAGGTTTTCGGGCTCGACACGAGCGAGCCAAACGTATCGGTGACCGAATATAAAGATGGGGTACCTGTACGAACCGAATCTGCGAAAGGGGTAGAGAAATGGTCGATATAAAAACGAATGAACCGTTTGTAAATATATGGTTTGGAAATTTCTATAAGCCGGCATACGATGATAAGGGTTTTATAGACAGCGAGATAAAAGAGCTGAAAAGGCTGGGTTTCAACGGCGTACAGCTTGACACGAAGGCATGGGAGGACTTTGCAGAGCGGTTTTCGGGCGGTGAGGCGAGCCAGTATGTGGAGCAGCAGGAATATATGATGAAGGTCTGCCTTGAAAACGGTATAAGCTATAATTTTCTGACTCTCTACTTATGTGCCGATAACCTGTATCCGAACATACGCTTTTCACCTCCGATCTTCGGCGAATCTGTTACAAATGCCGATGGGAGCGACGGAAGATGGTATAAGTATTGGTCGGAGAAGGCGAAGAGATCAATGATAAAGCATGTCAAAGGCGTGTTTGAAACATACGGAAGAGATGTTTCGAGGGTCAAGGCAAACGGCAGAGAGGTAAAGCCGACCTGCACGATGTGGGATCCGATCGTCGCGCCGAGCTTTGACGATGAAGGACGCGCACGGTATCTGAACTGGCTTAGTCGCCGCTACGGAAGTATTGACACATTCAATGCTGAATATGGGACTGAATTTTCTGATTTTTCGGAGCTGCGTAAGGAAGATTACTGGTTCTCGTGCGCGTATCCGGAGGACGGCTTATATACGAAAGCTGAGCTGGACGAGAGAAGTCCCAAGGCAAGGATGTGGGCTGACAATATGCGCTGGCGTGCCGAGGAGCTGTGCGAGTATTTCAGGGATATGCAGGAGCGGATACACGATATCGATCCTGCGATATGCACCGTGCCGGACATGGCGCAGTGGAGTTATTTCCTTAACATAGATGCTTCGGAGCTATCAAATGTCGGACTTGCTGATCTTTGGGATACTTCAAACAGAGGGATAGATATTTACTCGCTTTCAAAATATGTTGACTGCTGTAATTTCATAACGGTGCCGATAACGCCCTTGGGCGATCCTGACGCATATGTTTCGGCATGCCAGCACGCAATGATGCGCGCGATGAACCGCGGAAGAGAATTCTTGGGCGGAATATACTGGGGAAGATTTCTGTATAACGATATATACGCATACCTCACCCCGTCCGAGATCGTCGGTTCCATAGCTGCATCAGGCGCGGCAGGCTATACGTCATACGGCGTGAACGGACTTGATGACGGAGGAGTCATGCACCGGATGGACAAAGGTTTCTGCGACTCTCTTGCGGCTGCGAATAACGGTTTTAAAAAGATAGTGCAAAAGCTTGGAAAACGCCGCACTCCCGAAATTGCTATCCTGTTTCCGAACGCGATGTCTCTCTATGAGCCGATGGGCGTGGAGGGGAATAAAGAAAGACGGTACGACCTGCTCGGTTGGTACAAGATGTGTCTCGACGGCGGGTTTGACTGCGACGTTATCGATGAAGGAATGATCCGTGAAGGTATGCTTTCCGATTATAAAGTGCTTATAGCGCCGGAAAACGACTGCCGATTCATGGATGATAACAAAGCAGCAAACGCTGCGATAGAAAATTGGGTGAAAAACGGAGGCATATATATTCATTCACCTATGGATAATATTGCCGAAACGGTGTTTGAGATCAAAGGAATGTGTCATGGCGGCGGCGCGTTTATGTATACCGAAAAGGGACTTTCGCAGAGCGATGTCTATTGCTCATATGAAGGTGAGAAGCTAGCTTCGTATCTTTCGGACGGTTCCGGCGCTGCTGTGAAGAACGTGGTCGGAGACGGAACGGTGTATTCGTTCGGTTTTGCGTACGGGTACAGTTATACTGCGAAGATAGCGCCGCATGTTCCGCTTTCGGAGAAGAATAATGAGCTATATCCGGTAAAGCTCATGAAGGATAATATTTTGTGGGATATCCTTGCAGGCTGCGGATTACACCGTGCGGAGCTCTACGGAAAGGGCATTGAGACGGCAGAGTTTGAAAACGGAGTTGTGGTCGTGAACCATACATCCTATGCTGTTGACGCAAATATCGGTGAAACGGCATTCAGACTGGCACCGCGAGGCTCGGCGGCAGTTATCGGAACAGAGCTTACGGAATTTTAAAATACGAACAGAAAGGAGAAGCCTATGGATACGATTTATAAAATAGCGGCGATCGGTATTGCCATCACGTCAGCTATAGCTCTCATAAGCGCAAAGCTTATCACAGCTGCCGAATACAGCGTTGTCGAGGTCGGAACGGAGCGGATAGATGGCTTTTCGGCTCAGAGTATAAAAAATGCCACGATCGGCGACGAGGGCGAGGCATATTCGGGTGAGATGTGGCTCTCAAAGGACGGGAATGTAACTCATCCCGAATGGTTCGAGGGAGACAAGCTGATAAATGCCGACGGTACGTATTATCTTATAAAAGCGGAGGCGGCTCCGGATTATTACGAAAATGGCAGCGCAGAGTTTGATCCATATGTGATAATAGGAGACGGCTCAGATGAGGCAGAAAATAAGGTGGAGTATGCCAACGGGTCTGACGTATCTGTAAATACTGTGGACGGCAGGGACTATACGTACAGAACACTCGGGAATAACGGTTCTATGGTGATAAATCTCAAATGCTCGCCTAATGAGACGAATTATCTGACGGTCCAGCTCTGGGGAGGAGATACGGGTGAAGGAATGCTGTGGGTCTGTGATCCGGTATCGGGATTCATGAATCCAACTGATTCGGAGCAGCCGCACAGGAACGGGATCGTTGACAGGCGCAATTGGGTGGAACTTAACACACTCTCATCCACACCGCAGTATGACGGCGGATTTATATACACAACATATGAGATACCGGAAATATATACCGAGGGACGGGAAAGCGTAAGCCTTAGGATATACTCAACAGGCGGACCGGCGGATTATGGTGCCATCGTTATAAAGGAGCAGACGAGTCAGTCGCGCGGCATATACGGTGCTTTTATGGAGCAGGATCCGTACTTTGAGCCTGAGGAGTATGGCATTACCGGAGGCGGATATACCAACGATGCGCAGATATCGGAAGTTTCGTATGATGATACTAAGGAGCAGCTGAAGGAAGCTGTTCGGTCCGGTATCGATACACTTAGAGAATGGCAGATATACGGCGGAGATAATTATCCGCCGTATATGTCCGGTATGATAACAAGGAGCGGCTCATGGCAAGCGAAGGCGGCGGAGGATGAGGACTGGAAAGATATATATTACAATGAGTCCTTCATGCTTAGTCAGAATATGACGCCTTTGAATATGCTTGAGCTTGCCGCATACGCGTACAATAACGCTGCGGAGCTGGGATATGACGATAACGAAAAAGCCGAATTTTTTGACAGAGTAATTGCAGGTATTGATTTTCTGTGCAGGGCGCAGGGCTCGAACGGAGGCTTTTTTTCGTCAGGCGGCTGGATAGGCGGACCGTACAGGAGTGAAGCCGGGGGTAACCATCTAACCGGCTTCGGACTCAGAAGCATGGGCGAGGCTTTGCTGATGATATGGGATGATCTCGGCGACGAGGAAAAGAGTGAGCTTATAGATTCGGATGCTGACGGTATTGAGGATACGGCGAGGTTGACTGCGTGGAACGCCATGCTTGAGAGCGCGCGCGATTATCTGATAACACTTGAGGGCGGTTACGGGCATGCTCCAAATCAGGATATGGCAAATTCCGAGGCTGCGCTCAAATTTGACGCATTTCTCATAAGATCCGGCGGAAATACGCTCAGCAGACAGGGCAGAAATTCTGTTCTGGCAAGATGCTTCGGGGACAGCAAAAACCTCGTTCTTTCCTCATACTGGGTCTCAGAAAAGGGAACGATCCTTGAGAATTTCGGATCGGTCTGCGGTGGATATTCGGGTGATTACGGCTCAATTGCGATCGTTCAGCTGTCAAGGATAGCGGAAGCGGCAAGCAGATATTTTGATGTGAATTATACAGGCAGGATAAGTACGATATATGATACGATAGACAACTACTATTTCACAGGCAAGAAATCGGTAAACGGGAACTTTTACACTCAGCTGTACACCGAGGGATTGACCTCAAACAGAAATTCGTATTATCCCGGAACTGAGCGATACCCGATAGATATTTATGCGGCGCTGGAACTGCAGAATGATACGGCACTGAAGGTAATATATGATTATCTGAATCATAAGGATATTGCTTACGAAGTGGATGCGGGAGCGTTGAATATTTCAAATGTACATTACGAGGATGGCATAATAGATGCGTATAGGCTATATGACGCTTTCGACAATCTGATCGAAGCCTTTGATGCACGGGATATAGACGAATACAGATATGTTATGGAGGATGACAGCGTTAAGTCTTACGCATGGTGTGATGAAACGGCGCGGAGTGTCGTTATAAAAGACAGCGGTGAAAGGATATATATGACTCTTAACTGGAGAAATCCGATGCATTCCCTGAATTACTACAATACGCCGTACCAGTCCGATAATCAGCGCATACAGATAAATAACTTGGCGCGTGTTCATTCGACCAACGGGAAATACGACCGCTACGGTTATGCCGAGGTCTATACCGACAATTATTTAACTGACGATTGGACTTATATAAATCAGGGCAGTGAAAATTCCTGCATACAGGCACTTATGATATGCCGGTACGGCGACTATACAGTTATAATGAACAGCCGCGGCTGCCAGGGAGGAACGGCACGGAATTACGGATGGAATGAGTTTGAAGCGGAGGCGGAGCTTGACAGAGCCTGTGAATATACTGATCTTGTGACGGGTAAGGTCTATACCTACAGCGGCGGACAGTGGGCGTGCGGCGCGGAGGTCATGAGGCTTGGCAGTAACTCCACGATGGTGCTTAAAAAGTCCGGACTGAGGACGTATGTCGGCTATAACGGAGCGGGAGAAGCAGAGGTGACGATAAAAAATGTGACTTCCTCGGCAGAGGAGATAACGGTATACTCGGCAGATCGCGGAAATGACGGCAGTCTTGAAGGTATAAGAGCCGAAGGACTAACTGCAGAGCCGGGAATAAGCACGATAAACATTAAGGCTGACAGCGGATCGGAATTTTTTGTGTGGAATGCAAACATGACGCCGATTCTTGATAAAATAATAACGATCGATATTGACAAATGAAACATATTTTTATATAATAAAGGAGAATGATCATGGAAAAGACAGAAGCGTATTTATTTACACATTTTAAGGGGACACAGAAAACACCGGATGACGAGCAGGTGTATTTTGCGGTGTCAAGGGACGGATACAAGTGGCAGAATCTCAACGGCGGGAGACCTGTTCTGCGAAGCACTCTCGGCGAGGGCGGAGTGAGGGATCCGCACATAATCAGAAAGCGTGACGGCAGCGGATTTTTCCTTATCGCGACCGATCTTTACATATATGGTAAGTGGGGCGAAAATAAGGAGGGATGGTACCGCTGTCAAAGAGAAGGCTCGAGATCGATAATGATCTGGAAATCGGATGATCTTGTGAACTGGTCGGAGCAGAGAATGGTCAAGGTCGCTCCGGATGACGCGTCATGCGCTTGGGCGCCGGAATGTATCTATGATGAAAAGGCGGGGGACTATTTTGTATATTGGTCGTCACGCTGCGGCTTTGACGGATTTGCAAAGCAGAGGATATATTCGGCACATACAAAGGATTTCAGAGAGTTTTCCGAGCCAAAGCTCTACATTGAAAGAGATTTCAGCGTTATAGATACCACTATCCTGCCCGAGAATGGCAAATACTACCGTCTTACCAAGGATCATGATGAGACGTCTATATTCATGGAGGTAGGGACAGAGACCGAAGGTGAGTTTGCCGAGCTCAAGGACTTTACTATGAAGGGAAAGGCCGGTTATGAAGGACCGACCATGTATAGGATGAACGACGGTGAAACATGGTGCATGCTGCTTGACGCGTTTGCGACTGACGGTGGATACCAGCCGTTTATAACAAAGGATCTTGACAGCGGCATATTCACGCCGCAGGAAGGCTTTAAAACGCCTGATCCGTTCAGACACGGTACGGTCATGCCGATAACTGCCTCCGAGTACGAAAGGCTCATAGAAAAATACGGAATAGAGGAATAATATATGATCACTATCAACAACAAAACGATCCATCTTCAGGGAAGGGATATAAGCTATGTAATGACAGTGGGCGAGCACGGAGATCTTCTTCATTACCACTTTGGAAAAAAGCTTGGTGACAGGGAGTTTTCGGTGCCGATGTCATACAATGTCTGGAGCGCGTATGCGCCGGAGGGCTATACGCTTGAAAATGTTCCGCAGGAATATCCGTCTTATGGTTATGCCGATCTGAGGCCGGGTGCGTACACAGTTGAAAATACCGGCGGAAACGAGGTATCGCAGCTGAAATTTAAATCTGTGAGGACCGAGAGGGGCGCTGCTGAGATCAAGGGTATGCCGTGCCTGCGGGAAAGCTCGTGCACCGGTGAGGATCACGGAGCGGAAACTGTGTATGTGACGCTTGCGGATGAAGCAGCCGGGATAGAGGCTGAGCTGGCGTACACGGTGTTTGATCGGTTCAATATTATAGCAAGAAGTGTTGTTATAAAAAACATATCCGATAAACCGGTCGTTTTAAAGAGCGTATACAGTGCATGTCTTGAGCTTGACGCCAATGAGCGGGATATCATATATTTACCTGGCAGCTGGGCGGGTGAACGGCAGCCGGAGCGATGCCGGGTACACCGCGGTATGAAGCTTGATATATCAAACGAGCGCGGCGGCAGCGGACATAATATGAATCCATTCGTCATAGCGGCGGAAAAGGGAGCGGATGAGGAACACGGAGAGGCGTTCTCGATGTCTCTGGTCTACAGCGGAAATCATTCCACGCTTGTGTCATGCGCGTCGGACTGCACGCTGAGACTTATGCAGGGCATAAACCCGCGCGGATTTGAGTCAGTGCTTGAGCCGGGTGAGAGCTTTGCCGCGCCGCAGAGCATCATCTGCTACAGTCAAAACGGTTTTGGAGGAATATCGCGCGAGCTGTCGCGGCTATACCGCGAGCATCTGTGTCCGCCGCAGTACAGCATGAAGGAGCGTCCGATCCTTATCAACAATTGGGAGGCTACATATTTTGATTTCACCGAGGATAAGCTCGTGGAGATAGCCGAAAAGGCAAAGGAAGCCGGAATGGAGCTGTTCGTAATGGACGACGGCTGGTTCGGAGCAAGGAACAATGACGATAAGGGCTTGGGAGACTGGACGGTAACCCGCAAAAAGCTGCCGTCCGGACTTAAGGGACTTTCGGAGCGCATAAACAAGCTCGGCATGAAGTTCGGTCTTTGGATCGAGCCTGAAATGGTGAACCCGGATTCGGAGCTCTACCGCGCGCATCCCGACTGGGCTATACATGTCTCCGGCAGGAAGCCTGCCGAAAGCCGTCAGCAGCTCATACTCGATATAACAAAGCCCGAGGTTAGGGAGTATATCATAGAGTCGATAAAGAAGGTCCTCTCGGAGGGAAATATCGAATATGTGAAGTGGGATATGAACAGGCCCATGACCGACATGCCGTACCCGGGATATAACCACCGCTATACGCTTGGACTGTATGAGATAGCGGATGCACTTACTAAGGCGTTCCCGAACATTCTTTTTGAGGGCTGTGCCGGAGGCGGCGGCAGATTCGATCCGGGTATGCTCTATTATTATCCGCAGATTTGGGCGAGCGACAATTCCGACGCTGTGGCGAGACTTAAAATACAGTACGGAACATCTATGGGGTATCCCGTATCTGCCATCAGCGCGCATGTGACCGCGGTGCCGAATCATCAGAACGGACGCGTAACACCGCTTAAAACAAGAGCGGATGTGGCTTTTGCGGGCGTGTTCGGCTATGAACTGGACATAACCAAAATGGATGATGAAGGGTTTGAGATGATAAAGAGGCAGGTAGAATTCGCTAAGAGAACGAGAAAATTAATGCTCGAGGGTGATTTCTACAGGCTGCAAAGCCCGTTTGAGAGCAATTACTGCGCATGGGAGGCCGCATCGCAGGACGGCAGAGAGGTATTCCTGATGTGCTGTAAGATACTTTCCGATAATGGAATAGCCGACAGAAGAGTGCGGCTTTTGGGTATAGACGAAGGTGCCGTATACAAGGACGATGAAGGCAAACTGTATTACGGCGATGAGCTTGCAAACCGCGGCATAATGCCGGAATACGAGAAAAGGGATTTTGCGGCAGTGATCATGCACCTTACAAAGTGTGAATGATATCACAAAAACAGCATCAGATCCGCATTCGCGGAACTGATGCTGTTTTTGTGATCAGTATTCAATTGTGATAACAAGCTATTCCTTGTAAATAGCTATTGATTTCTCTATGTCAGTATGCTATAATTAATATAAAGAGAGTGTGATGCAGATGAAAATATACCTGGATAATTGCAGCTATAATAGACCGTATGATGATCAAAGCCAAATACGGATCAGCCTTGAAACACAGGCGAAAATATATATTCAAGACATGATAAAAAATTCGGAACTGGAGCTTGTCACGTCATATGTTCTTGATTATGAGAACGATCAGAACAGATTTGAGGAAAAACGGAAATCAATCGGATGTTTCATGGATGATTATTCATCTTATTATGTAGGAATAAAACATAAAAAATATGTAAGAGAAACAGCTGATAAAATAATGAAGACAGGAGTAAAGGAGAAGGATGCGGCTCATATAGCCTGTGCGTTGTTGGCGGGCTGCGAATATTTTATAACTACCGATGACAGACTGCTTAAATATGAGAATGATAGAATAGGTATAGTTACACCTGTAGAATTTCTAAGAAAGATCGGAGTGTGAAAAATATGTATAGTACAGCTGAAATAATGAACATAGGAATGGAATGTCTTATTGAAAATTTAGGTATTGTAGAGGCAGAGCAATTTATTTCTGCAATCAAGCGAGAAAATTTTGATTATACGAAATGGCAAAGAGTGTACTATGACAGGATGCCTGCAGGCGCATTTCTCGACGCAGCTGAAAAATACGGAGAGACACATCCGTATAAAGGCAAGGGAAGAGAAGTTTGACAAAGATCTATAGCTTGATTGATCAATATTCTCAGCGGTTTCAATGGGGATTTTGGAACATTGTTTATGCACCTGACAAAGTGTGAATGATATCACAAAAACAGCATCAGATCCGCATTCGCGGAACTGATGCTGTTTTTGTGATCAGTATTCAATTGTGATAACGAGATCTTCCTTGTTGAAGTCCACCACGCCTTCGTAATATGTATCATGGGCGGCGTCGTCCCACTTCAGATTGTCATAGCCGCCGAGCGTATATGCAAGCTCGCGCACTGGAACATATACCGTGCTATCGATCATTACCGGACCTGAGAAATGGAAGCCGTGTTGGCATCCCACCTGCCAAAGCAGCACATCACCGTTGGGAGCAGTCACTTCTATAAGTGGGAATTGGTTGTACCAAGATGTTTGACCGTATATGTAATTATCGGTCTCGTTTGCTACAAGACCTTTTCTCCAGTTGAGATAATTTTCCGCTTGTCGTCCGGAGCGATCGTCATAGCTTGGAAAGGTCTCTTCCGGGTGGATCCCGATAATATCTGCATATTTCTCCCTGTCGACATTGTAGACAATCGTATATCCAAGCTTTTCGAACACCTCGCGAAGCGGGATATAGTAGCTGTCGGTATCCGTGGTCAGGACAGTAGGTATCTTTACAATATCGACACCGGAACTGCTGCCGTTTATGATGAGCTGTCCGTTTGGTACGTCCCTGCCGTCAACTGCCGCCATAACGACAGTGGCAAAGACAGCTGTGCATGACAGCGTTACAGCTGCCGCGGCAGCCGCTGCGCGCGAAGCGCGGCCTTGCCTTGAACGTATTTTTGAAAAACGCTTCCGGAGCGTCTTAGCATTGCCGGTCATCTTTGTTGTGTATAATTTCTCTAACATATCTATTCATCTCCAATCATTTCATTCTGCCAGATACAGGATCGTCTGCATATACAGCTTCCGCTCCTCATCGGACATGGCTTTTGTCACGGACATGTCGCATGATACCTCGCATGCCTCGCTTATATTTGCGCGCAGCAGATAGCAGAGCGGGTTGAACCAGTGCAGCGCGTTTACAAATACAGAGATCCATTTAATGAGCAGATCTTTACGCTTATAATGTGTCAGCTCGTGGAGCAGTACCATATGAAGCTTTTCTTCCGGTATCTCGCGGCATGGAATATATACGACCGGGAAGAATACGCCGGAAAGCATCGGCGAATCAATATCATCTGCCATTCTTATCTCTATGCGGCGTTTTATCCGCAGTTCTATTTTTGCCTGTTCCAGCGAGGGGCAGCTTTCAAGCCGGACCGAGTTTCTCCTTTTTCGTACAAGATATGCGGTATAGCTCAGGAGCACAACGAGCAGAAATACACACGCTCCAAAAAGCCATATGTATGCCGCGATGTCTCCGGGACGGGCAGTGCCCTGCGTCTTATATGTCACGGCAGACTCATCCGTGATATTGTTCATTTCTGGAGCGGTATATGCCGCGTCAGGAGCTGCCGGCTGTTCCGCAGTCATCTGCTGCTGATTCATTATCGGGAGCCTTTGCGCCTCTCTTTTCGGTATGAGCTTATATCCCGGCAGCAGCATTGCAATGAGCACAGCTGCCCATACGTAATACTGCCATGCCGCAGGGAATTTCTTCGCGGTAATTGGCTTCAGGCATAAAAGCACGATTGTTGCCGCCGAACCGAACAGACTCATCAGGAGCACCGTTCTGAAAATTTCGTACATGGTCTCACTCCAGCTCGAACATTTTTTTGAGATCCGACACATCCTCCTTGGAAAGCTTCTTGTTCTCGTAAAGCGCCGCAACAAGATTTTTTACCGATCCGTTGTACAGCTTTGAAAGAAAGCTCTGCGTCTCGTCCATGTCGTAATCGGACTGCCTGAGAATTGGGTAGTAAAAATTTGTTTTGCCCTTTTTTTCGCAGGCTATCACACCCTTTTTCAAAAGCCGCTGCAGAAATGTCGAAACGGTCGAAGCCGACCATTCGCTTTCGCGCAGCTCTCTTACGACATCCGCAACCGTCATTTTTGAATCAGAGCTCCACAATATCTTCATGACGGTGTATTCCGAATCGGTTATCGTATGCTTTGTATTTGACATATACAAACCTCCGATCTTTATTATTGATGCGGATGTATTGGCCGGATACAGCCACATCTGTAGCTACTATAGCAAGTATAACATATATAGCTACATTTGTCAAGATGAAATTTTAAATTAATAGAAACAGGCGCGGCAAAATTGCCGCGCCTGCCCATTTCATCTTGTAGCAAGTACTATTATAAATACGGCTATGAGAGCCGCCAGGACTATTCCCAGTCCTGCGACCAACAGCTTGTACTTTAAAAGAGGATCTTTCTTTTTATCCATATGATATCACTGCGTCTTTGCAATTATGCTCTTCCATTTCTCGTAAGCGTTGTCCCATGCCTCACTGTCTTCGGGTACGTATTCGGCGATGTCAAAGCTGTTCTTAACGACCTTTCTGCCCTCGTTAAGATCTTTTATAGCGCCCATTGCTATGCCCTGAACGATGATGTTTCCTATGCTCGTAGCCTCTACCGGACCTGCGTTTACAACTCTCTTTGTAGCGTTTGCTGTGAACTGGCAGATCATCTTGTCCTTTATGCCGCCGCCTACGATGTT
Organism: Candidatus Ornithomonoglobus merdipullorum; assembly: GCA_018714695.1. Classification (GTDB taxonomy): domain Bacteria; phylum Bacillota; class Clostridia; order UBA1381; family UBA1381; genus Ornithomonoglobus; species Ornithomonoglobus merdipullorum. The sequence continues at coordinate 1,387 of DVNB01000091.1, read as the reverse complement.
TACAACGTTATACTTGTTGCCCGTTACCTCTTCCATGCCCTCTATTGTGTAGCGGTAACGGAACGCAAGACTTTCAGCGATACATCTTATGATCTCACCCTTTGTCTCAGGCACCTTCTGACCTGTCTTTTCACAGTATTCTCTTATACGCTTGGGCATATTTCCGGGTGTCTGGAACGCAGCGTAATCGGGGTCTATAAGGCTTGCAAACGGCTCTGCCGCGCGCGCCTGCTGCTCAAGTTCGTCGAATGAAAGGAGCGTGCCCTCTCTGTCCCACTGACGGCGGCTCTCCTGGATGAGCCAGAGTCCCATGATGTTCTTTAAGAAGCGGATCGTCTTGTTTACGCCGCCCTCGTTTGTGAAGTTGTATTTCATAGCCTCATCGGAGGTGTTTGGTTTATCAAGCTCTACGCCCATAAGTGACCATGTTCCGGATGAAATATAGATGAAGTCCTTCTTGTCAACTACGGGAACAGCTGCCACGGCAGAGCCGGTGTCATGCGATGCAACGGCAACGATAGGAACCTCGGCTATTCCCAGTTCCTCCGCGAGCTCCGGCTTCAACGTTCCGACAATGTCACCGGGATAGATCATATCCGTCAATATCTCGGTCGGAAGACCGAGCTTTTTGAGCATATCGTATGACCACTCATGTTTTTCGGAATTGAACATCTGCGCTGTTGATGCGATCGTATACTCCGTCTTTTTCACGCCCGTAAGGAAGAAGTTGAAGAGATCGGGGATGAAAAGGAGCGTTTTCGCGTTCTCAAGAGTAACATCTTGGCTGAGCTTTGCCGACAGCAGCTGGAACACTGTGTTGAACCAGTTGAATGCGATACCGGTCTCCTTGAATATCTCAGCCTTGGGAACGAGCTTGAATGCCTCGTCGTACATCCCTTCCGTGCGGGTATCGCGATAGTGATAGGGATTGCCGAGCAGCTTGTCATCCTTGTCCAGAAGACCGTAGTCAACTCCCCATGTGTCGATACCTATACAGTCTATATCTCTGTCTCCCGAGTTCGCACATTTTAATATGCCCTGCTTGATCTCAAAGAACAGGCGCAGCACATCCCAGTGCAGACAGCCGTTGATGTTCACAGGATCGTTTGAGAAGCGATGCTTTTCCTCCAGCTCCAGCTTCTCTCCGTCGAATTTTGCGAGTATCGCACGGCCCGATGAAGCGCCGAAGTCAAAAGCTAGAAATTTGTATGTTTTTGCCATGAAATGATCTCCTTTGCATATGTATTTTTCTTGATTATACTACACTGCACCGTAAATGTCAATTTAAACAAACGCCTATTTTCGTTAATTTACAGTGAATTTCGGGTGTTTTCCCGACAGATACAGGAATTAAAATCCTTGACAAGCCCCTTGTGATATATTATAA
>DVNB01000090.1 GCA_018714695.1 Candidatus Ornithomonoglobus merdipullorum | reverse complement strand
TCCTCGGGCAGCAGCTCAGCGGGAGGAAGCAGTTCCTCGGGCGGCAGCAGCGGCTCCTCGTCCGGTTCGTCATCTGGCGGAAGCGCATCCTCGGGCGGCGGCTCGTCGTCCGCAGGCAGTGAAAGCTCCGGCGGAGGCGCAGCTTCAGGCGGAGAGAGCTCCGGCGGCGGAGATAATGTGCTTGAGGTAGAATAACAACAGGAAATGCGGCGGCGATCAGGCTTGCCGCATTTCTTTTTTCATGGCAGTGACAAATAAGTCCAAAACGCTTGACAGCTTGGGTTTTATGTGATAGAATAATAATGCATTTTTATGCAATACGTATGCCTTTCCCGCGTATGAGCGGCTTTGCGGCTCATATTTATACATGGCACGGAAAGGCGTCAAAAGGAATGAGGTAGTGTTATTATGAAAAAATTTTTAGCTGTAACGGCGGCTGCTGCACTGATCATCGCTGCGGCGGGATGTTCACAGGGCGGAGAGGAAGCTCAGACGACCGAGCAGGCAACTGCGGCGGCAGAGTCTGATCTTGCTTACATCAAGGACAACGGAGTTATGAAGATCGGTTACACGATCATCAATCCGCTTAATTACACGGACGATTCGGGAGAGCTTGTGGGCTTTGAGACGGAGTTCGCAACGGCTGTATGCGAAAAGCTCGGTGTAACGCCTGAATTCCACGAGATCGACTGGGATTCGAAGGAGATGGAGCTTAATGCGGGAAGCATAGACTGCGTATGGAACGGTCTGACGATAACTCCGGAGAGAGAAGAGACCATGTCTATATCCACTCCGTATCTTGAGAACAGACAGGTGCTCGTTATGAAGGCTGAGAATGAGGCGGCATACACAGAGAGTGTTGACGGGCTCAATGTCGTAGCAGAGGCGGGTTCGGCAGGAAACGATCTCGTTACATCAGACGAGTTTTTTGCTAACGCGACCTATACGGAGGTACAGTCACAGGCTACAGCTCTTATAGAGGTAGAGTCGGGAACGGCTGATGTTGCGGTGATCGACTACGTAATGGCAGCCTCATCGACCGGCGAGGGTACTGATTTTGCAGATCTCGTTTTCGTAGACAAAGGCTATGATTCGGAGCAGTACGGCGTAGCGTTTAGACAGGGATCGGACGTTACTGCTGAGGTGAATGCGGCTATAACGGAGCTTGTATCTGACGGAACACTTGCAGGTATAGCTGAGAAATACGGTCTTTCAGACCTGCTTATCGCTGAATAACATGATCAGCCGGCGGCAGGGCGCGCTGCGGATACGGGTGCGCCGCCGCTGTTTCGCAGTGCCGCGGAATTTTCCGCGGCTGTGCGAAGCTGCGGAGATTTTCGGCAGCCGGGACTACAGTTTTACATAGGAGAGTGCATAAATGGAGCAATGGATCTCACTTTTTGAAGGCTTTTGGCTGAATCTCGTATTGTTTTTTGTGACGATAATCTGTGCAGTCCCGCTCGGGCTGCTCATCACATTCTGCTCAATGTCGAAATTCAAGCCGCTTTCTATCGTTTCAAAGGTATTCGTATGGATAATAAGAGGAACGCCGCTGATGCTGCAGCTCTTTGTAATATATTACGGACCGGGACTTATATTGGATGTCCCGATGCGGTCCAGGTTCTTTGCTGCGGTGATAGCGTTCGTTATAAATTACGCCGCGTATTTTTCAGAAATATATCGAGGCGGTATCGAGAGCATACCCAATGGGCAGTACGAGGCGGGGCAGGTGCTCGGTCTCACAAAGGCACAGGTGTTTTTCAAGATAGTGCTTTTCCAGGTCATAAAGCGTATCGTGCCGCCTATGGGAAATGAGATAATGACACTTGTGAAGGATACATCGCTCGCAAACGTTATAGGTGTGGCGGAGATAATCATGAGCGCTGAGCGGTTCACAAAGATGGGACTTATCTGGCCGCTCTTTTCAACGGGACTTTTCTTCCTTGCGATGTGCGGTATCTTAACGCTGATCTTCGGCGCGATCGAGAAAAAGCTCGATTACTATAAGGCGTAAGGGGGAAATGAAATGGCGATTCTTGAAGTAAAAAATCTTTACAAGAGCTTTGGGAAGACAGAGGTCTTGAAGGGAATAAATTTCTCGATGGAACAGGGTGAGATAATAGCGGTACTCGGCTCATCGGGAAGCGGAAAGACTACTCTTTTGCGCTGTATAAATTTTCTGGAGACGGCAACGAAGGGGCAGATATATGTTGACGGAGAATGTGTGTTCGATGCCGGAGAAAAAAGGAAAATATCTGCGGCGGAGATCAGACGGCGCCAGCTGAATTTCGGACTGGTGTTCCAGTCGTTCAATCTGTTTCCGCAGTACAATGTGCTTGAGAACGTAACGCTTGCGCCAAAGCTGCTTGCAAAGGAGCGAGAGGATTTCAAGCAGAGGAAAAAGGAGATATACGCAGAAATTGACGAGACTGCGCGGGGGCTGCTGGAGAGGGTAGGACTTTCTGAGAAGCTTGAAAGCTATCCGTGCGAGCTCTCGGGAGGTCAGCAGCAGAGAGTTTCGATCTCACGCGCGTTGGCACTGAATCCGAAGATACTGTTCTTTGATGAGCCGACTTCAGCTCTCGATCCGGAGCTAACGCATGAGATACTGCGGGTCATAAAGGATCTTGCGCAGAAGCGCATGACGATGATAATAGTAACTCATGAGATAGAGTTTGCAAGAAATGTTGCGGACAGGATCATATTTATGAACGAGGGAGTTGTGCTGGAGGACGGCACGCCTGAGGAGGTCATAGATCATCCCAAAAACGAGAGAACACAAGCGTTTCTCGCAAAAATGCTCTGAGACGCGCGGGGGCGCGGCAGCTTCTGCCGCGGCTCTTTTTTTATGCGCGCGGATGGGGAAGGTGCAGGATATTGCGGTTGCGATATGAGTTGAATAGGCGGTTTTATGTAAAGTAAAAGCGGGCTCAACCCGGCTGTATACCGCATAGCTAGGGCATACTCCAAAAATGAATGATTTGTGAATTTTTATGTCAATCACTTGACAGGATGATAGAAAAGTGCTATAATAAACTTAATAAATAATTAACTGAGTTAAATATTTCTCGCACCTCTTGAGAAGGGGTGTTCCACCGCGGAAACGCGGAATCTTATTAAAACGGAGGTATATATATGGAAAGACTTACAAGAAGAAGCCCTTCGGGCAAGGTACTTTTGAATCGCGCGATGTTTCCGGAATATGCCGAGGAAACGCTCAACCGTGAGGTATCGGCATTCGGACCGTTTTCACAGGTGCTTGAGAGGCTCTGTGAGTTCGAGGACAGCGGAGCGGAACAGTAACAAACGGTATGCCGCATAATTATCGATGGCGGCATGTGCAGTCTCGGAGAACGGAGCGGGAGCGCGCATTTAGATAAGAGAGGATATGTCTGAGAAGATCGGATGACAAAAGAGGATGACGCGGCGCCGCGCCGTATTTGCCGGGAGCAATTGAGAACGGACGGAACACGGCTTTACGATATGCCGGGGTGGAAGACTATGAATTCGAGAGAAGAAAGGTTTGCAAAAGTGACCGAGCTTTTTCAGACCCTGCACAGAATAAGATTTTCGGAGATACTTGAGAGCGATAACAACGGACCGGGAATGTGCATGCCGGAGTTTTCTATAGCGCTGTGCATAAACAAGATGGAGGAGGAAGGCTGCGAGCAGGTGCTTGTGGCGGATCTTGTAAAGAAGCTGCCTTCATCGCCGCAGGCGATATCGAAGTATCTGAAGCAGCTTGAAGACAGAGGACTCATTGAACGTGTTTCGGTGCGCAGCGACAGACGCAGTACCGAGTTAATGCTCACCGATAAAGGCAGAGAGGCATTTGAATGTTCCAGAAAAAGAATGGATATGTTTTTCCGCGAGGTCTTTGCGGAGGTCGGTGACGAGGAATTTGACAGGATGATAGGCTTTTTGAACCGCATATGTGAGAGTATGATGAAGAGATCGCAGCAGGCGCATGAGAATTGCCGCCGTGAGATCAACGCACCAGCATAGACGTGGACCGGAGATATAACGTAAAAGGAGGTCGATATATATGGACAGATTGACTAAGCGCACGGCAGGCGGAAAGGTTGTGCTTGACGGCAGTAAATTTCCCGAATACGCCTCGGAGACTCTCCAGAGAGAAATAGCGGCTTTCCCGCCGTTTGCAAGGGTTATAGAAAAATTGTGCGAGTATGAGGAAACAAGAGACATTACGGGTGAGGAAACGGCATAAAACGGTCGGACTGTCAAAGCTATTCGTTTCCTGCGGATGGCTTTGACGGTTTGCTCGGATGCGGTTTGATACCCGTATGCTGCGGCTTGCCGTAAAATGTCAAAATCACACGATTTTGTTAAAACTCCTTCTATTATGTCATGCCAGATGTTGTATTTGGCATGACTTTTGTTTTTGATATATAGTCTAAAATATAAAAATATTAAGAAAAAGTCTTGACAAAGTTACAAAAGTATATTATAATTATTAAGAAGAAAAATATTTTCTTAATATTTGCGTAACAATTTAATCCCGCTGAATCTACGATACTGTGTTTACAAAGGATAAAGGGCTTTGATATGAAAAATGAAAATAGTCTGCTTTTAGGGAGATAGCAGGTAAAGCAATGTAAACAAAGATGTAACCTCTTTAATGTCTATACGGTCTTTAAGATCGGATCTCACAGGGATTGGATTGGGAGTAAATAGGGAGCATCGGCGCCGGAGTGATCTGTCGCCGATGTTTTTTTGTATAATGCATGTTATGTCAGGGAAAGCTATGTAAGAAAAATATATGGGGAGTGTTTTCAATGAATAAAAAGCTCGGAGAACATACGTATCTGCTGGAGTCACCTCCGTTTATAGCGGCATCTGCGGCGATAGGGGGTGCCAAGGAGGGGGAAGGTCCGCTTGCACGTGATTTCGATATGATAGTTTCCGATGATAAAATGGGTAAGAGGTCATGGGATCTGGCGGAAAGCGCATTTCTAAAAACTGCTGTGGAGATCGCTCTGAAAAAGGCGGGGCTTGAAGCGGGAGATATAGATTGTGCTCTTGCGGGTGATCTTCAAAATCAGTGCGCGGCAGCTCACTATGGGATGAGAGAGATGGCTATGCCGTTTTTCGGGCTTTACGGTGCATGCTCGACTATGACTGAGAGCCTCTCTGTCGGCTCGCTTCTCATGTCAGGAGGCGGATTTTCTCATATAGTATGCGGTACCTCAAGTCATTTTTGCAGCGCGGAGAAGCAATTCAGGAATCCTCTCGAATACGGCGGACAGAGAGCGCCGTCGGCACAGTGGACCGTGACCGGGAGCGGCGCGGCTGTGCTTTCATGTGAAGGGACGGGGCCAAGAGTGACACATGTTACGATAGGAAAGATAGTAGATAAAGGCATAAAGGATCTCAACAATATGGGCGCGGCAATGGCGCCCGCGGCGTTGGACACCGTAACGGCACATTTTAGGGATACGGGATTTACTCCTTCTGATTATGATCTTATACTGACGGGTGATCTCGGTACTGTCGGGTCATCGATACTCTGCGAGCTATCGGCCAAGAACGGCTATGACATATCGTCGGTCCATAACGACTGCGGGATGATGATCTACAGTGACGAACAGGACGCGCATGCGGGAGGGAGCGGCTGCGGCTGCTGCGCGTCGGTGCTGTGCGGACATATAATGAAGGAGCTTGAGCGGGGAGTGTATAAGCGCATTATGGTCATGGCGACCGGAGCGCTTATGAATCCCACTACGGTGCAGCAGGGGGAGAGTATACCGTCTGTCGCTCATGCGGTCACGATAGAGAGGGGCTAGAATATGGATTATCTTAAAGCATTTATTGTGGGCGGACTTATATGTGTTGTGGGCCAGATACTTGTTGACAAAACAAAGCTCACGCCGGCACGGATACTCGTTTCTTTTGTAACGGCAGGCGTGTTTCTTGAGCTTTTTGGGATATACGGACCGCTTACAGATTTTGCTGGCGCGGGCGCGTCCGTACCGCTCACGGGCTTCGGCTCAACTCTATGCAGAGGTGTTATAAAAGCCATTGAAGAGACCGGAGCGCTGGGGATACTCACGGGAGGACTTACCGCTGCCGCCGCGGGGATAAGCGCGGCACTTCTTTTCGGATTTTTAACAGCACTTATTTTCAAATCAAAACCGAAAAAATAGCTTTACTTTTGGACCCGTCCGGAGTATAATTATAATATAATACAGCCGGGTCAGCCCGGTGATACATAGGAGGAAGGTTATGGATGAATATATAGCATCGGCACCGCTATTCAGAGATCCGATATATGACGGTGCTGCGGATCCCGTAGTGATACTTAATCGTGAGACTAAAGAATGGTGGATGTTTTACACGAACAGGCGAGCCGTGATGGCAGGACCGAAGTACTCATATGTTCATGGCACAGATATAGGAATAGCCGTGTCGGATGACGGAGGGAAAACATGGCTGTATCGCGGCGTTGCGGAAGGGCTTGAGTTTGAGTGGGGCAGGAACACTTTCTGGGCGCCGGAGGTGATATATGACGGCAGCATTTATCATATGTACTGTTCATATATAAGGGGTGTGCCTTATGAGTGGGGGCACAGATCGTACATAGTCCATTATACGAGTAAAAATCTTTACAGCTGGAAATTTGAGAGCATCCTTGATTTGGGTGATAAGCCTGTGATAGACGCATGCGTCAGAAAGCTTCCGGACGGAAAATGGAAAATGTGGTTCAAGCAGGACAGCCATACGTATACGGCTTTGAGTGATGATCTGTATTCATGGGAGCCTACGGGGCTTGAAGTGGACGGCAAAGGTCATGAGGGACCGAACGTATTTACTTTTAAAGGATATAATTGGCTGATAGCCGACTGTTGGAACGGACAGCTTGTGTTCAGATCTGACAGCTTTGATAATTGGGAATTAAAAAATGTGATACTCGATAAGCCGGGAAAACGCACAGATGACGGTTTCATCGGAGGACATGCTCATGTTGTTGTCTGCGGAGAGCGCGCGTACATATATTATTTTGTTCATCCCGAACGGACCCCTGCAAACCGGAATGAGGAATGGATCCATGAGGATTACCGTATGAAACGGTCGGTGATACAGGTGGCCGAGCTGGAGTTTGACGGAGATACGCTCATCTGCGACAGGGATGCATCAAAGCCGATGCTGCTCGTTCCGGACGGGCAGGTATATTGATGAAGCTGTTCAGGCGTTCACTGTTGTGCTGTTTATGCGGCGAACGGATAAAGCAGGGCAGCGAACGTTTTTCATACGGCACCACTTGTCTCTGCGGAGGCTGCTTCGAAAGCCTTGAAAAGACATCCGATAACAGTCTTTTTGAGGGCAGGCATGAGCTTGATTTTGTATCGGCGCCGTTTTATTATACAGATGCCTACAGGAATATATTTCTTTCATTTAAATTCGGAGGAAATATGGCACAGGGACATATCATAGGGATGGCTGCGCGTGAGTATTTTTCAAGGATGGAGGTTCTTCGCGAATATGACTGCATGATCCCGGTCCCGCTTACCGCGGCGGGTGAGAGAAAGCGAGGATTCAATCAGGCGCTCGTTCTTGCGCGATATTTTTCCGAGGGAACGGGAGTGCCTATATTAAACGGGCTTTTTCGCGGTGTTGAAAAGGTCCCTCAAAGCAGTCTTTCCGGACCTGAGCGAAGAAAGAATATAGCCGGCGCATTTTCCGTGTGCGGCGATGTATCAGGCAAGAGCGTGCTCGTTGCAGACGACCTTTTCACCACGGGCAGCACGATGAGGGAGTGTGCCAAAGTGCTCCGTGAAGCCGGCGCGGTGCGGGTAGGCGGTGTAACGGCGGCATATGTCATGCATCCTCACAGGGAGTATAATGGGTAAATCCGACAAAAAATGCTTGACATTACACGCTATGTATTATATAATATACATAGCAATTTCACCAAGGAGGTATTTAAAAATGGTTAGAAAAGCTTTGACAATGAAGGTATATCCGGAATATGTCGATGAGTACATAAAGCGCCACAATGAGCTGTGGCCTGAGATGAAGGAAATGATAGCAGAGTACGGCTGCAAGAACTACTCGATATTTGTTGACAGAAATACAAATATTCTCTATGCATATATGGAGATAGAGGATCCGGAGAAGTGGGCCAAGGCGGCTGATACGGAGATCAACAGAAAGTGGTGGGATTATATGGCTCCTATCATGGAGACAAACCCTGATAACAGCCCTGTTGAGATTCCGCTTGAGGAAGCGTTTCATTTGGATTGATCTGCAATGAGATGTCCGAGTTGTAATTCCGAGCTGGAACCCGGAAGCAAATTCTGCGGCGTATGCGGTACAGCCGTTACATATGTCGGTTCGGGAACAGACGGATTTTGCGGTAACTGCGGTGCGGTCATGCCTGCAGGAGCAAATGTGTGTCCGTCATGCGGAATGCCTAAGTATCAGACTGCCATGAGTGATGACCATGGACATGTGAATTCATATAACAATGATGAATACAGAGGAACAAAAGTAAAAAGCGGTTTGCCGGGAGCGGCTATCGCGGTAATTGCAGCGTCGGCAGCAGTAGCGGTAGCGGCTGCGGTGTTCGGATATATCTGGATAAGCAGCGGCAAAGGCAAGGGAGATGACGGAGAAGGGTATGGAGCAGCGGTGACAGAGGCGGTGAGCACACCGGTGCCGCAGGCGACACTTCTTCCTTCGGCGGGCCCGATGCCTACGATCCCGCCTTCGTATACGCCCGTGCCGAACGTGATGGGATATTATATTTTCCCGAGCGACAGGCAGTACATCACACAGGCTGATCTTGACGCACGCTCGCGTGACGAGATAAGGCTCATATTGAATGAGATGTATGCAAGGCACGGATACATTTTTTCGACTCCTCAGTATCGGCAGTATTTTGAATCACAGCCATGGTACAGAGGCACATCGACGGATCAGAATGAGGTCATGACATACTTCAATGCATATGAGACTGCAAATAAGAACTTTATAATCAAATATGAAGAGGCACACGGTTGGAGATGACTGTATGTTTAGGGCTCGGCATATCGCCGGGCCTGTTTTTGTTGCGTTTATTGTGTCATGCGGCGCTTGACAGCGGGAATCGCAAATGCTATAATGTTCATGAAAAACAGAGCGCGCCGGATGTGCGGCAAGGGAGTGACAAGATGAGGATACTTATGATAGAGGATGATCCGGGACTGGTCAAGGGATTATCGTTTGCGGTCAAAAAGCAGGGGTATGAGCTTGACACGGCTAAGACGAAGTCTGAGGCGGAAAAACTGTGGCGCAGCGGGAATTACGGACTCATAATAATTGATGTGGAGCTTCCGGACGGATCCGGTTTTGATGTGTGCGAAATGATACGCCGTACATCAAAGGTTCCTATAATTTTTCTTACGGCGTCGGATGAGGAGACGGACATCATAATGGGCCTTGATATGGGCGGCGACGACTATATCACAAAACCGTTCAAGCTGGCAGTGCTTATGTCAAGGATAAATGCGCTTTTAAGGCGCAGCGGCAATTTCGGTTCCGACAGTTCGAAGCTTGAATCTAACGGGATAGTGGTTGACAGACTGGGCGGAAAGGTTTATAAAAACGGTGTGCAGGTGAGTCTTACTGCGGGTGAGTACAGGCTCTTATGCATGCTTATGGAAAATGCGGGAGCGATACTCTCGCATGAAAAAATTCTTGCCAGACTATGGGACTGTGATGAGAATTATGTGGATGCAAACACACTTACAGTTTATATACGCAGGCTTAGGGAAAAGATCGAGGACGATCCGGGAAAACCTGCAAGGATAGTTACCGTTCGGAGGATGGGATACAAATGGAACACAGAACAGCCGTGATTTTTACCGACAAGAAAATAAAAGCGTTGTTTTGCGCAAATGCGGCGATCTTTGCCGTATTTGCGGTTGCCTCGCTGCTTTTTCTGTGCTTTGCCCCGGAAAAGGCGGCGTTTTTCATATTTGCAGCGGCAGTATGCGCTGCGGCTGCGGCAGCAGCTGTGCTTGTCATATTTTTGAAAAAGCAGAACGATATTATCGAAAGCGCGGATGATACGATCGCGGCATACATTTCCGGAAATACCGATGCACGTATAGACTGCGAAAGCGAGGGCGGGCTTTACAAGCTGTTTCACAGAATAAACTCGCTTGCCGCGATACTTAACGCACATGCGGAAAATGAGCTTCGCGCAAAGGAATTTCTTAAAGACGCAATGTCTGATATATCGCATCAGCTCAAAACTCCGCTGACCGCATTAAATATCTATAACGGACTTATCTCGGAAGCGGAGGACATTGCCGAAGTCCGCGAATACGCATCCCTTTCCGAGGAGGAGCTCGACAGGACAAGTGAGATGGTACGCGAGCTTTTGGAGCTTGCAAAGCTTGATGCGGGAGCAGTGGCTTTTAAAAGGGAAAGAGAAAACATTGCGGAGCTGATGGAAGGCGTAAAAAGGCGTTTTGAATTTCGTGCCGAGCGCGAGGGAAAGGAGATACGTCTGAAAGGGGGAGATGCGGAGCTCATATGCGATATCCGGAGGACATCGGAGGCAATCGCAAACATAGTGAAGAATTCGCTTGATCATACCGATGCAGGCGGTGTTACGGAGATCGAGTGGGTGAGGACCGGCTCCGTTATAAGAGTAGAGATAAGAGATAACGGGCGTGGGATCCCGAAGGAAGATATTTATCATATCTTCAAGCGTTTTTACAGAAGCAGAAATTCCGATGACACGTCAGGCGCGGGGCTTGGACTGCCTATTGCAAAATCGATAATAGAGAAACAGGGCGGAACGGTAGAAGCTGCAAGCGAGCCGGGCAGAGGTACGGTTTTTACGGTGAATTTTCTTATCCCTACAAAATTGTAGGTTAGGATTCATCGAGCCGTAGTATTCGGGTGATATTATTATATCACGGACGGAGATACGGCGTTCGATAAAATCGGAAAGAGGTGTTTGTAAAATGGATCTTCTGGAAGTGAAGTCGTTAAACAAGACATACGGCTCAGGTGAGGCGGCGGTGAGAGCGCTCACCGATGTGAGCTTTTCTGTGCCGAAAGGCGAATTCGTGGCGGTCATAGGTGAGTCGGGCTCAGGCAAAAGCACGCTTTTGAATCTTATAGGCGGACTTGACATACCGGACAGCGGCAAGGTGATAATAGACGGCAGGGATATTTTTGCGATGAAGGAAAGTAAGCTGACGATCTTTCGCAGACGGAATATCGGATTTGTGTTCCAGTCGTTCAATCTCATACCTGAGCTGAATGTTGAACAGAATATCATATTCCCGCTCCTGCTCGACCACAGGCGCCCGGATATGGAATATCTTGAGGAACTGTTGTCGGTGCTGGGGTTGGAGGACAGGAGGAAGCATCTGCCCGGACAGCTGTCCGGCGGTCAGCAGCAGCGCGCGGCGATAGGGCGCGCGCTTATAACGCGTCCGGCATTGATACTTGCGGATGAGCCTACCGGCAATCTTGACACAAAAAACAGCGGTGAGGTGATAGCGCTTCTGAAGGAGGCGTCGAAGAAGTATGAGCAGACTATAATAATGATAACGCATAACAGCTCCATCGCAGGCGCGGCTGACAGAGTTCTGCGCGTATCCGACGGCATTCTTGCGGATTACGGGAGGTGCAGGGGATGAGAAGCTATTTAAGTCTTATACCTATCTCTGCACGCGTGAGGAAAAAACAAAACAGGATGACGCTGTTTTGCATAATAACAGCCGTGCTGCTGGTCACTGCGGTGTTTTCTATGGCGGATATGGGAGTTCGGATGGAGACTAGACATTCGGTCGAGAGTCACGGGAACTGGCATATACGGCTCACCGGTATATCGGATGACACAGCAGAGGATATAGCGGCACGCCGGGATGTTGCTGCCGTGTCAAGATATGCCGTGACCAATATCGATATGACATACGATTACAGTATAGGCGGCATAAAAACGGCTCTCTGCGGTATCGACGGAGCATTCGCAGCAGACATAATGAATTATTTCACAGACGGTTCACAGCTTGAAGGTGTCAATGACATAATGCTTACAGAAAACGCAAAGGCTCTTCTGGGCGTTGAAACAGGAGACACCGTTGCATTGGAGACACCGGCTGGAAGCACGGAGTTTGTTGTTTCCGGATTTCGCAGCGGCAATGATATATACGTGAACAGCAACGGAGGAGAAACGAGCGCGCTGCTTGTGCAGGACGATGAGCTTGGCGCGTTTATGGATACAGAGACGTTCCGCAGGATATGCCGCGATAACGGAACAGCATTCGAAACCGTGTGCTATGTAATGTTCGACGGCAGCGCGGGAGCCGTGAAAAGGGCGGTCTCGGATATCAAGAGCCGGTACGGTATCTCCGATGAAAATATTGAGTACAATACGATATTGATGGCATCTATGGGGCTCAGCGACAACTCATATATAAACGGCTTTTACCTTGCCGCTGCTGTGCTGTTTGTTTTGATACTGATCGCGGGCGTTCTTATGATCTCGGGCAGCATGAACAGCAATATTGCCGAGCGCACAAAGTTTTTCGGAATGCTGCGGTGTATAGGAGCCAGCAGGCGGCAGGTGATAAATTTTGTGAGGATAGAGGCTCTTAATTGGTGTAAAACAGCCGTTCCGATCGGCGTCGGACTGGGAATTGCCATCTCATGGATACTGTGTGCTGTACTGCGATATATAGTAAGAGGCGAATTTGCCGATATAGAGGTATTCGGGGTAAGTGTTATAGGTATTGCCTGCGGCGTGCTTGTGGGAGTGCTTACGGTCCTCTTTGCCGCTCATGCACCGGCGAGAAGAGCATCAAGGGTATCACCGGTCACGGCTGCGTCCGGTAACTCCGATGATACGGGGAAGGTGTCCCATGCGGTGAATACACGCTTTTTCGGCATTGAGACCGCTCTCGGAATACGCCATGCCGTATCGGCAAAAAAGAATCTTGTGCTTATGACAGGCTCTTTTGCTTTGAGCATTATTCTGTTTTTGAGCTTTTCGGTGCTGGTGGAGCTTGTGGGATGTCTCATACCGCAGAGCTCGTCGGCGCCCGATCTTGAAATATCTTGTGCCGATACGTCGAACTCTATAGACGCCGGGTTTCGCGACCGGATAGCGTCGCTTCCGTATGTGGAGCACGTACTGAGCAGGAGCCTTGCGGAGAATGTGCCTGCGGAACTCGGAGCTGCGGCACAGGATAGTGTAGATATAATATCTTATGATGAATATCAGCTAACACTGCTCGAAAAAGATGATGCATTGCGGTCGGGCAGTGATATAACAAAAATGTATGGTGACAGCGGGTATGTTCTTACTATATATGATGAAGGAAATCCGCTTGAAGTTGGCGACCGGATAATGGTGAACGGAGAAGAGCTTGAGATAGCCGGAGTTTTGAGAAGCAGTCCGTTCAGCAATGACGGGACTACGGGCGGAAAAATAGATATTATCTGTTCAGAGGGGACATTCGCGGCCTTGACAGGTGAATACGGAAGTGTGATCCTTGATATACAGCTCACAAGAGATGCCGATGATGAGGATGTAAGTGAGATACGCGGTATGACTTACGGAAAATACGAGTTTCGTGACAGGCGGAGCGAAGCGGATAAAAGCATGTACTGGGCTTTCAGACTGTTCGTGTATGGCTTTTTGGCAGTGATAGCGTCGATAACACTTTTCAATATAATAAACAGTGTTTCGATGAGTGTTTCAGCAAGGATAAATCAGTACGGAGCAATGCGCGCCGTTGGTATGGAATTTGGTCAGACGATCAGAATGATCGCAGCCGAGACTTTGGTCTATGCCGTTCTCGGCTGCATAGCGGGCTGCGCTGTGGGCTTACCCTTGAGCAGGTTCCTTTACGGATATCTCATAACCTCTCATTTCGGATACAATACGTGGGAAATGCCGTATTCGCTGCTTGCTGTTATAATATTGTTTGTTTTTGCTGCATCTGCGGCAGCGGTCGCTGTGCCGTACAGGAGAATAAAAAGCATGTCGGTATCCGAGACTGTGAATGAGCTCTAGAAACGGGCTGCTGCAAAATGCCGGATCTGTCAGCTGTGCGTCGGCTGGTCCATGTCCGAGCGGAATATATGAAAATTTTGTCGGGTATTCATATTGATTACAGTCCTTCGCTGAGGTATAATAAATATATACTGACAGAGCGGGGGAAGGGAAATGAATAAAAACACTGTTTTTGTGCCGGATGCTGCGAGAGTGTCCTGTATAGAGCTGTCTCTGGAAGGCTGCGATATTGTCGTAAGACGAGGTGAACGGTTCGGGCTTGACGGCAATGCTGTAAGCTTTGCGCAGTGCGGAGTGTGGCACATAAGGGCTGAGGCAGAGCGGATGACGCTTATCCTGCCGGATAACTTTGAAGCTATGGCATTCCGCTTGAAGGTCTCCGGAGGTTCGGCTCGTTTGTGCTCCTTGAACGCGCTGGATATTGTGATCAGGATTTCCGGAGGGGTGCTTGTCACGGAAAAATTGAGCGCCAGAAGCATCCATGCCGAGCTTGGCAGCGGCACTGCGGAGATCTGTGCCGCGCCGATACTTTCCGCCTTTCTCGAATGCGGTATAGGCAGAATGAATGTGAAGCTTGACGGTGTCCCGGAGGATTACAGGATACGGACCGAGCGCGGGATCGGAAAGCTTGCAGTCTCGGGCAGAGAGACAGAAAGAAGAACTGTCGTGGGAAACGGACAAATAGACGTTTTCGCACGCTGCGGTATGGGCGAAATGTTTCTCGGGTTTACGGATATTGCGCTGTAATATGGTCAAAACGAAAAATTTATCGATCTGTACATATTTTTTTTCATAATACCTTGAAATTTCGTTTTGTTTGGTGTATAATTATAGTATAATATATCCGATATGTCACCGTAATGAGGTGATCATGCGGAAAATGAAACGAAGGAGAATAAAAAAATGGGTGCATTTATTGACGGATTGAAAGCGAGAGCTAAGGAGAACCTGAAAACGATAGTCCTCGCCGAGGGAGAAGAGCTCAGGACGATCAAGGCTGCCGCGATCGTAAAGGCTGAGGGATACGCAAGAAATATCCTTTTGGGCGATCCTGATAAGATCAGAAAGATGGCGGCAGACGAAGGACTCGATATAGACGGTATCGAGATAATTAATCCTGCGGAAGGAAACGAGGATTTTGCAGAGACCTTTGCGGAGCTTCGCAAAAAGAAGGGCGTTACCATCGAGCAGGCAAGAGAAACGGTAAAGGATCCGCTTTACTACGGCGTTATGATGGTAAAGAAGGGGATAGTTGACGGAATGGTAGCCGGCGCGGTAAACTCGTCTGCGAACGTTATAAGACCGTCATTGCAGATACTCAAGACTGCGCCCAACACTAAGCTTGTATCGGCGTTCTTTATACTGAACGTTCCCGACTGTGAATACGGCGAGAACGGAACGTTTATTTTCGGTGACAGCGGATTGAATCAGGATCCGACAGCCGACGAGCTTTCGGAGATAGCTATTTCATCGGCTAAATCATTCAAGAATCTTGTGGGTGCAGAGCCTAAGGTTGCGATGCTTTCATATTCTACATATGGTTCTGCGAAGCACGAAAGAGTTACTAAGGTGCAGGAGGCTACAAAGCTTGCGAAGGAGAAGGCTCCGGATCTTATGCTTGACGGCGAGCTGCAGCTCGACGCTGCGATCGTAGAGAGCGTAGGCGCTCAGAAGGCTCCGTCATCACCGGTAGCCGGTCATGCAAATGTTTTGGTGTTCCCGGATCTGGATGCCGGAAATATCGGTTATAAGCTCGTTCAGCGTCTTGCAAAGGCTGAGGCTTACGGCCCGATACTTCAGGGTATAGCCGCTCCTGTAAACGATCTTTCGAGAGGCTGCTCGGCGGAGGATATAGCCGGAGTTGTGGCTATCACTGCAGTTCAGGCGGCTCAGAACTGATGCTTAAGCTTTTTGCCGCAAATGCGGATATATAAATATACATACTGAAAGGACACAGGTTTATGAAAATATTGGTTATAAATGCCGGAAGCTCGTCGCTTAAATACCAGCTTATCGACATAAATGACAAAAAGGTACTCGCGAAGGGACTTTGCGAGAGGATCGGTATCGAGGGTTCGAATCTTCAGCACACATGTGTTGAGAAAGGTCTTGACAAGATCAAGATAGAAAAGCCGATGAAGGATCACGGCGATGCCATACAGATGGTAATAGATGCGCTTATCGACCCCGAGCACGGAGTTATAAGCTCGATGGACGAGATCGGAGCGGTAGGTCACAGAGTTGTTCACGGAGCCGAGGAGTTCACGGATTCGTGTCTTATAACTGAGGCTGTGATGAAGGCGCTCGAGAAGTGCACACCGCTTGCACCGCTTCATAATCCGCCGAATATAATAGGTATAGAGGCTTGCAAGAAGATAATGCCCAACACTCCGATGGTAGGCGTGTTTGATACGGCATTCCATCAGACGATGCCGCCGAAGGCATTTATGTATGCTCTCCCCTACGAGTACTATGAGAAAGACGGCATAAGAAAGTACGGCTTCCATGGAACGAGCCATAAGTATGTTTCGCAGAAGGCGGCAGAGTTCCTCGGCGGCGATCCGGCAAAGCTGAAGATCGTTACCTGCCATCTCGGAAACGGTTCTTCGATAAGCGCTGTGGATGGCGGAAAGTGTGTTGACACGTCAATGGGCTTTACTCCGCTTGACGGTGTGCCGATGGGGACCAGGACCGGTTCAATGGATCCGGCTGTTGTAACATATCTGATAAACAAGGGTATGAGCGCTCAGGAGGTAGATAACCTCATGAACAAGAAGAGCGGCGTTGCCGGAGTTTCGGGAGTTTCGTCCGATTTCAGAGATCTTACCGCTGCTTCAAAAGAGGGCAACAAGAGAGCACAGCTCGCGCTCGATATGTTCACATATCAGGTAAAGAAGTACATAGGTTCCTATGCCGCGGCTATGGGCGGCATTGACGCTGTAGTATTTACTGCCGGCGTAGGCGAGAATGATGCCGCTACGCGCAAGGCTATTGTTTCGGGTCTTGAATTCATGGGGATCAAGATAGATGATGAAAAGAACAATACGAGAGGCTTTGTAGATATTTCAGCAGGTGATGCGACGGTAAAGACGCTTGTCATCCCGACCGATGAGGAAATGATGATAGCTATCGATACCAAGCGTCTCGTTGAAGGCGAATAATACGGCACTATTAACGATAAACAGCTGTGCCACGGCTCGGAAGAGTCGCGGCGCAGCTGTGTTTTTTTTTGCTTTAAAGCAGTTTAAGCATTATATTTTCTCAAATACGGGAATTATATCGATGGGAGCATCCGCATGTATCGTTTTGCCCCCACTGTAGATATTTCCGTCGTGTATGCTCTTCCAGTTCCCTTCCGGAAGGTATACATCGCGCTCAGTCATGCCCTGATACATGACAGGAGCGACCAGATATCCGGGACCGAACATATATTGATCGTCTGTTTCCCAGCATTTTTGATCGTCCGGGAACTCATAGAACATCGTTCTTATCACGGGTGATCCGTTTTTGCTTGCCTCGTCCATGACCGATTTAATATAATCTTTCATACTGAGGCGTATATCGAGATATTTCTTTAAGATCGCATAAACGTCTTCACCGTAGCTCCAAAGCTCGTTTGGCCTTCCGGTTTCCGAGAAACCGCCGCCGTAGTCGAGATCTGACAGGGTAGGGATGTCGTGCGGACCGCGGTCTCCGTGCATCCTCAAAACAGGACAGAAAGTGGAGAACTGGAACCATCGTATGAGGAGCTCGCTGAAGTGCTCGTCCCTTACGTCTCCGAAAAAACCGCCGGTGTCGGACACCCACCACGGGATTCCGGCAATGCCTATATTAAGACCTGCGCTCAGCTGATCCCGCAGCGCGGTGAAGGTCGATTTTATATCGCCTGACCAAACCAGAGCGGCGTATTTCTGACTTCCGACCCATGCGCAGCGAAGAAGATTCACTATATCGGTCTGTCCCTCGGCTTTCATGCCGTCAAAAAACGCTTTGGCGTGATCTTTGGGATAGCGGTTCCCGATCTTCAGGACCGGACCGTCATAATACCGGTAGTGATCAAAATCGTAAGCCGAATACTCCGGTTCCGCTTCGTCCAGCCAGAACATGTCTATGCCGTATCTGTAATAGTTTTCTTTTGCCTTTTCCCATATAAACCTGCGGGCCTCGGGATTTGTTGCGTCATAGATCACCGTGTCACCCTGAAAATCAAAGCACTGGACCGCGCCGCGCTCGGTGCGCACAAGAAGACCTTTTTCGAACATTTCATTGAAATTTATGCTCTTGCGGTCTACCGTCGGCCATATCGATACCATGCATCGCGTGTCCATTTCGCTGAGCTCATCAAGCATTGACTGAGGATCGGGCCAGTATTCCGGATCGAAGCTCCAATCACCCTGTCTTATCCAGTGGAAGAAGTCGATAACTATAACGTCAAGCGGAATACCGCGGCGTTTGTATTCACGTGCAACTTCGAGCACCTCGTCCTGAGTGCGGTAACGCAGCTTGCACTGCCAGAGCCCGAGGGCATTTTCGGGAAATTCAGGTGCGCGTCCGGTCACTCCGGTATAATTTTCTATGATCTTTTTCGGCGTGTCGTCCGCAGTTATCCAGTAGTCAAGCTCCTCAGCGAGCTCTCCGCGCCACTGTGTGTAGTTTTCTCCGAACACGACTTCACCGATCCCGGCGCTGTTCCACAGAAATCCGTATCCTTTATTGGATATGTAAAACGGGATACTGATCTGTGAATTTCGCTGTGCAAGCTCCAGTACACAGCCCTTTAGGTCAAGATTCGGCTGCTGGTATTGCCCCATGCCGTAGATCTTTTCGTTTTTGTCTGCTTCGAACCTGGCTGTTATCCGATAATCGTTTCCGCTTACAGGCTTGAACTCTCGGGAGTGGAATTTCATACTGGGACTGTGACCGCGCATTTCGTTCCAGTCTCTTGAGTATTCGCTGAGTATCGATTCTGTTTCGTTAAAGAATTCGATATGTCCGTTATCGTACACCGCACAGCGCAGCTTGCCGTTTTGTATCTCGGCATAGTGTTCGTTTACCGTGATCTCCGCCGTGCCTGTCTTATCCGACAGCGCCTTATTACCGCCGAGAAAGGAACTATTCTGTGTTGCTCTCACGCGAAGCGCATTTTTGCCCCAAGGTTCGACGAGAACGGTCTCATTTGACCGCTTTGCGATAAGCCGGTCATTGTTTTGTGAAAAATACATGGCTTTTTCTCCTTGCTTTTTTATTGTTAGTTGTATTATATCAATAATATTACGGTTTGTATATAACAATATTAGTTTGTTTTGAAACGATATTGACAAGTTTGATCACGATATGCGCAGTGACAGTGATATAGGTGTATGTAAAGTGACGGTAAGATCAATGTAAAATCAATACTTGAAAAAAATCGCTCCGTGTGCTATAATAATCGATGTGATTTATTATAGTGTATGGAGCGTTTTTTGTGTATTTGGTTGGAGTGTGGAATGATCAGAAGAAATAGTATTGCAAAGGTGATAGTATCAAGCGTGCTTGCGCTGTTTTTGTGGACTTTTACGTGTCTTAACAAGGAGCTGTAACGTGAAAGAATTAAAAACAATAAATAAAAAAGCCATGACAAATAAGCCTTACAACAGGCAATTTTTGCAAGGCGAGTGATATGACTTGTATTAACTTACAGCATAACCTCGTTGTTCGAGAAATTTAA
>DVNB01000089.1 GCA_018714695.1 Candidatus Ornithomonoglobus merdipullorum | reverse complement strand
GAAAGAGAAAGTTTAAAAAATTTTAAACTAATTCTTATCCCTTAGTCTGTTTTTCATTAAATCCAGAATTTAATCTGGCAAACTGGAATTTACTTTGGCAATTCACCAAAAAATTAATAAAAACCGTATTTAATATAAAAAAGGTCATATAAACACTCAAAAAAGTTACAGCAAGCCCGCTTTTGCCAGTCCAACTGTTATACCTTCATGCTCCACAGTCTCGGTAACAAATGAACAAACATTTTCAAGCGAAGGAACATGATCGCCCATAGCTATGCCGGTCCCAACGTTTTTCAGCATCTCGTAATCGTTTACGCTGTCTCCGAAGGCATATGTGCTCTCTATGCCAACTCCCGCTGCCTCCGCAAGTCTGCCGATACCGATCCCCTTGCTGGTTCCCGCCATATCGGCATCGCACGACATGCTTGTGCGATGCATCCCGAAGACCATCTCACCTTCAAACTCCCGCGTTACAGCCTCATATGCCTCCATCCGCTCAAACGTGAGAAACATCTTGTGCACAGGAGGCTCGTCTGCCTCCGAGACCGGTCTGAAAGTTGAATCAGGTATATCAAATGTGCTTAAGGTCTTTACAAAATTCGCATTCTCTAATCCGTTCGTATAACAAAGCTCCTGATTTTCAAGCACGTATATATAACCGAAATCGTCCGCTTTGTCTATCATTCGCTTTACAAGTCTCCACGGCATGAACCTGTCATAGACCGTCTTCCCAAGAAGCTCAGCATGAGCGCCGTTTGAGGTTATGTACCCGTCCCACTCGATGCCCGTTTTGGGGACGTAGCACTTTGCACGTCCCGTTGCGAGAACGGTGAGATAACCGTTTTCCTTAAGCCTTTCTATCGACTCAAGCGTAGTCTCGGTAGGTCTGAATATTTTTTTCGTCTCATCGACCAGTGTGCCGTCAAAATCAAAAAATACTATTCCCTTGTTCATCTTGATCTCCATTCCGTATATTAATGCTTAAATTGACTGTTATAAAGATTTGCGTAAAAGCCGTTCCTTTTCATAAGCGTATCATGATCTCCCTGCTCTATCACGCGCCCGTTGTTCATTACAAGTATCACATCCGCCTCGCGTATCGTTGAGAGCCTATGCGCAACGATGAAGCTCGTCTTGCCCTCCATCAGACTATTGAACGCCTTCTGGATCCTTATCTCTGTTCTTGTGTCTATAGACGAGGTCGCCTCGTCAAGGATGAGCA
Organism: Candidatus Ornithomonoglobus merdipullorum; assembly: GCA_018714695.1. Lineage (GTDB taxonomy): Bacteria > Bacillota > Clostridia > UBA1381 > UBA1381 > Ornithomonoglobus > Ornithomonoglobus merdipullorum. The sequence goes on along the minus strand of DVNB01000089.1, from coordinate 3,186 downwards.
TCGGCGGCCGGCAGAGCATTACGCGTGTTATACATAAGAGCTGCTTCTGCCCCTGCGAAAGGCTTCCTCCGTCCTCGCCTATCACAGTATCGAACCCGTTTGGAAGACGGCGGATAAATCCGTATGAATGCGCCGCCTTTGACGCCTCTATGATCTCCTCGTCGGTCGCGTCCGGGCGTCCCATTACGATATTGTCACGGATCGTGCCTGATTTCAGCCATGTCTCCTGCAGCACCATTCCGTAAGATGAACGCAGGCTGTGACGCGTTACATCCTTTATGGGTTCTCCGTCAACAGAGATAACGCCCTTGTCCGTATCATAAAACCGCATGAGCAGATTTATCATCGTCGTCTTTCCGCAGCCGGTAGGTCCCACTATAGCGGTGCGCTGACCCGGCTTTACATTGAGACAGAGATCCTCTATAAGCTTCTTATCCGGAGAATATGAGAAATAAACATGATCGAGCTTCACATATCCCTTTGCGCCGGTAAGCTCCTTAGCGTCCGCCGCATCCGGCAGCTCCTGCTTTTCATTGATCAGGTTCAAAAGTCTCTCCGCGCATGCTATCGCATTCTGCAGCTCCGTTACCACACCAGAGATCTCGTTGAACGGCTTTGTGTACTGGTTCGCGTATGAGAGAAAGCTTGAGAGCATTCCCACGCTTATATGTCCGGTGCATGCAGCTATAGCGCCTGTGAGACCTACCGCGGCATATACGATATTGTTTACAAATCTCGTGGCAGGATTAGTTATCGACGAGAAAAATATAGCCTTCAGCGAGCAGTCGCCCAAGCGCTCGTTTATCTCATCAAACTCCTCAACGGTTTTCTTTTCACGTGAAAACGCCTTTACTATCTTCAGATTATTTATGGTCTCGTCGATCAATGATGTCTGCTCAGCCCTTGTCTCCGACTGCTTCATAAACATCGTATATGTCCTCGACGCTATAAACTTTGCAACAAGCAGAGAGACCGGCGTCAGGACCACTACCACAAGCGCTATCCATACGTTTATCCTGAACATGAAAACGAGCGTTCCCAATATGGTCATTACACCCGTAAAGAGCTGCGTAAAACCCATGAGTAGACCATCGGCGAATTGATCCGCATCGGCGATCACCCGGCTTACTATCTCGCCGCTTGCATGACCGTCGATATACGAAAACGGCAGCTTCTGTATCTTCTTAAATGCCGCAAGGCGAAGATCACGTACCACATTATATGTTATCTTGTTGTTTACCGCGTTCATTATCCACTGCATGACAGCAGTAAGTCCCACAACTATTCCTATTGTGGCAAGTATTTTTATTATCCCGGCAAAATCAACGTTTCCGGGACCGATTATGCAGTCTATCGCCTGTCCCACAAGTATCGGCACATAGAGCGTGAGAACGACCGTTACGGCAGCGAGCACTATCGAAAGTATAAGAAAGGCTCTGTAACGGCTTATATACTGCCAGACTTTTTTCAATGTTCCTGTTTTCTTAGCCATTTACCGCAGCCTCCTTCGGGAATTGTGAATAGTATATCTCGCTGTAGACCTCACAGCTGTCCAGAAGCTCCTCATGGGTGCCTATACCCACCGGCTCTCCGTCATCGAGCACGATTATCCTGTCGGCATTCATCACCGATGCAGTTCTCTGCGATACTACGAATACAGTAGGGTTCGACGGCAGCTCTCTTATCGCTTTTCTCAAATTCGCATCTGTCGCGAAATCGAGCGCAGATGCGCTGTCGTCAAGTATCAGTATTTCCGGATCCTTTACGAGCGCGCGCGCGATCGTCAGCCGCTGCCGCTGTCCGCCCGAGAAATTGCTTCCTCCCTGGGCAACATATGCATCGTAGCCGTTATCCTTGCCGTTTACGACCTCCGAGGCCTGCGCTGTTCCAACTGCGCTCTCCATATCCCGCTCCGACGCATCCTCCGAGCCCCAGCGAAGATTAGACGCGATCGTTCCCTTGAAAAGCACCGCCTTCTGCGGCACAACTCCGATCTTTCTTCTCAGTGAATCTATATCATACTCACGAACGTTAACTCCGTTGACCTTGACACAGCCTGAATCGGTATCGTAAAAACGAGGGATAAGATTTACTAACGAAGTTTTTCCGGAGCCGGTTCCTCCTATTATGCCTATAGTCTCGCCTCTCATCGCTTTGAACGTGACATTTGAAAGAGCCGGCTCGGCGCTTCCCTTATATCTCAATGCCGCGGAGCAGAACTCGACCGCCGGAGCACCGTCTATGCCTTCCTTTGCGCTGCCGTTTTCAAGGCTGTTTTTTATGTCCATAACATCGGATATCCTGTTTGCGCACGCAAGCGTCTTGGTGAGCGATATTATCAGATTCGCAAGCTTTATAAGCTCCACAAGGATCTGGCTCATATAATTGTAGAGTGCAACGACCTGTCCCTGTGTAAGCGCTCCGGAGTCCACTCGCAGTGCTCCCTGCCATATCAGCACTATTACAGCAGCGTTTATGACCGCATATGTGAGCGGATTCATAAGAGCGGATATTTTACCCACAAACTTCTGTATATGCACGAGCCCTTCATTCTTTTCGGTAAATTCCTCCGTCTCGCGCTCTTCCATGCAGAACGCCCTGAGAACTCTCGCGCCGGTTATATTCTCACGAGTCTTTGTAAGCACTCCGTCAAGCGCGCGCTGTGCCTTTTTGTAAAGCGGCATTGTTATGAGCATTATCCCGAATACTATCACCGCAAGCACAGGTATCGCGACAGCAAACACAAGGGCGCTTTTCACGTCTATCGTAAATGCCATTATCATCGCGCCGAACACAACAAACGGCGATCTCAGAAACAGTCTCAGCACGAGATTGACTCCCGACTGCACCTGATTGACGTCCGAGGTCATCCGCGTTATGAGCGTGGATGTGCCGAGCGTATCTATCTCACTGTGTGAAAGCGACTGGATATGCGCGAAAAGCGCGTGACGAAGCTTTGTCGAAAAGCCGACAGCCGCCTTTGCCGCAAAAAACTGAGCCGTGATCGAGCATACTAGGCCGATAACTCCAAGCGCAACAAGAAGCAGGCACATCCTCACTATATATCCGTAATCGTTGTTCGCTATACCTGTGTCGATGATCGCCGCAACGACAAGCGGTACAAAAAGCTCAAAAAGCGCTTCGAGCAGCTTGAAAAGCGGACCGAATATACTCTCTTTCCTGTAG
>DVNB01000088.1 GCA_018714695.1 Candidatus Ornithomonoglobus merdipullorum | reverse complement strand
AGATTGAACTATTTTTTGAGACAGGCCGTGCGTTAAAGGATAAAGGGGAATTATCTTTCCTGTATACCGTTCATTTCCTGCCTTTTCGTAGACGGGCGCCGTTATCTGAACACGTCCCTGTTTGTTTCTCGATATCTTTCCAAAAAAGATGTATTCCTCGCCTTCCTTGAAGTTGTTTTTGACGTACTTATTATTATACCATACGAGATTGATCATTCCGGAGTCATCGAAGACTTGCATGGAGGATATGAGCATATTTCTGCGCACATATCTGTCTGTAGGAAGATTATATACCTTTGCACGTATACATACGGTCTCACCCTCAATGCAGCTGGCTATAGGTTTTACCTTTGACCTGTCCTCATGAGAGCGCGGGAAGAAGTAAAGCAGATCGCCTACAGTGTGTATCCCTTTTTTTGCAAATTCTGACGCGCGTTTTTCACCTACGCCCTTTAAGTATCTGATCGGAGAATCCAAGCCCATTTTATTTACCTGCGGTATCTACGCCTTCTACGCGTACAGTGACACAATTTATAGGTATGCCCATATTGTCCTCAAGCTCCGAGCGCACATTGGATGATATATTTTTGCATATATCTCCGGCGTTTGCTCCATAGCTGCATATTACATATATCTCAATATTAAAACCATTGTCGGTCTTTATCATATAAACGCCCTTTGGGTTGCCCTTGCCGAGAAAGAAGCGGGAAATATCTCCTCGCTTGCTCCTGTCGGTCATTGATGCAACGCCGCGCGTGTTTTTTGCTATATATTCCGCAGCCTGAAGGGCGGCCTTTTTCGATACCGTTACAGTCCCCATGCTTTTATGATCACCTTTCATGATTGATCTCCTTTCAATACGGTCACATTTTGGCCATTAGTATCTGTAGATTCATTTTTTTCCGGTTCGCCTCCGGCTATCTCGAATTTCCTCATTATTTCTCTGCGTTTCTCAACGGCATATTGAGTATAGTAACGATGCGTTACCTCTATGTTTTTATGCCCCATAAGCTCCGCTACCATTTTTATATCTACTCCGTCCGCTATCATATTGCATGCAAATGTACGGCGCAGGGCATGAGGATGCATTTTATCCGGATCGGTTATCCCTGCCGCTATACAGTATGATTTCAAATTTTTTTCGACTGTCTGAGGACTGAGCCGTTTGCCGTTACGGCTTATGAAAAGGGCGTCCTCATCCTTTATCCCCTTCATTTCAAGACGCTCCTCCATATATTTGAGCATTTCGTTTTCGACTTGGATCGGCATGAATATTTCCTGCTGGTCTCCGCCCTTTCTGGTAACGACAAACGATGAGGAGTCAAAATCAACATCATTTACATTGAGGTTAACAAGCTCGCTTACGCGGCAGCCGGTCCCCAGATACGCCATAAACAGCGCTATATCACGCTGCTTTCTAGTAAGATATGAGGCTCGGCTTCTGCCCGTAAAATAATTCTCACCGTTGCAGAGCACATCTATAAGAGCCAGTGTATCATGCGTGGTGAGCGGTTTTTTCATTTTCTGATGTATTTTTTTAAAGTCGAGCTTATCGGTTATATTGCTGTCAATGAGATCGTTCTTATAGAGATAAAGATAAAGACCGCGTATGCCCGATAGCTTTCTGTTTATACCGTATTCACTGTTTCTGCGTATCCTTTTTACAGTATTCCCTTTCGCGTTTATATATTCGCTTTCATACTCGCGGAGATATGCCTTGAAGCCGTTCAGATCGCGCAGAGTGACCTCTCCGAGCTCCTTTGGCGTAAAATCCTCGATAGATTGTATGTTTTTGAATTTGAATTTGCGCAGATACTCAAGAAAAGTGCGTATGTCAAGACTGTAGCCTATCTGTGTATTTACGCTTTCACCGTCGTAAGCGATCTCGATATAATCGAATACGAAATCGGGAAGTCTGGTCAGTATCTTTGTAAGGTCTATATATTTGCTCATCTGAATCTTTTCCTTTTCAGTTCAACGGCTCGGTGTATAAGACGGCTGCGGGTGTTGAGTTCCGGATTTATTATGACTTCATCCAAAAGCACCTTTAAGGTGTCGCCTATCTCCCTGCCTTGTTTGTACCCTATCTTCATAAGATCCGAACCGTTCACAACGAGATCGGAGAGCTTATACGGCTGATTTTGTGCTATAACGTTTTTGTATATATCCAGCGCCGCGTTTATGCGTCTCAGCTTATCAGGAAGATGCTCGGGATTTTTCGCCATGTTGTCCGCTTTTTGCAGAAGCAGCAGCTTTTCGAACAGCTCCCCGCCTGTCTTGGCCATCATTCTTTTTACTGCCGTGTATGTAGGTTCGACGCGATAATCGTGATTTTCCACAAGCAGAGCAATATCGCGTATGGATGCTGAATCGATGTGCAGCCTGTGCAGCACATCGAGAGCTATCCTGCGGCTTTCACGGTGATGACCGTAAAAATGTATCGTGCCGTTGGCATCCGTTGACGGACAGCACGGCTTGCCGGTGTCATGAAGCAGCGCTGCCCAGCGCAGTATGAGATCCGGCGGAGTGTTTTTTACCGTCTGCATTATATGCTCGCCGACGTCGTATATATGATACTTATTTTTCTGAGGCTCTCCAAAACAGCGTTCAAGCTGCGGTATTATGAATTTAAGAAGACCCAGTCTGTGGAGATCACGTACATAGTCGGGATGCTCGGAAAGCAGTATCTTGTTTAGTTCTCCGAGAATACGTTCGGAGCTGACCTTTTTTATGAGAACGGCATATTTCCGAATCGCGCGCTCTGTATCAGGTTCTATCGAAAAATTGAGAACTGCTTTAAAGCGCACGGCACGGAGCATCCTCAGCGCATCTTCGGTAAAACGCTTCTCGGGATCGCCGACGCATCGGATGATCCGATCGTTTATGTCACCCATACCTCCGAAGAAGTCCTTTACTCCCGAACCGGGATCGTACAGCATCGCGTTTATCGTGAAATCACGCCGCAGACAATCCTCGCGCGGATCTGTAATAAAGCTTACCTCCGACGGATGCCGGCTGTCATTGTAAGCGCCTTCATGACGGAAGGTGGTGACCTCATAGCCTGTCTTGTTGTATATTACGGTTATCGTGCCGTGTTTTATGCCGGTATCGACGGTACGGCTGAATATTCGTTTTACGTCCTGCGGACGGGCGGCGGTGGCGATATCGTAATCATGCGGAGTTTTGCCCATTATAAGATCACGTACCGAGCCTCCGGCGATATATGATTCAAAGCCTGCCTTATTCAGTTTTTCAACAACTGCAAGCGCTCCCTCGTCAGCAATAAACCGCATCATCTCACCGCCCTTTCCGATATGATATATGAGTAATTTTATCACAAATCGCGGCTGAGGTCAATATAAATATTGATAATGTTTTTACAGCGCAAGACCAGGACATAAGCGGAGTCTTGATCAGGTGTGAGCGGACTGTGATAAAAATAACAAAATTGTAAAACATTTTTTTCGGGAATGTTGACTTTTGAGCGGAATTGTTGTATTATAGACATAGGGAAATATTTAAAAAATAACTACAAGGGGAATTTAATATGAAACGAGACGACATCAGATTTGAGCTGAAGCATGAGGTACTCAAAGAGGTTGCCGAGAATGAGTTCAACGGTACGCTTGATAAGGAGGCTATCGACGCTATTCCTTTCAACATCATTCCGGGTATCACGCCGCGTTTCCGCTGCTGTGTGTACAAGGAGCGTGAGATAATACGTCAGCGCGTGAGACTTGCTATGGGTGAGACACCTATTCCGGAAAACAACGTTGAGAGACTTGCGGTAAACACTCACGTTGTACAGGTTATACCTGCGGCGTGTGAAGGCTGCCCGATAAACCGTTTCCAGGTGACCGAAAACTGCCAGAACTGTATGCAGAAGGCTTGTCAGAAGGCGTGCGCGTTCGGCGCTATAAGCATTACGCCGAAGGGAGCGTACATAGACCAGTCAAAATGCCGCGAGTGCGGCAGATGCGCCGAGGCATGTCCTTATCATGCCATAGCGGACCTTATGCGTCCGTGCAAGAGAAGCTGCGAGGTAAATGCGATCTCTATCGGCGGAGACAAGATCGCGTCGATAGACAATAAGAAATGTATCGCCTGCGGACACTGCGCCGTTGCATGTCCGTTCGGAGCTATCTCGGACATTTCGCACATAACCCATGTCATAAAGCAGATAAAGGATCCCAACCGTGTAACGGTCGCTATCCCGGCGCCCGCGGCGGAAGGACAGTTCGGACCTACAGTGACAGTGGGAAGATTAAAGACAGCTTTGAAGAAGCTGGGCTTCGATTATGTTTATGAGGTAGCGCTCGGAGGAGACCTTGTTTCGATGAACGAGGCAAAGGAGCTTATCGAGAAGAAGAGCGAGGGAAAGAAGATGACAACATCATGCTGCCCCGCTTTTGTGAATCTCATAAGAAAGCATTATCCGGAGCTTATGGAATACGTTTCTACAACTGTATCTCCCATGCAGGCGAACGTGAGATATATCCAGGAGAAGCACCCGGGAGCATATATCGTATTCATAGGACCGTGTATCGCGAAAAAGTTTGAGGCTGAGATGATGGAGGCGCCTGACGCCGTAATGACGTTTGAGGAGCTCAATGCGGTATTTGACGCGAAGCGGATAGATCCTACGGAATGCGAGGAGGAAATAACTCCGGATGCAACATCATACGGACGGCGTTTCTCGGCATCGGGCGGAGTTGCTCAGTCGGTAATAAAGGCGGCGGCAGAAAACGGCTGTATGGATATAAAAGCGAAGCCGTGCTCCGGCGTAAAGGAGTGCAAGGTCGCGCTTGCAATGCTCAAGGTAGGAAAGCTGCCGGAGGATATTATCGAGGGAATGGCATGCGAGGGCGGATGTATCGCAGGTCCGGGTTCAATTGCAACGCTTCAGCAGCTCAAGGCGGCACGTATGAAGAAGATAAAGGGCAAGGACGGCGACTCAATAACCGATATGCTGACGAATATGGAAGCAAACGATGTGGATATGGTCCGCACCAGCTTTGATATGCCGGAGAAATAAGGCTGAAAGATAAAAATTATATATTGCCCGGAGGATTCACAGGTCTTTCCGGGTATTTTTTTGTGTGTCGGATGGGTCATAATAGGTACACAAGCAGTAAGGACAGCAAGTATCCGGTTGACACGGCGTAGGCGATTTGATATAATAAAATGAGAATACATATTTGTGAGGATCCAAGAGGAGGTGTGTTATGCCTGTAGAAATAATTATCGGGCAGATCGGTTCCGGAAAGACGGAGCGGTGTATACAGGGGATGCGAGAGGTGCAGGAGAAATATCCGGGGCATAGGTGTGTGATGCTGGTTCCTTCTCACTATTCGCATGAGACTGAAAAGCTTATAACGGAGGAATTCGGAGGGACCGGACTCAACAATATAGAGGTGTTGTCTTTTGAGAAGCTTGCTTCAAGGCTTATAAAGGGAACAGAGAAGTATCTTTCGGCGCCCGGAAAACAGGCGCTTGTATGCAGAGCGGTAAAAATGTGCCTTGCGGAGCTTGAGAAGCGTGCGGGTGAGTTTGACAGCAGGCTCGTTGCAGCTGTAAGAAAGCCGGGATTCCTTGACATTGCGTCCTCTTTGATAAGCGAACTGAGACGTTATATTGTTTCTGACGACGAGCTCAGAGAAAAAATAAATGGTATGGACTCCGGTGCGCTTAGGCAGAAGCTTGAGATAGCTGTACTAATAGCGGAGAGCTATGATGAGCTTCTAAGCGGCACGGAGTATGTGGACAGCGACGATGATCTTCTGAGAGCAGCTGCGTCGGTCGGTGAGCTGTTTGACGGAAGCACGCATATATGGGTGGATAAATTCGATGAATTTCTGCCGCAGCAGGCGGAGGTGCTGCGGGCGCTTATAGATCTCGGGTCAGATATAAAGATAACGTTTGACATATGTCCGGAATATGAAGATACGTATTACGGCACAAGAAACGCGATAGAGAGGATAAGGGAATATGCTCCTGATACGAGGCTTACAAGGCTTGAAGGTGGACTGCGTTATCTTGACGGCAAGCCGGATCTCAAATTTCTGTTCTCAACATGGTTTGACAGAGATGTGTATACAAACGAACCAGAAAATATAGAGGTATTCGAGGCGCGGGACGCATATAGCGAGATAGAGCATATCGCGGGACGGATAATAGATCTTGTTCGCGAGGATAAATACAGGTTTCGTGATATTGCCGTTATCTGCGGCGATCGCGAAGGCTGTTCGCATGTAATAAAGGCGGTGTTTGACGAATATGAGATACCTTACTATTCCGATGAGACTGTGTCCATAGCCGATCACCCGATCGCAATGCAGGTGCTTTCGCTGTTCGATATAATCGACAACAACTGGGATTACGCATCTATGTTTGAATATCTGCGCGCGGGTTTTATATATTTGAAAAGGAGCGGGAGCGGCAAGACTGTATACAGGCGCATCCCTGACAGGGATATAGATATGCTTGAGAATTATGTGCTCAAATACGGCATACGCGGAAAGAGCCGTTGGAGCCGCAGCTGGGACAAGGGATATAAGAGGATAATCGACGAGGCATTCGGCGGCGATGGTGAAATGCACGCGGAGGATGAGCGCGCCGAGAAGCTCAGAGCCGTTATAGCGGAGCCTATACTTGCGTACTGTGAGGCGGCAAAGGCGGCAAAGACAGTAAGCGAGCATTGCCGCGCGCTTTACGGTTTCCTTGACAGTGTGAACCTTTACGGAGGGTTGAAGTCGGAGATATTGGGTCTTGCGGTAAACAGGGCAGAAGCGGACGCGCAGCGCTTCGGACAGATCTGGAATCTGATACTTGATGTTCTGGATCAGTTAAATACAGCTCTCGGAGACACGGTTGTGAACGCCGATGAGTTCCGCGAATATCTGCGAGCGGCTATGACAAAATGTGAGATCAGAACGATACCGTCCGGAGTTGACAGGGTATTTATAGGCTCGGTGGAGAAGAATCAGTCGGCGAATGTAAAGCTTCTTTTCATAGAGGGAGCGGTAACCGGGACATTTCCGTCCGAAAGCGGCATAGAGGGCTTTCTCTCAAATGCAGACAGGGAATATCTTGAGAGTGAGGATATAAAACTTGCGCCGACAACGACAAAAAAGAATGAAAAGCAGTACAGCCGTGTCTATAAGGCTTTCAGCGCTGTGACTGACAGGCTGTTTGTAAGCTACATGGCGCAGACTCCGGAGGGGAAATCGTGCAGGGCATCACAGACTGTGCTTGACATCTGCGCAAAGCTCGGAGGGCTAAAGCCGAAAAGCGAGACCGACGCAGCGGAACAGATGTATATATCAACACCAAAGGCGACGCTTCACCGTATGCTGATAAGTCATAAGGATAACCCTTTAAGGACACATGTGGACGAATGGTTCCGAGAGCACGGAGAATGGAGGGGAAGGCTTGCGGAGATAAACAGAACAAGAGCGGGCTTTATGCATCGGGAGATAGGGCTTGATCCTGATATAGCCGGACGTCTGTATGACGGACAGATATTCTACAGCGCGACACGGCTCAACTCATATGCTCAATGCCCGTTCAAGTATTTCCTTCAATACGGACTCAAGGCTAAGCCGCGTGAGGAATGGGAGCTGACTGCTGCCGATACCGGAACATATGCGCATGAGCTCATACGGATATTGTGCGAGACTGTGGAAAATGACGAGACTCTTGGCTGGGATAATGTTACGGACGAGAAATGCGAGGAGATAATAGAGGCGGCTATAGACGAGTGCAGCGGAAGAATATTAGGATCGGATCTGTTCGGAAAGGAAAAGACAGCGAGCATTTTAAGGCGTACCGGAGCGGCGGCGAAGGAGGCAGCAAAGGCGGTACGACGGAGCATAGCAGCCGGATCATTTAAAACCGAGTCGTACGAAATGAAGTTTGAGACGGCGCTTTCGGATAATGTCGGCGTCAAGGGCGTCATAGACAGAATAGATGTATGCCGTCATGACGGCATAACGGAGTACAGGATAATAGACTATAAAACAGGAAAGAAGGATTTCAAGCTTTCGGAGATATATCACGGTCTTTCAATGCAGCCTGTCATATATGCGGTGGCGGTATGTATGGCGGACGAGCGCGCAGAGCTGTCGGGAACGTATTACAGCATGGTGCGCAACGATTTTGCGCGGGTCGATCCGGGCAGCCGCGCTGACACGATAGAGAGCAGGCTTAAGGAGAATACACAGATCGTCGGTGCAACGTTTGTGGATGTGGACGAAAACGGAGAGATAGACGAATCATCGCTTGAAAGAATAGAGGCAAAGGATCGGCGCGAAGGATTGTTTTTCAAGCTCAATAAGAGCGGCGGAGCTGACATTGGCGGGAATCTGAGAAGCCGTGAGGCGGGAAGGCGGCTCATGGAGTTTACAAGAGAAAAGATAATCGCCGAGGACGCCGAGATACGCGAAGGAAATATAGAGATCTCACCTATGCGTACAGGATTTAATAACAGTGTATGCGATTACTGCGATTTTGCCGCATCGTGCAAATTTGACGAACCGTTGAAGGCGGAGCGGTCGATGAGCGAAAAGGATAACGATATCTGGAGAATGCTTGAGGAGGATGAAGATGGTCTGGACTGATGAGCAGATGCACGCTATAACCGGCGATGCCGAAGGCAATATACTTGTTTCCGCAGCGGCGGGATCGGGAAAAACGGCGGTATTGGTCGAGCGTGTGTTAAGAAAGGTATTAAACGGCACGGCATCTGTGGACAGGCTCCTTGTAGTTACATTTACAGAGGCCGCAGCGGCGGAGATGCGTGAGAAGATAATAAAGCGGCTTTCGAAGGAGCTTGAAAATAAGGACCGAACCGCGGATGAACTGCGGATGTTAAAGAATCAGGTACGGCTTGCCGAGTCGGCAGATATAATGACTATAGACGCATTCTGCAGCCGGGTCGTTAGGAACAATTTCCATGTGCTCGGCACCGATCCCAACGCTTCCGTGATAGACGATGCAATGTCGGAACTTCTGCGGGCTGAGGCGGCAGACAATGTTTTTGACGAGCTGTATCGGACGGAGAACGAGGAGGACAGAAAGCGTTTTTCAAGGCTCATCGAGGCATATGCTTCCGACAGAAATGATGACGGCTTGGAAAAGCTTATATATGCGGTATATAAATTCATATCGTCTTTTGCCGAGCCGGAGGGATGGCTTGACGAGGCGGTGGAGGTATATAAAAGACCTATTGAGGATATGCCGCATGTGCAGTATCTTAAAGGTATGACAAGGAGGGCTGCCGAAGGCTGTGCCGCGGCAGTATCGGAATTTCTGAGCGGTGATGTTTCGGAAGGCGCTGCGGAATATGCGCGCGAGCTTCTGGCTACGGCAAACGAATTTATCGAGGCTGAGGACTGGGATGAATTATTTGAGGTATACAAGGCAAGATTGAAAAAGAGCGGCAAAAAGAATGCTGTGCCGCCGGTGACCGAAAGGGAACCGGAGGCATCCGGTGCGGAGTATGACAGGCTCATGTATATAAGCAGGACCTTCAAGGCGCAGGCAAAGCTGGGAGTGAAGGATCCGTTTGAAAAGATCAAGAAGCAGTGCGACGCAGAGCTGCTTGCCGCGGAGGCTGAGGATATAGTATGGATCGTGAAAAGATTCATGGCGGAGTTCAAGCGGATAAAGGACTCAAGAGCACTATGTGAATTCAGCGATATAGAGCATCTTGCGTACGAGCTGTTCAAGGATCATGAGGACATACGCGCCCAGTACCGTGACAGGTACGACGAGATACTTATAGATGAGTATCAGGACACGAACGGGCTGCAGGATTCTATATTCAGGCTGATCTCAAAAAACAATATATTTATGGTCGGCGATCTCAAGCAGAGCATATATAGGTTCAGAGGCGGCGATCCGTATATATTCAAGAGCAAAAGTGAGCTCTACGACGGCGGAGGCACCGATGATGTGAAGATAACGCTCTCACAGAATTTTAGGAGCCGCATGGAGATCCTTGACGGCGTGAACGATATTTTCGAATGTATAATGTCGGACGAAGCCGGTGATGTCCGTTACAGCGGCAGCGAACGGATCGTCCGTGAGAAGGAGAGAGACTATTATCCGGAGGAGGGTTCGGGAGTACGCTCAGAGCTCCACTATATAGCTGTCGCCGGATCATCCGGGGCGGATAAGTCCGAGGAAGAGATAAGATTTACCGCAAAGAAAATAGCCGAACTCCTGCGTTCCGGCATGACCGTTTATGACAAGGACTCGGGGAAATGCCGCCCTATACAAAAGAAAGATATAGTAATACTTGAGAATTCGGTAAAAGGCAACGGTGAGGCGATCGTCAGAATGCTTGACGAATACGGTATAAACGCATATGTGGAAAATGAACTCTTTTTCGACAGACGCGAGATAAAGATAATGCTTGCGCTGCTGTCTGTTATAAATAATTCCAGACAGGATATACCGCTTATAAGCGTGATGCGTTCGCCTATAGGGGGCTTCACCGATAACGAGCTTGCGCGGATAAGGTTGACATCACGAAACGGCAGCTTTTCGGATGCGCTTGAAGCGTATGCGCGCGGCGGAAGAACACTTATCAGCGGAGCATACAAGTACAGCGCCGGGAGCCTGACGAAGCGGCATATCCCTGTAACTCTTCGGCGTAAAAGCCGGAAATTTCTCGCCGATATAAGGCGGTGGAGATCGTATGTGCGAAACAGATCGGTCGCGGCGCTGATATGGTCGCTTTATGAGGAAACATATTTTTATGATATGATGGGTGCCATAGAGCAGGGCGAGGAGGCTCAGTTAAATCTGCGGCTGCTGTATGAGCGGGCAAAGCAGTATGAGGGAGCGGGCTTCAAAGGCTTGTTCAATTTTATAAAGTATATAGGCAATCTTGAAAACCGTGAAAAGGACATCGCGGGTGCCGCGCCGGTCGGAGAAAATCATGATGTTGTGCGTGTCATGACGATCCACAAGAGCAAGGGACTGGAGTTCCCGGTAGTATTTTTGATAGGCGCGGGGAAGAAGTTCTATAATAAAAAGGATGTAAGCGTGATCGAGATGCATAAGGATCTCATGCTCGGACTACCGTATATCTGTTATGATGGGCATTATATGCGAAAAAGCCATATTGAAGAGCTGATCAAGGAAGTAAATAAGAGAGAGCTGGAGTCCGAACGGATGAGACTTCTTTATGTTGCTCTCACTAGGGCGAGGGAAAGGCTGTTCGCAGTCGTGAGCGAGACAGTAGATGATAATGTAACGGAGAGTGACAAAAAGGCGGAATGGGAGAGTAAGCTTACAGGAGGCAGGATGCTGCCGTCAGATGCTCTGGATGCAAAGGGCTTTTCGGATTGGCTCTGTCCTGCGGCATATTGCAGCAGCCGCACATGGAGCATGTTTTTTCACACTCCCGAGGGCGGGAATGCCGAGGCGGCGGACCGGGAAGCGCCGGGCGAGACGTATGAGGACAGTGAGGATCTTAAAAGATCTGTATATGAGATACTTGATTACCGTTATCCGCATCCGGAGAGCAGCACAGTTCCGTCAAGGACGTCGGTAACGCAATTGAAGGAGCTTTCAATAGAGCGCGGCGAGGGCGAGATATATGAGCCGGACAGCCGTCGTGAATCGGGAAGCGGAGATATAGCCGAGCTGATGTTTTCACCGCTGCACGCTATGCCGTCATTTATGCGAGGTGAGGCGGAAAAACCGGCGAATGAAATAGGAACGCTGTATCATCTTGTTATGTCTGAGCTGGATCTTGGGCTTGTCAGTGAGATGGGTGCGGAATGTGTTGAAGGCGAGCTTTCCGGACTTGTCAAGAGCGGAAAAATATCCGAAGAGGATATAGGATATATAGACAGAGGGAAGATAGAACGGTTCACTGAAAGTGAGATCTGCAAAAGAATGATCCGCTCCGTGCGCGTAATGCGCGAGGCGCCGTTTCAGATAAGCATTCCCGCATCGGAGTATGATCCGTCGCTTTCGGGCGAATGTGCCGCAGACGAGATAATTCTGCAGGGAATAATAGACTGTTTTTTTGAGGAGGACGGAGAATACGTTCTCTTGGATTACAAAACAGACAAGATCGGCAGGGGCGGCGCGGCAGAGATCCGTGCGCGTTACGATAAGCAGCTGGAGCTGTATGCAAGGGCGATAGAAAAGCTTACGGGAACAAGGGTAAAGGAGAAGCTGCTGTATCTTTTCGACAGCGGCGAGACGGTGTAATGAAGGTATAAGATCAAATAATTTTTCCATAGTTTTTTCTCGTTTGAGAAAAAACTATGGAAAATAGCGTTTTTGTATTGATTATGGCAGATATGAATATGATTATGTCATTTAATATTTTCTGCGAAACATTGGTTTAACGATCATCGAAATATTATTTTTATCCCAGCAGCCAGTCTATGATATTCAGCTGCTTTATACCGTCGTAGTTTGATCCGCTGCCTATATCGTCAAGAGTGAGAAGCGTTTTTGGATAATTATCATGTATTTCGCGGAGCGGAGCCAGTTCACGGCGGAGGGTCTTCTCGTCAAGTACGCTTGCAGAGACTTGAAAGTATTCTGTTTCGTTCATATTTACAGCAACAAAATCCACTTCTTTTTCCGCAAGTCTGCCTATATTTACTCTGCTGTACCTTCTCAAAAGTTCAAGATATACTATATTCTCAAGCAGATGTCCCAGATTGCTTGCGGATTGGCTTATAAGCAGGTTTCTTATACCACTGTCAACAAAATAGTATTTTCCGAGTGTTTTCAGATACTGTCTGCCTTTTATATCATATCGTGATACCTTGTAAATTATATAGCTGTCGGTAAGTGCTCTGAGATATGCTTCAACGGTATTTACCGAAACTTTTCTGCCGGCTGAGATGAGTGTGTCACTTATTTTTTTGACGGATATAGGGCTGCCTATACTTGAAGCGAGGGTTTTTAGGATGTTTTCCAACAGAGTCACATCATTTATACGTTCGCGCGCGGCGACATCTTTTATCAGAATGGTATTATAAATACCTTCTATATATTGATTGATTATCTTTTCATCTCCGTCCAGATATGCGACATAGGGGAATGAACCGTACCTCAAATAGCGGTCAAACAGCCGTCGTTTATCAAGAGCACTGTTTTCTTCCGCATCACAGTATTCACGGAAGGAGAATGGAAGCATAGATATCTCAATATATCTTCCCGAAAGGAGGGTGGCAAGCTCTCCTGACAGAAGATAGGCATTTGAGCCGGTTATATAGATATCGCAGTTGTCCTTTATAAACAGGCTGTCAACAGCGTTTTCGTATCCCCGGCATTTTTGCACTTCATCTATAAATATATAGTTCATCCTGCCCGAAACGAGACGGGACTTTATATAGCTGTAGAGCGCCTTATAATCCTGAAGCCCGGCATTGTCCATATCTTCAAGATTTATAGATATGATGCAGTTGTCATCAACGCCGGTCTGTCGTAGATATTCTATATAGAGTGCAAATAATGTAGACTTGCCGCAGCGTCTGACTCCTGAAATGACCTTTATTACATGTTTGTCCTTCAGTGCTTTTAAATTATTGAGATATTCTTTTCTTGGTATCATATGCGCGCCTCCTTTTTGCTATTTTAACATATAAAATAGCGATAGTCAACAGTTTTTTCTCATTTGAGAAAAAACTGTTGGGAAACGAACCGGAACGCACAGTGACTTGATCGATAAATAATTTAATGAATAAAATAATCGGCTGCGCATCTTGCACAGCCGACTATTTTATTCGTTCCAATTTACCTCAAGCCCTAAGGCTTCTCCCGCAAAGCGGACCGGGATATATGTTCTGTCGTTCACTATAACCGGCGCAGTGTCCATTTCGGTTATCTGCTGCCCTTTCTGCAGATACATTTTGCCTATAACAAGCGTTATAACGTCGTCACCGTCAGTGATGGTGACTGTCTGAGTCTCACCGTCCCATTCAACTTCGCAGCCCAGAAGCTCTGCCGCTGCGCGTATCGGGATCTGCGTTCTGCCGTTTTCGTCGATAAACGGATGAGCGTCCTCGAAAAGCACCGATTCGCCATCTATAACAACTTCAACCCCTGCATCGCTCGTCATAACGGTGATCGTTCTCTTAGGTTCAGGCGATGCCGAAGGTATCACTTCCGGAGCATCTGTCGTTTCCGGAGAGTATGTTGCCTCGGGAGCGTTCGTCTGCTCCGGAGAAGGTGTTTCCGACTCTTCCGGACGCGGATCGCCCGGCTGTAGTATCGGGGTATAGTCCTCGTCAAAGTAGGTATTTTCAAAAGCTGTGTTCTGATTTGTGTACCTTCTGTTATTTGTTACAAGCGTTTCAGGCGATACGAGCGTGAATGAGAATGACGAAGAACCGAGCTGCAGCATAGTATCGCTGTATTCAAATGTCACATCCTTAAGCTCGTAGCAGTTCTGGAATGCCATGTTGCCTATGCTGTTTACGCTTGCCGGGATGGTTATCTCGGTAAGCTCTTCACATTGATAAAACGCAAGACGTTCGATTTCCGTAAGTGAATCCGGGAATGTGATGCTTGTTATATCCTTGCCTTGAAAAGCGGTCGCTCCTATCGTTTTGACCGTATCCGGCAGTACAACATCCATACCGGTGCCGACATATGCCACAAGCTTTCCCTTTGAATCTATGAGGAACGGATCATCCTCGTCTATCAAAGAGTCCTGAATTGCACAACCGTGAAACGCATCCCAGTTATCTACTAACTCCTCACGTGTGAGCCCGTTCACTTCGGTGAGCTCCTCGTTTGAAACGAATGCGCGTTCCTCGATCGTTTGCGGGGTGCCTTTGAATGTAACGCTTTTCAGGTCCGTCTGTGAAAGGGCACCTGTTGCTATTATTTTGACTGTGGACGGTATAACGATGGACTCTATCGGACAAAGAACGAATGCGCCGCGTTCCAGCTTTTCAAGCCCCTCATTCAGTGTTATTTCCTTGAGGGATCCGCAGCCGCTGAAAGCCTTTTGCCTATCGTTTTTACCGAGGACGGTATCTCAATACTTTCGAGCAAAACGCAGTCCTTAAAGCATTCCTGTTCGATCTCCGTCAAAGAGCTTGAAAGCTTTACGCTTTTCAGCTCGTGGTAGCCCGAAAAGAAACTGATCGTTGTGACTGTGTCCGGAATAACAAGATTTTCAAGCGAGGATTTGTTGCCGTCCCGGCCGCTTAGTGAAGTCACGGGTATCCCGTTTATCTCCGAAGGAACTATAGCATCGCCCGTTTGTGAGTTCATAAATTTGAGTGAAATGCTGTTCGTATCGCTGCGGTAGAAATACTCGTATCTTGTTCCGGTCGTGTCGGTATAGGTCAATTCATTGTATCCTTTGCCCCAGAAATATCCCCCGTCGGAGGTGTATTCTTTTTCATCCTCCGGCACTGCCGAATATGCGGTTATTGTTGCTCCGGCTGCAATAGTCAAAGCGCATAATATTGATAATAATTTCCTCATGATTTACCTCCCATTTGTCATAAAGACTAATTTTATTTGTATAATTATATCATAACAGATCAAAACATGTCAATGAAACAACAGGCACGATCTGCGGATTTTTAGGCATGATCTGCACAAATTTAAAAATAATAATGCTGTAATTGCAATTGTAGCATTTATACACACCGGAATAAGCAGACTTTGCAAGTTTCGCAGAATAGACATAGTCATAGCACACTGTTTTAATATTGGGGATTATGTGTTTAGTTAGAGCAGAAGTCTGTTTTTTGTACTATTAAACAGCGACAGCTTTACATGTTTTGCAAAGCCGTCGCCGAATGAAGGTAATAATTATGTCACATAATCAAATATCTCGTTTATTCATTCCAATTTACCTCAAGCCCGAGTGCTTCTCCCGCAAAGCGGACCGGGATATATGTTCTGTCGTTCACTATAACGGGAGCAGTGTCCATCTCGGTTATCTGCTGCCCTTTCTGCATCTGCGTCCTGCCTATAACGAGTGTTACCACCTCGTCTCCATCGGTTATTGTTACCGTCTGTGTTAAACCGTTCCATTCCACATCGCAGCCCAGAAGCTCCGCCGCTGCGCGTATCGGGATCTGCGTTCTGCCGTTTTCGTCGATAAACGGCTTTGCGTCAGGGAAAACAACTTTGTCGTCTTCAATATTTATCGATATTTCTCCGTTTTCGTTAGTCACTGTAAGTGTTTTAGGTCCCGGACTCTCTGTAGGCTCCGGTTTTGCAGTTGTTTGCGGCTTCTCTGTTGTCTGCGGTTTCGCCGTTGCAGCCGGTGCTTTAGTCGATTCCGGTTTTTCCTCTGATGAAGCCGGAAGATCAGCGGCGGAATCCATGGGCGAGAATGCTTGTTTGTTGACCTGAGCAGAATCAGATATGCTTATGTTTTCATCTTTTAATGATGTGCATTCACTGAAAGCGAATTTACCTATCTTTGTTCCGCCTTTGATATCAAGCTTTTCAAGCTCATCACATTCGGCAAAGGCGTACATACCAATCTCTTTTACTGTAGACGGTATCGTGAGTTCCTTTAGCGCCGAACCGTAAAATGCCGACGAGTTTATTGTCTCAACACTTGAAGGGATCGTTACGCTGTCTATATCAGCGTCCAGAAACGCATCATCCTCAATGATCTTTACTCCGTCCGGTATTACGGGATCCCTGTCGGAGCCGTTATACGCCAGAAGCGTTGATCCGATTATGAAAAAGTCGCCTGTCTGATTTTTTGCATAATTCTCACGCCATGGTGTATTATTTGTTGCAAGATAGATCGATTCCGTTACAGTTTCGCAGTCTATATCGCTGAGCGATGTACACATTGAAAAGGTGCTTTTGAGCGAGTTTGCGACACCCGAAGGTATATTCACGCTTTTTAGTCCTGTACAGTTGTAAAACGCCTGTTCTCCGAGTTCCCTAAGGTTTGACGGGAGCTTTACAGATGTAAGACCTTTGCAGTATGAGAATGCGCGCTCACCGATCTTGGTGACTGTCTCCGGTATGTCGATCTCCGTAAGGCCGCTGCTGCTGAATGCGCGATCTCCTATCACTTCGAGTTCATCCGGAAGATCTATCGTTTTAAGCGATGAACAGCCTGCAAATGTGCGCGGCTCTATGGTCGTTATCTCATCGGAAAGCGTAACATCCGTAAGCGCTTCGCAGTCATAGAAAGTGCTTCCACTAAGAACAGGAGAGGTTACAACAGCTTTTGTAAGATTAGGGCATCTTACGAATGTGCTTTCCGGAAGCTCGCGGTCTATCGTAACGGACCTGATCGCATCGTTGTCTGCGCACGCGCCCGGATTCATTTTTGTGAATTCCGGTATTACAACATCTCCGGTCGAGCCTATGTATTGGACAAGATATTCACCGTCGTTGAGCGCCAGCCAGTCATGCTCTTTGCTGTATTCTCTGAGCCACGGCGTATTTTCCGCAAATCCATCGTCACATTCGTCCGCTGTCATATCCCAATTTATAGTTGTAAGAGAGGGGCAGTCCATCAATACAGACATGCCTATCTCTTTGACATTATCGGGAATGGTAATGCTTGCAAGCGAACGATTGTCGTATAATGCGCCGTCCCCCAATTTCTCAAGAGATTCGGGCAGTGTTATGGACTCCAGATCAGGACACGCATAAAAATTGCTTCCTTCAAGAATTTTGAGCCCTTCATTCAATACGACAGTCTCAAGCCCTTTGGCATCAAAAACACAGTATTCCGGTATCACCTCAATGTCTGCCTCGATCGTTAGAGACTTGAACCCTTCATCGAATATGTATGCGCCTAATGCGGTGACCTTTTTACCGTCGATCTCCTTGGGGATAACAAGGTCGTCGCTGTCACCCGTGATACATTTTTCAATTGTTATCTCG
>DVNB01000011.1 GCA_018714695.1 Candidatus Ornithomonoglobus merdipullorum | reverse complement strand
GTCAAAATCCGGCGGTGAATATACGTCCCAAACTCGTCTCGGAGCCTCGTCTCTCGCATACTCCGTTTCCATGATCGGTCCCATTATGCCGTTCTGCTCCATTGCCGAGATCGCGCTCTTCGGATTTCTATTGTCGTTATTCGTACCATACATCGTTCCGGCATAGTTATACTCATAGTCGAGCTGATCCGCCGCCGTAGTTGATCTTGCACCGATAAATCTCATTCCGTGCGGATCTATCTCATCACGAAGTCTTGCCATATCGTTCGCGTTTTCAGCGCTTCCAACGGCGGAATTACCGGTCTCCCAGAATATTACCGAAGGACTGTTCCTGAAATAGATCATAGCGTCACGCATAGCCTCTGTACGCTGTGACCACTGTCTGCCATCAAGTCCAACGCCTTCCTTATCGCCTGCCGGACATACTACAGCAACTCCGTACTTATCCGACGAACGCACCTCAGCAGGCTTGGGAGCAACGTGCATCCAGCGTATGAAGTTTGCATTGTTCTCCTTAAGAAGCTGCATATCATAATCCTGCAGCCAATCCGTTGCGGACCCGATGACCGCCCACTCGTTCGTTGAACGCTGAGCATAACCCTTGAGCCATACAGCTCTGTCGTTTATAAGGATGCCGCTTGTTGGATCATATGTTACCTTTCTAAAACCTGTCTCCTTCTCCTGAACATCGACCACATTACCGTCTCCGTCCTTAAGGATAGTATATACGGTATACAGATACGGATCGTCCAGAGACCAGAAACGAACATCCGATGCATCATAGCTTGCATTTATATATGTAACATCGGGTGTATTCACCTGAGTAAGTCCTACAGGATCTGCCACATTTTCCTCAGAATACACATCGCTCTCTACAGCCGTCTCGTATACAATTCCTGCATCTGTCGCCTTTGCAACAGCAGTGGGTTCGCTCTCAAAGTTGTATTTAAGATTTCCGTCAGCGTCAACAACGGCTACCTCAAGAGTATAATCTCCGTCCGCTGCCGATTCGTTTCTTACCTCAGCCTCAACATGGATAGTCGCCTCATTTGCTCTTATATCAAAATTATCCGCATATATATAGTTACCTGTTGTCTTCAGGTTGTTGTAAAGCGGAAGTGTCTGATACACGCTTCCCTTTATATGGAGATACGCGTCATATACAAGACCTATCTGCGGCTCGTTGAAGTCCTTTGTATTCCATACGAACTGAGCGCCGCCTCCGACGGTTGTATTATAGTTGTCGGGCGTATACGACGAACCCCACTTCTCGCCGGGAACTGTCTCGTAAGGTATCCTTCCGCTCGTTCCTCTGGCAGTCGTACCATCGTTTAAGATAGCTATAACCGCTTCTTCACCGGGTTCAACATAATTCGTAAGATCAAAACCCATCGCCGTTATACCGGCCTCATAATATCCTACCTCTTGTCCGTTTACCCATACGTATGCAGCCTGTCTTATTCCCTCAAGCTCGAAGAACACCTTGCTGCCCTCAGCGTATTCCGGCACCGTAAAGGTCTTTCTGTAAAGAAGAACGCTTCTGTAACCGCCGCCGGCATCCGTATTCGCCGATGCGAACGAATTCGTTCCTCCTCCTATTCCATGCGGGATGCTGACTGTCTCCCAATCGGAATCGTCGTAATCGACCTCATAGAACTTCTTTCCGTCCTTATCTGCATTAGCCATTGCGGACCAGATCTCAACATCTGTCTTTGTGTCGTAGAACTTCCAGTCCAGATTCATGTTATAAGTGACAGCAGGGCTCTCCGGCGCCGTATAGGCTTCACCTATACCGGAAGTACCTTCCGCACTTACCGTCACGATTCCTGACAACAATAACTGCAATGACATTATTATTGCCAGAAACACACGCGCTTTCCGTCTCATAAAATTACCTCTCTTTCTTTTATAAATAATAGATAAATATTTTTATCTTGTTAATACAATTTTAACACAAATTCATTAAAAAATAAATTGCATATCTTGTTTTTTTGTTTGCAAATGTTGCTCAAAATGCAAAAAAAAAATTACGCATAAGCGCGCAGTTGCATCGGACTGCCGTCTCAAAATAAAAATAAGGCTATCACAAAGCTGCAACAGCCTTATTCGATACTTTCCGTTGCCGGAAATAACTCATGCATACGCATGAATCACTGATTCCCGTTACACCCGAACAAAAAACATGTTCAGAGCGGGCACCGTCAATGAGCCGGTCAGAGCTTCTTGCATCATATTATCTTCTCCATGCCGATCTTCTGCACCTTGAGTCCTATCTTCTTATAGAACCTCATAGCGCTGTCGTTGCCCGCCCAGACATTGAGCGTCACGTTATAGCAGCCCCGCTCCCTCGCGTAACCGAGCACAAATTCATAGAGCGCGCTGCCTATATGCAAGCCGCGCGCCGTCTCATCCACACAGAGATCGTCTATGTAAAGCGTCTTTATATCGGTCAGGCTCTCGCTGTTTACATACTGCTTGTGTATGCAGAACACGTATCCGAGAACGCTCCCGTCCTTCTCCGCAACGAAAACCGGCGTCATATCATCGGCGATTATAGTCTTCAATTCCTCATCGTTATATTTTTTCGCGCCGGGCTTAAAAAGATCCGGCCGTACATCGCTGTGTACCTTATGCACCTCATAGAGAAGCTTATCTATATCCGGTATATCCCTCTCCTCCGCTCGTCTTATCTTGATCTCTTCCATATCGCATTATCTCCTTCTGTGTTATAAAACGCCGTGATATATACGGAAAGCACGCTATGCCCGCTGTCCCCAGAACGTATACCGTCCGGCTGGAACGTCATGTTCCGCACCGTCTATTATTATCTTCGACGGGACCGGCGTTTCTATCTCATAGCGCACGCCGTCTTCCGTATTTGTACGGCGCGATATGATCTTTCCGTACGACGTACTGTACTCCGCTTCAAGGCCTGCAAGCCGTTTTGACGGCAGCGGAGCTATCACCGCGGTCTCAAATCCCGGCGCGCCGGGACGTATGCCCGCCGCTTTGGAATATACCCAGTCCATGACAGAGCCGTAGGCATAATGATTGTATGAATTCATATCCGAGCTCCACAATACTCCGTCATCACGGATACCGTCCCAGTGCTCCCAGACAGTCGTTGCGCCGTGATCGACCTCATAAAGCCATGAGGGATACTTGTCCTGAAGCAAAAGATCAAAAGCCGTATCGGCAAAACCGTTATCCGAAAGCGCGTGCAGCAGATAAGGAGTTCCGACAAAGCCCGTCTCAAGACGTGTTCCGTTTTCACGTATCATCCTATCGAGCTGCGCCGCCGTTTCAGCGGTCTTGTCGGTCAGCCCGAAATGCAGTGCAAGCACACATTCCGTCTGAGTCTTATATTCCGTAAAGGTCTCCTTGAATTTTGATACTATATTATCGTACAGCGACCTGTACTCCGTCATATCCTTTCCCAACGCCTCTCCCGCCTTTACAAGAAGGCTTGTCGAATACGCATAGAATGCGCTCGCGACAAAATTATCGGATGTGCTCCCGTGATAGCTGCCGTAAGGAGCGTCAAGCGCGAGCCAGTCGCCGTAGTGCTTTCGCCACTGCTTGTGGGAATCGTCCGGCGATATCCAAAGATACTCGTCTAAGGTGTCATTTGTGATATAATCGACCCACCGCTTCATCGCGTCAAAATTCGCTTCAAGGCTGCGCGAGTCGCCGTACATCTCATAAAGCGTCCACGGCAGCACCGTTATAACATCGCCCCATGCGGTGCTTGCGCCTCCCAGATTCCAAAAATTCGGCACCGTATCCGGAACGGATCCATTTCCGCGCTGTTCGGAACGCACATCCCCGAGCCACTTCTCAAAAAACTTCTTCGCATTATAGTTGTAGCACGCCGTCTTTGCAAATACCTGAGCATCGCCGGTCCAGCCCATTCGCTCGTCACGCTGCGGGCAGTCCGTCGGGATGTCAAGGAAGTTGTCGCGCTGCGACCACAGCGCATTTTCAAAAAACCTGTTGAGTCTTGCATCCGACGTCCTTATATATCCCGTCCTCTCCATATCGGAATATACCGTCACAGCGCGAAACGACATCGGATCGGCATTTTCCGGAAAGCTGTCAAGACGTATGTAACGGAATCCATAGAATGTAAAACGTGGCTTCCACACATTTCTGCCTTCACGGCAGATATACTTCATCCGCGACTTGGCACTGCGGTAATTCTCGTTATAGAAATTGCCGTCAGAATCAAGTATCTCCGCGCACGAAAGAGATACCGTCTCACCCGCACGCGCATCTATGTCAAGCTTCACATATCCCGTTATATTCTGACCAAAATCGAGCACACGCTCGCCCTTAGGCGTAACTATAAGCGTCCTCGGAGCGAGCGTTTCATGTTCACATATCGTCTCGCCCTCCTGCGGTATAAGTATGTCCTTCGAAAGCTCCGCTGCCGTTGTTGTCACCGCTTCTCCCTCCGGCAGCGACGCGTCATAAGTCTCGCCGTCCCAGATGTCGCTTTCTGCCGTTCGTGACGCGCGCGCAAGCCACGTCTCATCTGTGCGTATATTTTCCGTCTCACCGTTTTCGTACACTATTGAAAGCTCCGCGATCACCGCGCACGGCCTGCCGTTTATCTCGGGGCGGTTCTCACTCATACGGCTCCTGTGCCAGCCCCTGCCAACGGCTATGACAAGAGTATTTTCGTCAGCCATCATATCGGTAACATCGTATTCCTGATACTGCAGCCGCTTATTATATGCCGTGCAGCCCGGCGCAAGAATGTGATCTCCGACCCTCCTGCCGTTCAAGCACGCCTCGTATACGCCCACAGCAGTCACCGAAAGCCGAGCCTTTGAGACTCTTCCCTCCGTCGTGAACGATTTGATAAACTCCGGCTCCGCGCCGGTCACCTCCGCCGTTATCCATTCCGCATCATATATCATGATCATCACCTCGTATTGATTTACAAACAAAATTTACAATTAAACACCCACGGATACTGCGCGACTACCCAGGCTCCGCCATGCATAATTTATTGTCCGTTAACTCAATTATATCCGTTCACGGCAGCCGTGTCAACCGCAAAATAAACCTATATTGAACAAACATTCTCCGCCGCGGCAAAGCTCCAGTTCTCCCTCGACTTCTTCCGCTCCTCTTTCGGCGTAACGCCTCTCACCCGCTTGAACACTCTGTTAAAATATATCACACTATCAAACCCGGAGGCAGCTGCGATCTCATTTACCGAAAGCTCTGTCTCCTGTAAGAGCTTAACGGCATGCTGTACCCTAAGCCTGTTCATATACTCAATGACCGTTATGCCGGTCTGCTTCTTAAATACCCTGCAAAGATAGCTCTTGCTTATACCGAACCGGTCCGCTATCGCGTCAAGTCCGCGGAGCTCTCTGTAATGCTCCTGTATATAATTGCCTATCGGTGAAAGGTCCGACTCCGTCCGCCGCTCGTCCGCCGTATCGCGCCCCGCACTGATGAGCCCCGCCAGCGTGAGAAGATACTCCCGCTTGCCGCCTGCCGGATCGCCGAGAGCCGCGGTATCTATAGGAACAACGCGTTTTTTAAAGCCCTCTCTCACCTCGTCCCGCTCGAATGCGGTCAGCCCTTCGAGGTATCCGTCCGAAAACTCGACGCAGATCCCGCTGTACGGTGTTTTTCCGCAGCTGCGGTGCGGCATGTGCGGCGGTATCAGAACAGCATCCCCCGCCCTTGCGGCATATATCCCGGTACCCACATACATATCACGTCTGCCCGAGGTAAGTATATATATCTCATATACGTTATGAGAATGATAAGCAGGAAAGCTCCCCGCCTCATCCGTCGTCTCCGATGTGATATATATCCCGTCGGAGATCTCATGGTACATATTATTCATTCCTTGTCACCTTATTGACCACTTTCCATTCCCCTGATTTATTCGGACCGACACGCCGAATAATGTCATTTTCTTTAAGATAGCTTTGCTTACTTGAAACCGGAATTGTTACTTCCGATTCGGTTTCCTTTTAATCACCAACAATTTCATATAATCATCAAATTCAGAAGTGTCGGTCGGTTCAAACATTACCCATTTTCCATCATGATAGGTTTTTGCTTCATCATATTGCCTGCAAACAGAATGGGAAAGAGAACCCCTGATATCCTCAAATTTTGCTCTTTCATTTTTCCCAAAGATAATCATGAAGCCAACACAATTACTTTTTGCGTAGAGGCTGCAAAGCGTTTTACCGCCTCTGCGATATTTATACTCGTAAGTCCAGTTCTTACCGCCGGTATTCCATAGCCGTTCCATATCGTATTTTTCATTAATAAGTGAACACAGCTCTTGCCAGACTTCAAACAAATGTTGTCCGAGCAATTCGGTCATAGCTGATTGAGTAGGGATATTTTCAAGCATTGTATCTCCTCCGTAAACCTGTGATTTAATAAAGTCTTTCTCTAATCCAGTTTCTGAAAAAATCTAATTCAAAATATGATTTTGTTATTCTATATATTCTATCCTTTCAAATTCTCCAAAGCAGACGGATTATTTTCGAGGATCGCCCCGACGGTGTGGCAGGTTTCTAATTCCGGACAGTCGCCGCAAGTGGAAACTCCTTTTTCCAAAGCACATTTCCGGATTTCGCACATATGCTCACAAAATACCGTTTTCGCTCCGTTCACACGACAGCCCTCGCAGTTAATATGTTCCGGCAGAATAGGGGCATTATTTAACTCTGCCCATAATTTAGCTGTTTTCTCACGCAATGCCTGATCGTCATTGATGGTCGCAAGGTATGCATCGCATTTTTCGCAATCCAGTCCGCAGTATCCGATCATATCTTTCATTTGTAATATACCTCCTAAAATCTATTTGCTTACAGCTTTTTTAAATTGAAAAGTGCGCTTTCATAATCCTGCACATAGTATTTTATATTTTTGCGACCTTTTTGAATAACTGTATGTCCCTCTGACTCAAGCATTTCTTTTTGTTGCTCTATGCCGCCAGGATATTTGGCATTCAGCTCTCCGTTTGCTTTCAAAGTCCGCCAATAAGGTGTTTCATTTCCAGAACGCTGATAACTTGCCCAAGCCGCAATAGATACAAATATTCCGGCTGTAATAGGCTCTGTAAAATCTGCGCCATTCAGTTCGGCAAAATATTCGCGGATCTTTCCAACGGTTATAATTTTACCATATGGGATTTGTTTCATTACTTTATCATAGTCAATCGGTGGGGCAAAGTACATTTTATTACCGCCATATTTCTCTATACTTTTTCTGTCAGTAATGATCTGAAATTTCGGCATATCCTTGCTATCGTGTAGCATAGCGTTAAAATCTTTCTTATTTTCATTCGCCATTGTTATCACCACTTTTCCTCTTGAACCTGTTATTTCCGCGGTGTTTATTACACATATATGGTTATAAACCATCTCCAGTTCCTGTAATCTCTCACCCTGCTCTTGTCAGCGGCATGAAGAATTACTTTATCAATAAATTCAGAATCTCAGGTGTCGGCTCTTACAACTCTGTATACTTTAATACATAATTGTTATCATCAGTACCATACAGACGGCATGTATCAATGCCATTATAAACGGTCCGATCGTTCTCATTCGGTTTTTTATGTAGAACCCAACCGCACAATCTATGGCTTGAATAATAAGCATTACACTTGTAATAACCATCAACAGTATATTTGATTTAAATAACAGTGTTAATACAGCTGCACACACAACTGCCGTACTGCGCGCAAACATATATAAGGCATTCTCCCGTTCTGCATTTTTTCCTATTCTGACAGCTCCGATTGAAAATAACAGCCCCAATACGGCACTTATTAAATCAATACAAGCAACTAAATAAAATAACAATCTATTGCCCCCTCATTGATCAACTGTATCAAGCAATATCTTTTTTTTGCATAGCCATACTCCTCTTTAAAACATGACGCATTACAGGGGACGAGCATCCCCTGTAATGCATACTGTAAAATCATTTCAGATCATGGATACTTCCGCTCCGGATCGCGGAAATATTCTCTCTGATCCTCTCATCGCTCCATTCCCACCACTCGATTTCAAGCAGCCGTGAAATCACCTCATCAGAAAACCTTTTTCTGATCGTTTTCGCCGGAATGCCGCCGACAATGGTATAGGGCGGAACATCCTTTGTCACTACCGCGCGGGTGCCGATGATCGCACCATCGCCGATCGTTACGCCCTGCATAATAACGGCTTCATAGCCGATCCACACATCGTTTCCTATCACAATATCGCCCTTATTATCCCATGAATCTGTTACATTAGCTTTATCCAGCTCCCATTCTTCAAAAAACAGAGGAAAGGGATAAGTGGACAGTGAGCCCAGCTTATGGTTGGCGCTTGTGAAAATAAATTTTGCTCCGCAAGCGATCGAGCAGAATTTTCCGATGGTCAGTCTGTCCCGGTTGATGGGATAGTGATACAATACATTATTTTTCTGAAAGTCTCTTGGATCATTCACAAAATCGTTGTACATGGTATAATCACCGGCTTTAATGTTCGCATCCGTAATCACATGCTTTAAATAAACAGTCTGTGTATCACCTGTACGTGGATATATTTTTCTCTCCGATATAGTCATTATAAAAACCTCCGATTGTATTTTTATTATTTAACTATATCGGTAATTACAATGCAGCGTTTCACCTCTGTCACCTCTCAATGATCTATTCCAGAGCATTTATAAGCTCCTGTACCTCGTTAAAAAATCTTGACAAATGAAATCCATCCGCGACTGCATGATGAATATTCATGGTAAGAGGCATCACAAGCTTTCCGTGCTCCGGTTCATACTTGCCCCAGGTTATTACAGGGGCAAGGAATTTCCCTTCGTCAAACACGTGGACGTCGAAATGCTTGTATCTGACCCACGGCAGGCAGGTCACATCAAAGAAATTCGGCGGTTGGTTTTCGGCTATCGCTCTAACATCCTTATACTTTTCACGATCACTCAGAAATCGGTCATGAAATTCCAACAGATCGTCTGAAAACTCTGTTACTGTTTTCGTAAAATTTTCATCCTCTTGATGAAAGTGTGCATAACTCGGAGATATAACATCCCACTTGATGAGATTTCCGTCCGCATCCCAGCTGTATTTGAATTCATCATGAGAATTCACAACCTTTGATACCGCCCAAATCATTGCCGGATAGAATTTAAACCCATTTTTCTTTGCAAACCTTACTAACGGAGTTGCATCTATGTCCA
>DVNB01000087.1 GCA_018714695.1 Candidatus Ornithomonoglobus merdipullorum | reverse complement strand
CAAAATGGGGTTTTAACAAGCAACTCGCTGTTGCTGCGGAATAGTGGGCTGCTGTCTATCAATTCTTATGTGTTACTTTATGGCACATGAGCATTCGCTCCGGGGTCGTCATTCCTATAGTCTTCCATAAGATTAATGACGCCCCAAATGCCTAAGAAAATAGAAGTGTCACAATTACCCATTATTGTATCCGAGCTTTCTTTATACAAAGCCTTTAACTGGCTTTGTGCCTGCAGCACAAGACAAGCCGATATTTCTCTTGAACGTATGGTCGCCATCAATTTTTCAACAATGGTGTGCTTTAATACATTATATCAAACGCTAAATACAATGTCAACATATTTATCTCAATATACGCCAAACGGCTCAGCGCAAAGCCGAGCCGTTTGTGTTGTCTAAAAAATATGTTTTAAAAATAATTTCCGTAGAATTTTGGTACAAGCCAAACTCCGCAAAGCCTTGCTCCCATGCGGTTTTATTTATCCAATGACTTCATTGTCGGGAACAAGAGCACATCTCTTATTGCGGGGGAGTCGGTAAGCAGCATGCACATACGGTCGATCCCGAATCCTATTCCGCCTGTAGGCGGCATACCTATTTCAAGCGCTCTCATAAAATCCTCATCCGTTGTATTAGCCTCGTCATCTCCCTGCGCGAGCAGCTCCTCCTGGGCCTTGAACCTCTCCCTCTGATCGATCGGATCGTTCAGCTCAGAATATGCGTTAGCAATTTCCCAGCCGTTCATAAAGAACTCAAATCTTTCCACGTACTCGGGATTCTCCGGCTTTTTCTTTGTAAGCGGCGATATCTCTATAGGATGATCCATGACAAATGTCGGCTGGATCATATGCTCTTCAGCGTATTCTTCAAAGAACAGGTTCAATATATCGCCCTTTTTATGTCTTTCCTCATATTCAATATTGTGCTCTTTCGCAGCCTTTCTTGCTTCCTCAAGATCATGTATCTCGTTAAAATCCACTCCGGCATACTTCTTTACAGCATCGACCATCGTAATGCGCTCAAACGGCTTTCCGAGGTCCATTTCCACTCCGCCGTAAACGATCTTTGTTGTTCCGAGCACCTCCTGCGCAACGTGGCGATACAGGTTCTCTGTAAGATCCATCATACCATGATAGTCTGTATAGGCCTGATAGAGCTCCATTAAAGTAAATTCAGGATTATGGCGCGTATCTAAGCCTTCATTCCTGAATACTCGTCCTATTTCATAAACCTTTTCCAGCCCGCCCACGATCAAACGTTTCAAATAAAGCTCCAGCGATATTCTCAGCTTGAGATCCTCGTCAAGAGCATTGAAGTGTGTTTCAAACGGTCTTGCAGCTGCTCCTCCGGCATTTGCAACGAGAATCGGCGTTTCAACCTCCAAAAAGCCCTGTCCGTTAAGATAATTTCTTATTGACGCCACTATCTTTGATCTCTTTATAAATGTATCCTTTACACCCTCGTTCATTATAAGATCAACATACCTCTGGCGGTATCTGAGATCCGGGTCGCTGAGACCGTGGAATTTTTCGGGCAGCGGCTGCAGAGACTTTGAGAGCAGTGTTATCTTCTCCGCTCTTATGGATATCTCTCCCGCCTCTGTCGTGAATACCACGCCGGTAACGCCTATGATATCGCCTATATCGAGTTTCTTGAATCTGTCATATTCCTCGTCGCCAAGCACGTCTTTTCTTGCGAACACCTGTATCTTACCGGTGAGATCCTGAATATGTCCAAAACCGATCTTGCCCATGCGGCGCTTGGACATGAGCCTTCCCGCGATCGTCACTTCTTTATCGGCATACTTATCGTAATTATCCTTGATATTCTTCGAATCATTGTCACGATCAAATTTCGTTATCCTGAACGGGTCCATGCCCGCATCCACATACTCCGCCAGCTTATCACGGCGGTTCTTCAAGATCTGCTTCAATCTTGAGCTGTCCTGCTGTTCCATTGATTTACCCTCCTGTATAATTTGTGCTAACATTCCTATTATACTACAAAAATGAACGATTTACAATGGTTATTTTCACAAATTTTCTCTCGCCATATTGCTCTGTTTATAGAAAAACCGACGCTCACGGTTGACTTTTGCCATACATTCTGGTATAATTTTATACAAAGAAATCGGTTTGATCGTATTAAGGAGGCTTCTCTTATGAAGAAATTGCTGATACTGCTTTTCGTCATGCTCTGTGCCTCGCCATGCGCACAGGCGGCGGAGGATTTTCACGATAAGCTGTATTTTGCCATACACCTCGGTTTTGATGAGATAGAAACAGAGGATATCATAACCTCGGAGGATGCGACATGCATCTATCTTGATTCTGACAGTCTGAGCGCAAAAATAGACGCTTACACATTGCCCGTAAATACCACGGATAAACCCATCACCTTCTCAAGCGACTCGCCGTCTCTTACCGTATCGGACGACGGTACGGTCACCTCCGACGGCACACCGGGCGTCTATACGGTAAACATCAGCTGCGGCGGCATTACGCGCAGCCACAGCGTATACGTGGGAAACAGAGTGGAGCGTCTCACGCTTTCAGATACCGAGCTTTCAATGTACGCAGACCGTCCCGAGCCGCACACGATAAGCGTATCCACAGAGCCATCCGGCGCCGGCAGCTCGCTTGTACGCTGGTACTCGGGCGACGAGTCGATCGTGCATGTAGACCAGAACGGAACAGTTATCCCAAACGGCGTCGGCACGACGAGCGTATACGCCGAGACGGCGGACGGGGAACACACTGCGAAATGTACCGTTTACGTCGGGCTCTACGATGTTTCAACAAAGGCGGTATTCATTACGAATGCAGTTGACAAAATACGCATAGGCTCGGATTACTCACTCTCGGCATACGTCTATCCCGAAACGGTGAGGGACAAGTCTGTCATCTGGAGCAGCTCTGACAGCACTGTCCTGTCGGTGGACACAAACGGTGTGATACACGGCTCGGAAGCCGGAACAGCTGCGATAACGGTACAGACGGCAAACGGCAAAACTGACTCATTCGAGATAGAGGTAGTGCCCGCAAACACGGAGAACTTGGATTATACTGTAATATCAAAATCTGTTAATGAACGGATCGCCGAGCTGATGACAAAACCGCAGTTCACGGCATATAATTACACACTCGACGATATGACGGAATATCAGCTGACCATGCAGCCGGTGAAATATTCAGAGAACAGACGCGCGGAATACGACGAGCTCCGCGACGCGATAGACCCGTCGCGCCATGCCGGAGGCTACGGAAAGTATCAGTTCATAGACCTTAGCCAGCCGAACAACGTGAGCGTTGATGTGCTGAACGCATACCTGAACGGAAAGGGCGTTCTTCAGGGCAAGGGACAGCAGTTCAAGGATGCGGCTGAAGCCTACGGGATCAGCGAGCTCTATCTTGTAACGCACGCCTGCCTTGAGACAGGCGACGGCACATCGCAGCTCGCAAACGGAGTTTCGGTAAACGGTACAGTCGTTTACAACATCTACGGAATAGGCGCATACGACGCAAACGCCGTAAAATACGGCTCTGAATACGCATACGCCTGCGGCTGGACAAGTGTTGACGAAGCCATAGAAGGCGGCGCGGCATGGATAAGCGCAAATTATATAAACAATCCCGACTACAGGCAGAACACGCTTTATAAAATGAGATGGAACCCTGACAGTCCGGGAGATCACCAATACGCCACCGATATAGACTGGGCAACGGCTCAGGCGAAAACTCTGAAAACAATGTTCGACTCGTTCCCCGATGCGGAGCTGACATATGAGATACCGCTGTATAAGGGCGAGGAAGAATTTGATCTGAGATAATAAAAGAGGCTGTAGCAAAATGCATAATTATCACTTTTTATGCATTTTGCCAACCCCTCCACCGCCGTCCGGCGGTTCCCCTCCCCTTTCAGGGGAGGCTTTTTTATGTCGCTATTGATTAGAAATACATATTTATTAGTTTTGATACAGCACCTTTTTGCTCACACGCGGATCGCGCGCCTGTACTTTTTGTCAAACAAGATCACATTGTCACGCCGCTCCATGTCTCCCAGAACGTCATATGAGAACCGTTCTGCCTGAACGTGCTTTATTATCTCCTTTAACGGCATACCCCTGTATTCCATGAGCTCACCGCGTTCCATGGCTGCCTCTATCATCCCAAACCGCTCTTTTAAAAGCGTTTTATCGTACGGCTCGTTCGCCCATTTCGGCGTTGACGGATTGTTTGAATTTATGAAATAATCAAGCTTCAGAAGATCCTTGAAAAGTCCGCAGCCAAATATTTCAGCCAGGAGACTGTAAAGCCTGTCACGCGACAGACCTATATCGAAACATCCCTCCGCCTCAAAATGCGACGCGATCTTTTCGAACAGATGATACGGCGAATCAGCCATGTCAAGAAGATATCCCATCGCATTTGAAAACGCGCCGCTGTTGTAATATCTATCAAGCACATGTTCCACACGATTAAGTCTCAGAAGCTCTTCATACGATATATACGCATTCCCAAGGACCTCATACGGAGGCGTGTCCGTAAATATATACCCGTGCTTGCCAGCCTCGCTCCTCATCTTTGTTCCGTGCAGCAGCTTTAAAAAACCGAGCTGGAGCACATCCGGACGCAGAGCCATGACATCGTCAAACGATCTCACAAATGAATCGAGATCCTCATACGGGAGTCCGGCTATCAGATCCAGATGCATATGGACATATCCGCTGAGAGCCCTCACGGTATCGTATATCCTGTCAAGGTCGGTGCGGCGGTCTATCGCCTCAAGTGTTTTTTCATTCGTGGACTGCACACCTATCTCAAGCAAAAACCGCCCCTTTGGCGCGTTTTTTAAGATGCTTATAAGCTCATCGTCTATAATATCCGCGGCTATCTCAAAATGAAACTGCGTATCCCCTTCAAGCGATGCCAGAAAGCCGATAAGCTCCGCAGCCCTTTTCCTGTCAGCGTTGAACGTTCTGTCGGTGAGCTTCACAACTCTGGCGCCATGCGCCGCAAACAGTGCAAGCTCACGCTTCGCTTTATCTATATTCTTGAATCTCACATTGTGAACCGTAGACGAAAGGCAATAGCTGCACCGGAAAGGGCAGCCGCGGCTCGATTCGTAATACAGGAGCTTGTCCTTATACTCGTCAAGCTCAGTCTCGGTATACGGAAACGGCAGGCTGTCAAGATCGCATACCGGGGCGCGGTCTCTGTTCTCGATGATCCTTCCGTCCTCTCTGCGGAAGGTGACTCCGTCCGTGTCAAATCCTGCCTCTGTTACCGCCCTGAGCGTCTCCTCCCCCTCGCCGCGGATCACCGCGTCCAGAAAGCCGTATTTGCGCATATAATACATGCTGTTGTAGCTGACCTCCGGGCCTCCGAAAACTATACGGGTATCGGGCGATACCTTTTTGAGCGAGGAGGCCACCCTCACGATATACTCTATATTCCATATATAGCAGGAGAACATCACAGCATCCGCATGAAAGCCGTATACGGCGCGCAAAACGTCCTCTTCTCTCTCGTTTATAGTGAACTCGGCGAAGGTCACTTCAGGAGTGTTCACAAAGCGTGCCAGCGCGCGGACACTGAGCGACGTATGCACATACTTGGCATTGACAGCTGTAAGCAATATCCTCATCTGTATACTTCCGGCTTCAATATACCGATATACGGCAAGTTCCTGTAGCGCTCCGCAAAATCGAGTCCGTATCCTACCACAAACTCATCCGGTATCTCCGCGCCTATGTACTCTATCTCCACATCCACCACACGCCGCGCGGGCTTTGAAAGCAGAGCCGCGATCTTAACGCTCTTCGCCCCCCTGTCCGCAAGCTCCTTTTTTAACAGCGAAAGCGTTCTGCCGCTGTCCACTATGTCCTCAATGATAAGAACGTTCTCTCCCGAAATATCGCTCTCAAGATCCTTCTTTATCTTGATAACTCCGGATGACTCCGTTCCCACGCCGTAGCTCGACGCCTGCATAAAATCGACTCTTACGTCGGCGTTGATACGCCGGATAAGATCCGCCGCAAAAACGAGACTTCCCTTTAAAACGACGACAGCCGTAAGCGACTCACCCTCATAATCGGCGTTTATCCGCTCGGCGATACTGTCTGCCAGCCCGGCAATCTGCCCCTCATCAAACATTACTTTCTTAAGATCCTTATGCATTGCTTTCTCCTTTCGGCATACCGCCTCACGTTTCTTCTAACTTTTCTTCTAACCTTATCCACTTTATCCACAAACTCGCGTATACCTCATCCGCAATTATTTCTCAAAATCGGACAAAATATTTACGAGGTGATGACGTATCAAAAAACTTGTCTTTTTACTTATCCTGTTCTCAATGCTGCCTACCGTCGTTCATTCCTCCGGACTTGATACTCTTATCTCCGGGCTTATCGGCGAAACTGGCATATTCGACGGCAGCAGCGGCATTATCTACTGCGCCGAAAAAAACGGCTGCGCGGCGGTCATCACCGCAGAGGAAAACGAATTCGTCTTCACCGTATACGGGCCCGAAAATGAGATCACCGACTGTCTCTCCTTCCGCCTCGGCGGGAAAAATACCTATGAGATAAGCGCGGCGGAATTTGACGGTGAATTTGCCGCAGTGTTCTCAACCAATGGGAAAACGGAATATTTCCGCCTTATAAACGACGCATTCACTCCGACCGCCGAAAAGCCCTCGGACATTGTTCCCGCCGCGCGGTACCGGCGCGGGAAGATAACCGTTTTAACTGACACCGCCGAGATATACGATACACTGAACAGCATAAAGCTTTCCGAAATAACAAACCTGCGCCTTGATGACGCAGTCTTAAGCGATGCCGAACGCTCCGAGCTTTTAAGCCTCGTAAAGTCTTGCGCCGATCTGATGCATTACGATTCCGAGACCTCAGACGAAAATGAGCTTGTGCGCCACGTCCTCTTTACGCACAAAAACTTCAAGCTCCTAAGCTCCGCCCCGGACAACGCGTCCGATACCGGCGGCGGACTTAAGCTGTGCGGAGGCGGCTTCATAGACGACGTTATGCAAAAGGCGTTCCGAAGAACGCCCGAAAAGCCGCCTGTAAACATGCTCACCACTCTCGGCTACTGCTATAACAACGGCTGCTATTATTATACCGGAGGCTACAACACCTTCTTCTCGACCGACAACATAACGCTCGTGCGTGTCCTAAGCCTCTCTGACACCGCCCTTTACGTGATATTCAGCGACACCTACACAGAAGGCGCGTCTGATCCGATATTCGAATACAGCACCGCCGTAGTCTCACGCGACGAGGACGGCTTCTATCTGACACGCCTCGATATGGGCGGAGATATAGACGTTCCCCGTGAGCTCATGGACATTGATCAGCCCAAGGCAAAAATGGATGCCGGTGAGCTCTACGGCATGATCTTCACATCCGCCCTGCTCGTAATAGCGTCGGCGGGAGTATTCATCTGGCTGCGCCTGCTTCGCCGGTGACAGGCGTGATCTCGCTTTCACTTACCTCGTACACCGCCGCAGACTCTCCGGTCTGCATATGCAGCTCGTCACTGTATATCCATCTGTATCCGAACACAGCCGCGGCAACACCCGCCGCCGCGACCGCCGCCCAGATAAGTATCCTCAAAACGATGGGAAACGAAGAGCTGCCGCGGCGGCGCTTGCCTGCCTTCTCTGCCGCGATAGGCTCGGTATCCTCATCGCTCATGACAAATGAACCGCATTTGTAACAAAAAACGGCATCGTCCTCGAGAACAGCCCCGCATTTATCGCATTTCACGCAGCATCCCTCCTTCGCCGGCGCTGAAACAGCACGGACGGTATTATATTTCCTTTAAAAGTGTGTCGAGTTCCGAGGAGATCTTCTCCTTGTCAAGATCCCGCCCTATGAACACAAGCTTTATCATCCTGTCTCCGACCTTTTCGTCCCAATTGTCCATTATGGACGGATCGTCCTTTACGAACTGCTCAAGCTGCTTTTTCGGCGCAGACGCGAACCAGCGCCCGTTCTCTGACATCTGTATCTGTTTTCCCGCCTGCTCAAGCACGAACGACATATCGTTATCGCAGTCGATCCATACGATACCCTTGCATCTTATAACATTTGACGGGAAGCTGTCGTTGAGCCATCCGCGGAGCTTTGCCATGTCGAACGGCCTGCGTCTGTAATATACAAACGAGCCTATTCCGTACTCCTCCGCCTCTCCGTGCTCATGGTCATGATGATGGTGATGATGACCATGGTCATGACCGTGATGCCCGTGTCCGTCATGATCGTGGTGGTGCTCATCATGGTCATGGTGACCGTGATGCTCATGATCGTGATGTCCATGTTCATCGTGCCCGTCATCATCGGCATCCTTTTCAAACTCGTTTATCCATCCGGCGGACTCAAACGTCTTTTCAAAATCGAACTGCTTTGTATCGAGCACGTCCTTAAGGTCTACATCAGCATAATTCGCCTCTATTATCTTTGCCTTCGGCTGGAGCGCCCTTACGACCGCCTTCACCTTCGCAAGATCCTCCTTTGATACCTCGTCTGCCTTGTTTATAACGATAGTCGAGCAGAACTCGATCTGCTGTATGAGAAGATTTTCTATATCCTCCTCGTCAACGTCACCCATAAGCTTCTCGCCTCCGCCGAACTCGTCAACGAGCCTTAAGGCGTCTACCACGGTAACAACGCAGTCAAGTCTTACAATAGGCGGTATCTCGCTTCCCGGAACCGAGCCGTCCATCATCGAGATAGTCTGCACTATAGGCAAAGGCTCACATATACCGCTCGCCTCGATCAGGATATAATCGAAATTGCCGGACTGCGCAAGCTCCGCTATCTGCTTCATCAGGTCCACCTTGAGAGTACAGCAGATGCATCCGTTTGTGAGCGGCACAAGGCTCGAATCCTCCTCCTGTACCATTCCGCCCTTCTGTATAAGCGAAGAATCTATATTCACCTCGCCTATATCGTTCACTATGACCGCTACTTTATAACCCTGCTGGTTTGAAAGTATATGGTTCATAAGCGTTGTCTTGCCGGCTCCGAGATAGCCTGTCAGTAATGTTATGGGTATCTGTTTCATTTTCGTGTCCTTCCTTCCCGCTATGCGGTCTCAGGCTATCACGCCGTGGCGCTCATAGTCCTTGACCGATACTATCTTATTGTTTTCATCCACAAAAACGACCTTTGGCCTGAATGCCGCCGCCTCCTCCGGGCTCATCTGGGCATATGCCATTATTATTGCCGTATCTCCTTTATTTATAAGCTTTGCCGCCGCTCCGTTCAGGCATATTATTCCCGAGCCGGGCTCTCCGGCGATCGTGTAGGTCTCCAGTCTCGCTCCGTTCGTGACATCCACTACCGCGACCTTTTCGTATTCGAAAATACCCGCCGCACTCATAAGCTCCGGGTCTATCGTTATGCTTCCTACATAATCCACCTCGGCCTGTGTGACTTTAACGCGGTGTATTTTTCCTTTAAGCATTGTTACTTCCATTCGCTTCTCCCTTCTGTCCGGCGGATCATTCCACGATAAAATTATCTATCAGTCTTGTTTTCCCTATATATACCGCCACAGCGACAAGCAGCGGCGCCTCCGCCGTTTCGGCATTGTCCAAAGTCTCCGCATTCACCGCTTCCACATAATCTATCTTGGCAAGCTGCTCCTTCTCTATCTCGCCCCTTACGACATTCTTTACAGCCTCCGCCGAACGCTCTCCGTTTTCGATGAGCTTTCTGCCCGCAGAGAGACCTCGTGAAAGACAAAGCGCAGCCTTCCGCTCCTCAGCGTTCAGATACGTGTTGCGTGAGCTCTTTGCCAGCCCGTCCGCCTCGCGCACGATCGGGCAGCCGACTATCTCTATATCAAAGTTGAGATCCTTTACCATCTTTTTCACAACTATCAGCTGCTGTGCATCCTTCTGTCCGAAATACGCTCTGTCCGGCTTTACTATATTAAACAGCTTTGATACCACCGTGCAGACGCCCGCAAAATGTACCGGTCTCGTCTTCCCGCACAGCACCTTCGTTATCTTGTCAACGCTCACCGTTGTGAGCGCATTGTCATACATCTCCTCTGGCTCTGGATTGAATACCACCGCCGCGCCGGCAGATTCGCACAGCGCAGCATCCCTTTCTATATCGCGCGGATACGCCTCCAGATCCTCGTTCGGTCCGAACTGGGTCGGGTTTACGAAATCGGATACAACAACTCTGTCGTTCTCCGAAACCGCTCTGTCTATAAGGCTCTTATGCCCCTCGTGCAGATAGCCCATTGTCGGGACAAGTCCGACACTCAAGCCCTCCTTGTGCCATTTATTCACATATTCTCTTATCTCGTCTATAGTCTTTACCACAGGTATCATTACAGCTCACTCCCATCCCTGCCCGTAACGGCAGCCAAAACCTCGTCATTGATCTTGAATCCATGCTCCGCGGCAGGGAAACTCCCATCCTTTACCGCTCTGTTGTAATCCTCAAACGCTCCGCGCATCACCGAACCTACGTCCGCAAATTTCTTTACAAACTTTGGCGTAAAATCACTGTACATGGATAGCATATCCTGATATACCAGCACCTGTCCTCCGCAGCCCGCGCCCGCGCCGATGCCTATGGTGGGTATCGTTAAGATACCTGATATATATTCCGCAAGCCTTGCAGGCACGCATTCAAGGACTACCGCAAATGCTCCCGCCTTCTCGACCTCAACGGCGTCCTCTATAACGCGCTTTGCCGCTTCGACTGATCTTCCCTGGACCTTGAAGCCTCCGAACGCGTTAACGCTCTGCGGGGTCATCCCTATATGAGCGCACACCGGTATGGACGCTTTTACTATGGCCTCTATGTGCTCCGCGAAATCGGTGCCGCCCTCAAGCTTTACCGCTCCCGCTCTGCCTTCCTTCATTATCCTGCCCGCGTTCTTTACCGCGTCGTACACCGATGTCTGATACGACATGAACGGCATATCGCAGATGACCAGCGCGCGCTCAGTCCCGCGCGTGACAGCCGCACAGTGATGGATCATATCCTCCATCGTGACGGAAACAGTGTCCTCATATCCGAGCATCACCATCCCGAGTGAATCGCCGACAAGGATCGAGTCGATCCCCGAGCCGTCAACGAGTCTCGCGGTCGAATAATCGTAGGCAGTGACCATTGAGATCTTTTCGCCGCTTTCCTTCATTGCCGCAAAATCGGCAGCCGTAACTTTTTTCATTTTATTTTTCAATCCTCCGTTCAAAATACGGCACGGCAAGCGCCGCGCCTCCGATGTCCGATCCGTCATGGTACCGGCATCTCTTTTTTATAGAGCATACTTTTGCACATTTCATTTTACCATAAAACAAACGGAATTACAATAGTCAAACAATATAAAACCGCCGCCCCGCCGGCAGCCTTTTTCCGTAAAAGTATCATATCCGCGCATCGGAATAAAAAAACCGCCGTTACCGACGGTTTTTTATCTGAAAATCTCTATAGATCCGGGAATTTATCTAATACCATCTCATTGCTCATCAGCGCTCTGCGCAAGTGCCTTCTGATATTCAGAAATAATAGCGTCTTCGAGCTTAAGGCGCATTTCGCGATTAATCGGATGTGCTATGTCCTTAAATTCGCCTTCCTGTGTTTTTCTGCTCGGCATCGCCGTAAACAGTTTATCTTGTCCCTCAATAATTTTAATGTCATGTACTACAAAGGAGTCGTCAAAGGTTACAGATACCACCGCTTTCATTCTGCTTTCAGCTGTGCTGTCGGTCAGAATTTTCTTAACCCTAATGTCCGTAATCTCCAAGATTTTCACCACCTTCCTATTACAAGGTTTGTTTTGTTATTCTTGTAGTCTTTCCAGTGATGCCGTCCCGTACAAAACGGGTTTTTGCTCTGCGCTAACAGATACTCTTTTATTTATTTTATCTCATTTTTACTAATTTGTCAAGCTTTTTGTGCATATATTTTAATTTCATATTTTTATATCTGTTTTTTTTGTAAATAATATAAGAATTAAAAAAAATAGGTTTAAATTTCGGTAAAATAGGTATATAATATCTATGATAAACGGGCGCGGTAAGCATTGCGCCCTTGTTGATACGAATATGACCGACAACTGTCTGTTTTTCTGAAAGGACCTACTGTTTATGAAAAGATTTGAAATGAACGATCTGAAAAAAAACGCATGCATCCATTTTATAGGGATAGGCGGAATAAGCATGAGCGGATTGGCGCATGTGGCTCTGTCAAAGGGCTACAGAGTCACCGGCAGTGACCGGGCAAAGTCCGATATAACGCACCGCCTCGAAAATGAGGGAGCGGTGATATACGAGGGACACGATGCTAAAAACATAGGAGATGCGGAGCTTGTGGTACATACCGCCGCAGTGAAGGATGACAATCCAGAGATGATAGAGGCAAAGGCGCGGGGTATACGTCTTATAGACCGCGCGGAGTTCCTTGGCGCACTGATGAAGGAGTATCACCACGCCGTAGGCGTTGCGGGCACTCACGGAAAGACTACTACCACCTCCATGCTTGCGCATGCTCTGATAGGCGCGGGAGTTGATCCGACGGTCTCCATAGGCGGCGAGCTCGATCTTATAGGCGGGAATATCCACTGCGGGAGATCCGATCTCTTCGTCACCGAGGCATGCGAATACACCAACAGCTTTCTGAAATTTTTCCCGACAGTCGCTCTGATCACGAACATCGAGGAGGATCACCTCGATTTCTTCACGGGCATCGAGATGATAAGAGACAGCTTCAGTCAGTTCGCCGAGCTCACCCGCGGCATAGGCAAGGTGGTCGCATACGGCGAGGACGAGAACATACGGCTTGCTCTCAAGGACTCGGATCTTGACATTGTTACCTACGGCATATCCGATTCCAACGATTAT
Source organism: Candidatus Ornithomonoglobus merdipullorum (assembly GCA_018714695.1). Classification (GTDB taxonomy): domain Bacteria; phylum Bacillota; class Clostridia; order UBA1381; family UBA1381; genus Ornithomonoglobus; species Ornithomonoglobus merdipullorum. The sequence goes on along the minus strand of DVNB01000087.1, from coordinate 103,607 downwards.
TATGCCGAAAATATAGTATACCATGCAGGCTATCCATCATTTGACGTGTGCAAAAACGGCAAAAAGCTCTGCTCCGTATCGCTAAACGTACCGGGAGATCACAATATCTTAAACGCGCTCGCAACGATAGCGGTATGCGAGATACTTGGCGTTCCTGCACCCGAGGCGGCAAAGGGGCTTAAGACCTTTAAAGGAACCCACCGCCGCTTTGAAAAAAAAGGATTCGTAAACGGCGCCGTGGTCCTTGACGATTACGCTCATCACCCGACAGAGATAAAGGCTACGCTCAAGGCTGCAAAGGCGTTTCCTCACGACCGCATCATATGTATTTTCCAGCCTCACACTTACTCGCGTACAAGAACTCTGTGGGATGAATTTTTAACCGCATTCGACGACACGGATGAGCTCATAATCACGCATATATACGCGGCGCGGGAAAAGCCGGACGGCGTTACTACCGCGGAGAAACTTGCGGAGGCCATAGCAGAACGCGGCTTGAACGTCAGATATATGGACGATTTTGCCGATATAGAGGAATATATAAAAAAAGACGCCCGCGAAGGCGACATAGTATTCACAATGGGCGCAGGAGACGTAACGAATATCGGTTCGGCAATAACAGAATAACAGATCACCCGCAAAAGCGGGGACACCGCACTCGAACGCACCCGGATGTCCCCGCTTTATTTATTCATTTATTTTCTTTTCCCATATGCATATCCTTGCTCCAAAGAGAATCCGTATCGTAATCCATATTCGGGTTTATCGGCTCCTCGTTCTCCGGCATATCGTCACCGATCGCTCTGCCGACATTATCCCACAATGCATCGGGGGCATATCCGTCCTCAGAGCTGTCCTCGGGTATATCCTCCGGCTCGTCGCTGAGATCAAGCACTCGCTCCGGAATATCATTTTTATCTGTGCCGCGGTAAAAATCGCTGTTCCAAAGGGAATCGGCATCATACGGTACCTCCTCCGGAGCCGCTGTCGCCTCCTCCTCGGCGTATATCCGCTCAAGCTCCTCCGCATTTCCCCTCTGCCTGTAAAACGCCTCGTCCCAAAGAGGCTCATCCTCAGCCGGTTCCGGCGGCAGCTCGTTCAGCTCGTCCTCAAAGTCTGTAACAGGCTTTCCGCCCTCGGTCCTTCCCTCGTATATCTCGCTGTTCCATAGAGAGTCCGCCTCATAATCCTCATTCTCGTTCACTTCAGCGCCGGGAACAAAATCATTCTCGTCCGTATCTGTGCCTTCCTCGCTGTAATCAACACGCACTATAGTCTCGCCGTGTCCCTTGGATATATCATCGTTCCAAAGCTCCTCAGGCTCGCTCTCAGCAGCCTCCCTTGCCGCCTCAAGCCTTTCCTCCTCGTCCCTGACTATCTCCTCAGCCATCTCCTCGACCGAAAGTGTCTCTATGGCGCGATCCTGCTTTGTAGGCACGATGCTTTCCGACTTGTCCTCCATCTCGACCTTATCGGCGCCATTTTTCTTTAGGACCTCGCGTATCTTGTCTATATGCGCCCTCGACCACCGCTCGCACGCGATCATCACCAGCACCGATATACCGTCGGTTATCAGCACCGAATGTATGGTCTTCATTTCAAACACCTCGAAAATACGAAGATTTGCAAATGTCATTGAATATACAAGATATCCGAGAAAGAAATATCCGACTATAGACGCGGCTATATATATGGCCTGAACTATACCGTTTATTATATAAAACTGCTTTACGCTCTCGCGCTCAACAGCAAAATCAAGCCAGAAATACCAGTTTACAGCCGTTGTTATTATAAAACAAAAAACGCTCAGCACCGACCAGGACCTCTCGCTCGGCGCGAGAAAGATAACTATAACGCTCAGCACCGACGGAACTATACTTGCCGCAAAAACCTCTACTATACGTATTATAAACAACAGCAAGGTCGGCAGATTTCTCTCAAGCCACAAGCCGAGTCTGGATTCTTCCATGTATACACCCCCTGCGTAAAACCGCTCTTAATATCAACAGGCGGCGCAATGCGCCGCCGTGTACATAACTTGAATATGACGACAGATACGAAAGTGCATCACGTTATCTGCCGAAGGCGTCCCTTATCCGCTCTTTGACATTGCCGTAACGCAGCGACAGTCTCTTCTTCTTTTCCTCAAGCTTTTCATTCGCCTGCCTGATAGTCTCCGACTCCTCGTCTATAAACCAGAGACGGTCGTCCGTCTTATCCATATCTCTCACCGTCAGGCAGAGATCGAAAAAGACCCACACAATAAAAAGTATGGTTATAAGCTTCATGGTCCCCGCAGGAATATGTAATACGACCTTCATTATCGCCGGATGCAGCAGTCTCAGCTGTATCAGCGACATCGCTCCGAATCCCAGAGACGATATGAGACTTATCCTGCCGTTTAGATTCAGCGGCCAGTCACTGTAATCCCACCACCGTTTGCCGAACAGGTGCTCTAGCAGATATGAGACCACGTATTCGGTCACAGATACCGTGATCATACTTGCGACAAATATCGCAGCCTCGCTTTTCACCTTGCCCAGAAACGCTATGTTCATAACGCACACAAGTCCGTATATTGGACAAATACATCCGTGCAGGAATCCGGTATTCACCGGCTTCTTGAACTGGAACGAATAAAACAGCGATTCATACACCCAACCCAAAAAGCTGTATATTATAAAACAAATGAAATATTGAGATAACGTCATTGTTATCACCGTCCTCCGTTTATTTATACAAGAGCTTCTTTCGTTAATGCCTTTATATCCGCCTAGCTGCCGTACAGACCTTTATACGCCTGCTGCTCCGCATCTGAGATGCTGCCGCTCTGCCATCCTCGTTATTTCGGGATAAGCATCCTTTCTCACAGCCTCTTTGCATGCGCAGATCTTATCGGCAAGGCATATAAGCCACGCCTCGCGGTACATAGGCGGCTTTACGGTCAGAGGAAACATGTGCTTCTTTATTATATCCCGCTCGCGCCGGCTCAGACGAAAATCCGTTTCGGCATTCGCAAGCGCCGACGACGGATGTGTGAAGCCATGGATCTTTCTCCCCTTCTCACCGTCGTGCCAATCGTACAGAAAATAATCGTGCAGTATCCCTCCGCGTATAAGCTCTCTTTTGTTCACGCGCAGATGCATTATCCTCGCTATAGCGAGCGCACAATAGACGACCGCTATCGTATGCGCAAGACAGGATGTGTCCCCATGCTGCGTGAAGCCCATCATTACATTCAGTCTCGAGTCGCGGAAAAGCTCTCTGAGACACAGTATTACCTCTCGATTCATCTTGCTTCTCATCAAATCCTTTCAAATAAAAGAACCCGCACCTCCGCGCATACGTCTGCCCGGGGCGCTTTACCTCAGAGTCTCTGTCCTTTCGCACACATCTGCTTTCGAAGCACACACTCCGCCGCATGCTCCTAATATTATTATACAAAAAAGACTTCAATATGTCAAGCGTAAAAACATCCAATATTATATTCTTAACTCAAAAATTACAATTTCCAGCCCTCTATTTTACTTGCGCGCACGGCATGGAACAAACGCTTCTTAAGCCCCGGCGTAGTCTCGCGCTCAAGCCTCTTTATGATCTCCTTCATCTGCTCGCGCTTGGTGGCGCCGTCCGCGGGACACATGCTCTTTGCCACCGGTACGCCCCCGTGCTTTACCACACCCCTTATATCTCGCTCAGGGACGTATATCATCGGACGTATCTGTGTCACCCCGGTCCTGTCAAGATACGTTACCGGCGCAAAACAGCTCACCCTCCCCTCATAGAGAAGGCTTAAGAAAAAAGTTTCCAGAACATCGTCATTATGGTGTCCGAGAGCCACCTTTCTGCTGCCGTGCTCGACAGCCATGTCGTTCAGCGCGCCGCGGCGCATCTTTGCGCAGAGCGAGCACGGGTTTGACTCCTTGCGTATATCGAATATTATCTCCTTAAAATTCGTTTTCTTTACATAGTATTCAACACCAAGCTCCTCCGCGAATTTCTGTATCGGAAGGGAATCTCCTCCGAAGCCCATATCGAGCGAAATACCGAACACCGTAAAATTCTTCGGATGATAGTGCGAAAGCTCCGCAAGCGCCGCAAGAAGCACAAGCGAATCCTTTCCCCCCGATACCCCAACGGCTATCCTGTCATTCTCGTCAACCATGTCATACTCCTCTATCGCCTTGCGCGTGAGACTCACGACCTTATTCAAATTTCTGAGCATAATATCTCAACCTTTCAAATTCACTGATTATCCGTAGTATTTTATCATATCACGAACGATACGTCAAGCACCGCTTAAGAATGCTTTGTGCAAAAAGGCTAAATAACGGGGATATTGTAGTAATTTTTACACAAATTTTATAGGCTATTATATTTTCGGTGTTGAAATTTTGTCCAAAATATTATATAATAGAATCAGCAGATACAGACCGCAGAACATCATGTCGCGGTCCGGAAATAAATGTGCCGCCGGCATTTGCGGCGGTTCTGTAAATACCAAAAACGGAGGTTTTGTGAAATGGGTTATATGGAAAACTATGAGAAATGGCTCGCATCCGATGTTCTCGACAACGCGGCGAAGGAAGAGCTCATGTCCGTAAAGGACGATGCAAAGGAGCTTGAGGACCGCTTCTACCGCGATCTCGAATTCGGCACCGCAGGCATGAGAGGTGTTCTGGGGATCGGCACTAACAGACTCAATATCTACAACGTAAGACAGGCGAGTCACGGTGTTGCCGAATACGTTAACAAGGAAGGCGCGGAGGCTGCGGCAAAGGGCGTTCTCATAGGCTACGATACGCGGATAATGTCAAAGGAATTTGCCCGTGAGAGCGCGAAGGTGCTCGCCAAGGCGGGCGTTAAGGTATACCTTTTCGATACGGTCCATTCCGTTCCGGAGGTATCGTTCGGTATCCGTGAGCTGGGCTGCGCGGCAGGAGTAATGATCACCGCATCGCACAATCCGAAGGAGTACAACGGCTACAAGGTGTACGGTCCCGACGGCGGTCAGCTCCCGCCCGAGGCTGTTCAGACGGTCATCGACGCAATGAATGCCATAGATATATTCAGTGTTGAATACGCCGATTTTGACGAGGCAAAGGCTGCCGGTACCATAGAGATAGTAGGGCCTGCGCTGAACGAAAAATTCCTTGAGACGGTACAGACACAGCAGCTCAATCCCGGCGCTGTAAAGGAGGTTGCAGATACCTTCAAGCTCGTTTACACACCGCTTCACGGCACAGGCTCACGTCCGGTAAAAGAGATATTGAAGAGGATCGGCTTCAAGAACGTACTTGTAGTAAAGGAGCAGGATACTGAGGACGGTACCTTCCCGACAGTAAAATCGCCCAATCCCGAAAATAAGGAAGCGTTTACTATAGCTATAGACATAGCAAAGGAAAATGACGTCGACGTTATCATAGGCACAGACCCCGACTGCGACAGAGTCGGAATAGTTGTCCGCGATGCCGACGGCGTATACAGAACGCTTACCGGAAACCAGACGGGCGCTCTGCTTGTTGAATACATACTCCGTTCAAGGAAGGAACAGGATAACCTTCCTGCAAACGGCGTAGTTATAAAGACTATAGTTACGACCGAGCTTGCCGCGGCTATAGCAAAGAGCTACGGTATCGAGGTCATGAACGTCCTCACAGGCTTTAAGTACATCGGCGAAAAAATGACCGAATTTGCGGAAAAGAAGAACCATACTTATCTCATAGGCTTTGAGGAGAGCTACGGTTACCTCGTAGGCAACCATGCCCGCGACAAGGACGCGGTAGTGGCGTCTATGCTTATAGCCGAGATGGCGGCATATTACAAGACAAAGGGCAAGTCGCTCTATGAGGCGCTTCAGGACATATACAAGAAATACGGCTACTATGCTGAAAAGACGATGTCCTACACCATGCCCGGCAAGGACGGTATGGAGAGAATGGCTGCGATACTCACCGGGCTGAGAGAGAACCCGCCCGTATCGGTAAACGGACTTGACGTTGTAAAGACCACAGACTATTCGGCACAGACTATAACGGACAAGGATGGAAACGTTTCACCGCTCACCGGGCTTCCGAAATCGAACGTGCTTCGCTATGATCTCTCGGACGGCAAATCATACTTTATTGTAAGACCTTCCGGAACAGAACCGAAGATCAAGCTCTATCTCGGCACCTATGCCGACTCGTTTGACGAGGCAATGGCGCTCATTGACGACATAATCGCCGACTGTGTAAAACAGTTCGGTCTCGCGTAACAGATACTCCCGGTCTCCGCCGCTGCGGAGACCGGTATTTTTTCAATAACTCACGAAAGGAACCGCATCGGTATGAGTTCGGAACACTTTGAATTTGAAAAAGCATCATCGGGAAAGCCCATGGATATGGGGCCGTTTCACTGCCATGACTACTATGAGATATATTTCCTAGAGAACGGAAGCAGAAGGTATATGATCGAAAACTCAGTATACGACATAAAAAAATACGATGTTGTACTGATTCCTCCCAATGTATACCATAAGACTGCCGGAAGCGCGTTCAAGAGGCGGCTGGTGGAATTCAGCAGCGGCTACATCGAAAAATACTATACCTCGTCCGCAGCAGCTTCAATGCTCTCTTGCTTTTCCGCCGACAAACGCGTTGTCAGTCTTTCCAAGGACGATTTTGAATACCTTGCGGCGCTGCTCGACAAGATCCGCTGCCGCGAACCGGAGCATTGCTATGCTCTGCTTGCCGAGATACTTATATTTCTTGGCGCTACCGGCGGCACCGACGCGATAGAGGCAGCAGAGCTTTCGGGCACTCTCACCGCGGCGATACTCGAATATATAAGATCCAATTTCAAGAGCATCGCTTCGATAGACGAAATAGCTGATCATTTCCACATAACAAAATACTACCTTTGCCGCCTTTTCAAAAAAAATACCGGCATAACCATAATGGAATACATGAACAGTCTCAAGATCGAAAACGTGAAGGAGCTGCTTCGCGGCGGCACAAAAAAATCGGTGACTGAGGCAGCACTCGAAAGCGGCTTCAACTCACCGATATATATGTCACACCTTTTCAAACAGGTCACGGGCATGACCCCGCGCGACTACCGCAGCTGCGCATCATCCAAGCCCGTTCTGCGTTTTATTGACTGAGCCTGCCATCCTCCCAGCCAAGATACACCGCCTCAAGGCGGTAGATCGGCTGTCCCTGCTCCACAAACTTTGTTTCATACTCCGTCATAACATTGCCCTCGAATTTTGACGCGTGAAGATCAAGGGTTATGTTCTCAAGCTTAAAATTCTCCGCCGCAAACGAGTTCAGCGAAAATTCAAACAGCTGCTTATTGTCGGTCTTGAACCAGATATAGCTGCCGTTGTCAAGGACGCGCTTGTATCTGTCAAGAAAATTCTTATGTGTCAGACGCCGCTTGGCTTGCTTATTCTTTTTCCACGGATCGGAAAAGTTAAGATATATCCTTTCAAGCTCGCCCTTTTCGAAATACTCCTCAAGCTTTTCGGCATCGGCAGACATGAACCGTACATTTTTGAGCCCATTTTCGACTGCCTTTTCCATAGCCATAACGAGCACATCCTCTACCTTTTCCATAGCTATAAAGTTTATATCAGGGTGCAGCTCCGCCATTCCGGTCACGAAGCCGCCCTTTCCGCAGCCTATCTCCAGATGTATCGGTGCGTCATTTCCGAAAACCTTGCTCCAATCCCCCTTATGCTCCTCCGGCGCTTTTATAAGTATGTCTCCGCAGCGCTCCATGCGCGCGGCACAGTTTTTCTTTTTCCTCATCCTCATCGGATCGTTCAGCTCTCCTTCCCGCCGCTGTCAGCTTGTGTGCAGCCGCTTCTTTATCTCGTCAAGTATTGCATTTGCCGCGTCAAATTTCGACATTTTCGGCAGCTCCCTGATCCCGTCCTTCGTTATTATCGAGATCACATTCGTATCCGTCCCGAAACCTGCGCCCTCCTCCTTCAGAGAATTTGCGCATATCATATTTACGTTTTTCTTTTTGAGCTTTGCCGACGAATTCTCCAAAACATTCTCCGTCTCCATCGAAAAGCCGCAGACAAACTGTCCGTTTCTGCGCGTTTCGCCCAGATGCTTTAATATATCCTTTGTGCGCTTGAGCCTTATCTCCGCGCCGCCCTCGCCCTTCTTTATCTTCTCCTCCGCAACTGTCAGCGGTGTATAATCAGCCACAGCCGCGGATTTTATTATTATATCGGCATACGGAGCATATGAGCTTACCTCGTTATACATATCCTCCGCGGTCTCCGCTTCAACGACATTTACGAACATCGGAGGCTTCGTCTCCATATGTCCGGCAACGAGCGTCACGTTCGCACCGCGGTACATTGCGGCTCGCGCGACCGCCGCGCCCATCTTGCCGGTCGAACGGTTCGTTATGAACCGCACAGGATCTATCGGCTCGCGCGTCGCTCCCGCTGTAACGAGCACATTCTTTCCGGCGAGATCCTTTTCGAACGCGATCTCACTCAGTATATATTCAAGCAGCACATCCTCATCCGGCATTCGTCCGTCGCCGATGTCACCGTTTGCAAGCATCCCGTGCCCCGGCTTTACTATCGTATATCCGTAGCCCTCAAGTTTTTTCAGATTGTCCTGAACTATGGGATTGTGGAACATATTATGATTCATTGCCGGAGATATTATCTTAGGACACGGACATGCCATCACGGTCGTCGTGAGCATATCGTCCGCTATCCCGCCGGCTATCTTGCCTATAACATTTGCCGATGCCGGCGCGATCATAACTACGTCTGCGCGCTTTGCCAGAGCTACATGTTCAACGCTGTACTTAAAATTCCTGTCAAACGTGTCTATCAGGCATTTATTTGACGTAAGCGTCTCAAACGTTATCGGATTTATAAAATTTGTCGCGTTCTCTGTCATCAGCACCTGAACATCAGCCCCAAGCTTTTTCAGCATCCTTGCAAGATTTGCCGACTTATACGCAGCGATCGAACCGGTTACTCCCAATACAACTGTTTTTCCTTTAAGCATATATCCATAACTCCTAACCGTACGGACGCACACGTCCGTTAATCATCAATTGATCATTATCCATTGTCAATTGTCTTTATGCCATCTTCCGCTGATCCCGCACGGCAGAACCAGTCCGCTCGAGCGTATCGGCAGTCCGATCTCGTCGGCGTCTATCTCTCCGCCGTAACGCTTTGATACCGTAAGCGTCAGCACGTTCTTGAGAACCTGTGCCGAAAGTCCCGTCGTATACGAATTTATCAGAAAGAACAGCGGATCGTCCGACATAATGCTCACACAGTCCTCCACAAGCGGATAGAGCTCATTCTCTATCTTCCAGACCTCTCCCGACGGACCGCGTCCGTACGACGGCGGATCCATTATTATCCCGTCGTATTTATTCCCGCGCCTTATCTCACGCTTAACGAACTTGACGACGTCATCAACTATGTATCTGACGCGCCTGTCGCCGAGTCCCGATGCCACAACATTCTCCTTCGCCCATGTGACCATCCCCTTCGACGCATCCACATGGCATACCTCCGCTCCGGCTCCGAGCGCCGATACCGTGGCGCCGCCTGTATACGCAAAAAGATTGAGCACCTTTAAAGGCCTTTCATAATGTTCCGCGGCATTCTTTATAAGCGACGCTATCCAATCCCAGTTCACAGCCTGCTCAGGGAAAAGTCCCGTATGCTTAAAGCCTGTGGGACGCACGTTGAACACAAGGTCACGATAGCGTATCTGCCACTTATCCGGGATGCTCTTATTGAACACCTGCCACTTTCCTCCGCCCGAATTGGAACGGTGATACCATGCGTCCACCTTATTCCAGAGCTTCTGCTCCGTTTTCTCATTCCAGACAGCTATCGGATCGGGACGCCTTAAAAGATACTTTCCCCAATACTCAAGCTTTTCTCCGCCCGCCGCGTCTACCACGACATAATCCTTCCATTTATCTGATAAAAACATAGATCTACCGCTTTCTGTATTTATATTCATCCTTAACAACAAATAGTATAACATAAATCACGCCGCTATGCAAGAACAAATTTAAAAACCCTCCGCGGCAGAACTCAAGGTCTTTCCGCGAAGGGATCAATATTACGATATCCGTGGTCTCAATAGCTAAGACAGACAGCGCGCGTCACGCATCCGATCCGTCTTATTTTTTCTCGTCGAGAAGCACTACGCCCGGATCGGGATTTTTGTCTATAGCGCCCACTATCGGATGCGGAACGTATAATTCTTCAAGATATGCCGCATCCTTAGCATCCAGCTTCACATCAAGCGCTCCTGCAGCATCGTCAAGATAAGCCGTCTTTGTTGCTCCTATTATGGGCGAGGCAACGCCCTTTGCCCACAGCCATGCTATCGCTATCTGCGACATCTTGCATCCGTGCTTTTCGGCAAGCTCGCTGACGCGTTTTACGATAAGCATATCCTGCTCCTCTGTGCGGTCATATTTGCCCATAGCTACACGGTCTGTTCTGCTCCTTACCGAATCCGATCTCCATTCCGCTCTCGCAAGGTGCCCGGCAGCCAGCGGACTGTACGGCATGAGTGAAACGTTCATCTGCCTGCATATCGGTATCAGCTCATGCTCGTCCTCTCTGTACAGCAGATTGTAATGATTCTCCATAGCCGAAAACTGTGTCCATCCGTTATCTCTTGCGGCGAGCTGCATATTGTAAAACTGGTAGCCGTACATTGCCGAAGCGCCCAGAGCGCGGACCTTTCCCGCCTTTACAAGATCATTGAGAGCCTCCATTGTTTCCTCTATGGGAGTATCATAATCAAACCGGTGTATGATATAGAGATCCAGATAATCCGTGCCAAGTCTCTTGAGTGTTCCGTCGATCTCCCGCATTATCGCCTTCCTTGAAAGTCTTCCCTCGTTAAAATATACCTTTGAAGCGATAACGACCTTATCACGCGCAGTATTATCCCTAAGCGCCCTCCCCAGATACTCCTCGCTCGTTCCCGCAGAATATCCGTTTGCTGTATCAAAGAAATTGATACCCAGGTCAAGCGCGTGCTTTATCACATCCGCGCTTTTTTCCTCGTCAAGCGTCCAGTCATGCATCGTTCCCGCCTTGCCGAAGCTCATACAGCCAACGCAAAGCTTTGATACCTCAATATCCGTATTACCCAATTTTGTGTATTCCATACTGATGATCCTCCTTTATGAATTCAGCGCTTCAAACGCGTTCCTGTGCAGTTTTACCTATTCCTAAGCATTTCTCATTCAAATGCTCCTAATTGCCGGTACTCCTCATTTCATTCCTAAGATAATCTATATTGTCAATTCGCTTTTCCAGAACATGGATTTTACTGAGTGCCCCCTTTCTCTTTTGTTCAAGCATTTTTATGCACTCTTCATTGTTCTGACCCGAAAGGAGCAGCTGCATGTACTCGTCTATATCCTCTTTCGAAAATCCTATATCATGAAGCGTCATTATCATGCTGAGTCTTTCGATATCTGTATCATCGTACTGCCACACTCCCATGACCCTCTTTACGGTCCCGCAAAGCTCCATGCTCTCGTATTCCTTTAATAATTTTATCGGAATACAGTATTTCTTACTTGCTTCCTCTATAGTCATATCCTGCCTCCGTTCTTCATTATCCGCATGTCTTCCATGCTCATATTCTATCACAGGCTCCTTGAAGTGTCCAATGCTTATATATTATTTCATATAATGTTTTTTAAGCATTTTTAACATGCGCGATAAATTCGCGCACGGCAGGCGATATGGCGCGATGCTTTTTCCACACAAGCACCGAACCCGTTTCAAGCGGCGGCATAAGCGGTCTGAAGCACAGACCTTCTCCAATCCCGAGCCCTTCAAGACATATTGCAGAGCCTATCCCGCTCTTTACAAGAGCTATCGTATTGTACAGCAGATCACAGTTTGCTGCTGTTTTAAGCTCATCGTAATAGCCACCGAACCAGTTGGCGATCTCGTTTTTCACGCTCTCGCGCCTTGCCATTATAAGCGGCACTTCCGCAAGCTCCTCAGGACGTATATACTCTTTTTCGGCAAGAGGGCAGTCATCACGCATGATAACTCCCCAGCGGTCCTTCTGCTTCATCCGTATAAAATCATATTTGCTTATATCCACCGGTTCTGTAAGAAGACCTACATCCACAGTTCCGTTCTCTATCCTCAGCTTTATATCGTCGGCAATACCGCTGTAGACTTCGAATGCCACATTCGGATTTTTCTCACGGAACGAGGCAGCCAACGAAAAAAGCTCGTTTACCGTCTGCGTTTCTCCGCAGCCGACAGACACTGTCCCTGTCAATGTATCGTCCTTATGCGACAGGTCATAGAAGATCTTTTCCTCAATAGAGACCATCTCCTGTGCGCGCTGCTTCAAAAGCATACCATCCTCCGTAAGCGATATACTGTGCTTGCTTCTTTTAAACAACTCAACACCGAGCTCCTCCTCGAGCTGCATAAGCTGTCTTGAAAGCGTCGGCTGTGTCACGTGCATCCTTTCGGCAGCCCTTGTTATATTTTCCTCACGCGCCGCCATCAAAAAATATTTCAATACCCTAAGTTCCATCTTTTTCTCCTGTCTTGATCCGTTTGTATATCCTATAGCTATTATAAGATAATTATAAAGCATTGAGTGCGGTCCAAGTCAATACCGATCTGCAAAAACGCAGCAGTTTCATCTTCTTATTACTTATTTTATCACAATTTTTGCTTTATGTCTAATACTTATATTGTATTCCGGAGTATGCTTTTTCCGAATTATCCGACATTTTTCTCATAAGTTTATTTTCGGTTTATATTAAAGCAGTATACTAATATCAACAGCTAAAAAAACAAAAGATCATCACAGGGAGGAATAAACTATGTTAAAAGAGATCATTGAACGTACAAAAAAATGCAGTATCGTATGCGGAGTGCTTACGCTGATATTACTGATACTCCATTTCGTACCGTACTGGAGCTTTGAGGGTGAAACGCTTTCGCTCGGCGGTTACGTATGGCTCGATCCCAGCAATCCTCAGTTTGCTCAGTATGTGATTCATAACACAGGCGCTGAGGCTAACGTAAATCCGATCATATTTATGTCGGTATTTATAATACTTTTCGGCATCTTAGGTGCCGGCGTCAGCTTCTGGAAGCCGAAAAACGGTTATGTTACATTAGTAGCAGACATCGCCGCACTGGCAGGCATCGTATTCTTTATAGCCAGCCCGATGCTCAGACTCAGCTTTATGTGGATAATCCAGTTCATCATATGCATCGCAATAATCGTATTCTCGATACTGGCGATAGTATGTGAGAACAAGGTGCAAAAGCTTTCGGCAAATAACTCATCAATGTCATTGGTAAATGCCGCTGACCGTGTTGCGGAAATAAAGTCCATCGGTGATAATGCTGTTACAGTTGAAGGCAGCAAAATAATCGACCTCAAGGGACCCGATCTCAGCCACCTTATCACTTACCTGACAGATCCGGCACCGGAATGCAGAGCCGCTGCAGCACAGGTACTCGGAAGGACTGCGGCAGATTCAGCCTTCACTCATATGAGCCATCTTATCAATCTGGAAACGAGCGAAAAGGTAATAAGCGCAATGCGCGCATCACTCGCAAGCATACACGAGAATATGGCCGAGCTCCATATACAGTCCAAATAATTTTATACATACGGGGAGCCGCTGCAAAATGTATATTTTGCGGCGGCTCCTCTCTTTTTCAACACTGTTGAAATTCCACAATATTTGGCAGGACATACGCATGAGTAAATTTTTTGTGAATAAGAAGCGGAAACACGACCAAGGCTCCCCTGAAAGGGGAGCTGTCAGCGAAGCTGACTGAGGGGTTCCGCCTTTTTTACTATAGTTCATGCCGCCGAACCCCTCCACCGCCGTTCGGCGGTTCCCCTCCCCTTTCAGGGGAGGCTTGCACAATCTGCCGCCTTCACATACTGTTAATATAATATTTATAATATTTTAACTCATGCAAATGTCTTGAATATTTGGTCAAAACTATTGATTTAATGTGAATAAAGCATTATAATATCATATGAACAGCAGATGTTCAATTGAAAACAATTATTTGTCGATCAGTTACATACGAACAATATTGAGGGAGGGGATCGCATATGTTCCACATACTTGTGGCGGACGACGATAAAAATACAAGAAAATATCTGCGTGCAGTCCTTGAATCGGACGGTTATACCGTATCCGACGCAAAAAACGGCGAAGAAGCACTGACGGTAATGGACAGAGAGGTTATTGATCTTGTGGTGCTTGATGTTATGATGCCGGTCATGGACGGATATGAGTTCACAAAATGCATGCGTGAGGCTGATAATGAGCTCCCGATACTTATGATCTCGGCAAAACAGATGCCCGAAGACAAAAAACGCGGTTTCCGCGCCGGGACTGATGATTATATGACAAAGCCGATAGATGCCGAAGAAATGCTTCTGCGGATAAAGGCGCTGCTCCGCCGCGCCAGGATCGCCATGGAGCATAAAATAGTCATAGGCAGCGTCACTCTCGATTACGATTCGTTCACCGTGACAAAAAACGGAGAAACGCAGGTGCTTCCGCAGAAAGAATTCCTGCTGCTCTATAAGCTGCTTTCATATCCGGGCAAGATATTCACGCGCATACAGCTCATGGACGAGATATGGGGCTGCGACACGGGAACAGGCTGGGAAACGCTTACCGTGCATATTGCGAGACTGAGAAAGCGCTTTGAGGGCTGGGATGAATTTGAAATACAGTCGGTAAGAGGACTGGGATACAGGGCGGTGAAAAAGTCATGAAAAGATCGGACGGCACTTCGAAAAAATATTTCCGTTTAACGGATATACTCGGGCTTTTTGCCGCTATCACTTTTTCGACATTCCTGGCAGCAATGCTGATAGTATTCGGGATAACATTCTTTATGGTCCGCACCGGAACGTTTCGTATAACGGAAAACGCGCTTCCGGACGCGGAGCGGCTCATACTGCTGATCGCCGTATTGAGCTTCATAGTGAATCTGATATTCATCATAATCGCGGGACAGATATGCCTTAAACCCGTAGACAAGCTTATAAACGGGATAAATAGGCTGGCCTGCGGAGATTACGACATAAGAATGGATATAGGCAAACCGTTTGGAAGGCTTTCCGTGATCAAGACACTTTCCGACAGCTTTAACAGGCTTGCATCGGAGCTCCGCAATACAGAGATGCTGCGCTCCGATTTCATAAATAATTTTTCACACGAATTCAAGACACCCATCGTATCCATTGCCGGCTTTGCAAACCTTCTGAAGAAAGGCGGTCTTTCACGTGATATAGCCTTTGAGTACATTGACATAATAGAAGAAGAGTCACGCCGCCTTGCCTATATGTCCACAAACATACTCAATCTTACCAAGATAGAAAACCAGATGATACTGACGGAGGTCAAGGCGTTCAACTTATCCGAGCAGATACGCTCCTGTATACTTCTTTTCGAGGATAAATGGACTCGAAAGAATATAGAATTATGCATTAATTTTAAAGAGCACATGATATCGGCAAACGAGGAGCTTTTAAAGCACGTCTGGATAAATCTCATAGACAACGCGGTCAAGTTTTCACCCGAGAACGGATCAATAGTATTTGACATAGGTCAGGACTCACTATATCTTTACGTCTCGATAACAAACAGCGGTAAAACGATCCCGCCAGAAGTGCAGAAAAAAATATTTAACAAATTCTATCAGGCAGATGAATCTCATTCATCGCAGGGAAACGGGATAGGCCTTGCCATAGTAAAGCGCGTGACCGAGCTGCACAACGGAAGCGTAAAAGTGAGCAGCCGTGATGGCGTCACGACCTTTACTGTAACGCTGCCTAAAAACCAGAATATATAAAAAAACTCGGTCTGCCCCATCCGGGGCTTGACCGAGTTTTTTATATATTCTTAGATCAATCATTGAATTCCTTGTTCCATGAATAGAACTTTCTGATATCTGCGCCGACCTTCTCGAGCTGATGCTCTGCCTTGAGGTTACGTGTAGCAGTGAAGTGTGCTCTGCCGTTCTTATTCTCAGCGATCCACTTCGATGCGAATGTACCGTCCTGGATCTCCTCGAGGACCTTCTTCATCTCTTTCTTTGTATCCTCTGTGATAAGACGCTTTCCTGTCTCGTAATCACCGAACTCAGCAGTATCCGAGATCGAGTATCTCATTCTTGAGAATCCGCCCTGATAGATGAGGTCAACGATAAGCTTCATCTCGTGGATACACTCGAAGTATGCGTTTCTCGGATCATAGCCTGCCTCAACAAGAGTCTCAAAGCCTGCCTGCATAAGAGCTGTAACTCCGCCGCAGAGAACTGCCTGCTCACCGAACAGGTCTGTCTCAGTCTCGCACTGGAATGTTGTCTCAAGTATTGCAGCCCTTGCTCCGCCGATACCTGCACCGTAAGCGAGAGCCAGATCAAGCGCTCTGCCCGAAGCGTCCTGCTCAACAGCTACGAGACACGGAACACCCTTGCCCTCAACAAACTCTGATCTTACAGTATGACCCGGTCCCTTCGGAGCGATCATTGTAACGTCAACACCCTTCGGCGGAACTATCTGCTTGAAGTGGATGTTGAAGCCGTGAGCGAACATGAGCATATTGCCCTCTTCAAGTCCGGGCTCTATCTCATTCTTGTAAATATCAGCCTGCTTCTCGTCAGGTGTAAGTATCATTATGATGTCTGCCTGCTTTGCAGCCTCAGCTGTCGTGAATACCGGAATACCGTACTCCTCAGCCATCTTTCTTCTCGGTGAACCCTCGCGCAGACCTACTATAACGTCAGCGCCGCTGTCCTTGAGGTTCATTGCATGAGCATGACCCTGTGAACCGAAACCGATGATCGCGATCTTCTTTCCGTTGAGAAGCTGCATATTGCAGTCGCTCTCATAGAAAACTCTTGCCTCATGATCTAATGATTTTGCCATTTTTATGTTACCTCTTTTCCTTTTATATAACAGAGCATCGCTCCTGTTTATATATAAATACCGTAACCGGTATTTTTTACTTTATTTATCAAGCTTGAGCGTGTTTGCGCCGCGCTCCATAGCCGTCATACCTGTGCGGGCTATCTCCTCTATACCATAGCCCTCGACCATCTTCAAAAATGCCTCGATCTTGTTGTCGGAGCCTGTTACCTCAGCGGTGAGCGTTGTTGCCGAAATATCTACGATATTGGCTCTGAATACATTCGCCACCTCAATTATCTCGCCCCTGTTCTTTGTGCTCGTCTTTATCTTTACGAGAACAAGACCGCGCTTTACCATCTCCGAATCCTTCAGCGTCTTTATCTTTATGACCTCAAGAATCTTTGAAAGCTGCTTCGAGACCTGCTCGACCATATAAACATCGCCCTTCACCTCTATGGTTATACGCGATATATTTTCGTCTACCGTAGTACCCACCGAGAGAGAATGGATGTTAAAGCCGCGGCGGGTAAAGAGTCCCACCACTCTCGAAAGAACACCGGCTCTATTTTCTACGAGAACTGATAATGTGTATTTTTCCATATTCAATCCTCCTCCCGGAATGTCATCTTATTCTCATTGAGCGAATCGCCCGTCGGCTCGTACGGATCTACCTCCACAACAAGCAGATAGCTTTCCCTGTCCGCCAGCATTTCGTCGATCGCAGCATCGACCTTCGAATTTTCGCAGACATTGCCGCTCTTTATCCCATATGCCTCAGCGATCTTGTTAAAATCAGGCTCGTCACCCAGATCTACCATCTGGTAGTTTGAGCCGAAGTACAGATACTGGTGCTCATGCACCATCCCGAGACGATTGTTTCTGAAAAGAACCATCTTTACCGGGAGCTTGTACTGCGTCATCGTTCCGAGCTCCGGCATATCCATCTGGAAACTTCCATCACCCATTATCGCAACAACCGGCAGCTCGCTCTGTGCCTTGCTTGCGCCTATCGCCGCGGGCAGACCGTAACCCATGGTTCCGAAGCCTCCGGATGTGAGAAAATGTCTCGAATCTTTTACGTTGTAGTGATTTACGCACCAGATCTGGTTCTGACCTACCTCTGTAGTGAGATATATCTCCGAGCCTGTCTTATCCGCAAGTCTCTCCAGGAAATAGCGCGGATCAACATAGCCCCTGTCATCCGTCGGACGCTTATACGCGAGCATGCTTCGCACTTCGTCCGCCTCTTCGACCCACGCCTCCGGGGCGCTGTAGCCCTCAAGCATAGGTCCGAGCTGCTGTATAACATCCTTTATATCGCCTACGACCGGTATCGACGGCTGCATATTCTTGCCTATCTCTGCCGGGTCTATATCGATATGGATAAGCTTATTCGCCTTTTCAAGTCCCTTCGCGTTTGCAACGCTCCTGTCGCCGAGTCTCGATCCCATCACTATGACCAGATCGGAACGGTTCAACAGGATATTGGCGCGCTTTGCGCCATGTGAACCTATCATTCCGTAGTATCTCTTATCATCCGACGGCATAACTCCTATACCCATCATCGTGGATACCACCGGTATATTTATCTTGTCTATGAGCTCCCTGAATTCCGCTACCGCATCCGAACAGGTAACTCCGCCTCCGGCGAGTATGAGCGGCTTTCTCGCTTTTTTGAGCGCCTCCGCCACCTTTCTTACCTGCGACTCGTTTGCCTTGCCCGGCAGCTTGTAGCCGCGCAGGCTTATGGTGTCGTCCTCTTTCTCTCCGGCAGATTCCTGCTTTAACACATCTACCGGGAAATCTATCAGCACCGGTCCCGGACGTCCCGTTGTAGCTATATGGAACGCCTCGTTTACGATCCTCGGTATATCATCACAGTCCTTTACAAGATAGCTGTGCTTTGTAAACGGCAGAGTTGAGCCGATTATATCGACCTCCTGGAATGCGTCCTTGCCTATGAGCGGCAGCGCTACCTGTCCGGTAAGCGCGACCATTGGAATGGAATCCATATATGCCGTTGCCAGTCCGGTTATGAGATTTGTCGCTCCCGGTCCGGAAGTCGCCAGACACACTCCCGCGCATTTCTTTACACGCGCATAGCCCGATGCCATGTGTGCCGCGCCCTGCTCGTTTCTTGACAGAATATAATCGATCGTCGAATGCGAAATGCTCTCGATTATGGGAGCATTAGCCGCGCCGGGATACCCGAATACTATCTCTACGCCGTTATCCTCAAGCGCTTTTATTGCCAAATCAGCACCTGTCATTAAATCGTATCCTCCTTTTCCAAAATCCTAGATGACCTCCGATCACGGTCCGCGCATATCTGCGCACAAATTTTAATTTCAGGCGCCCGGTCGGCGCTCAGACGCTGCCGTCTTTTGCAAGCAGCGAATAAATTTATTTACGCCGGATTCTGTCCGCGTATCCGTTCATTCTTTGTTTATCTCAATCCGGCATCCCCGGCATGCACAGCCGAGACTGCCGTATACTTTCATACTATCATATTTTATCAGCATTCGGCTGAATTGTCAACCGCTTTTACGATAATTGTTTGGTTTTTATACACAAATATCGGTGTTTAATTGTTTTTTTGTTCGGTTTTGCACTTATGCGCTTATAACGCTCTCCTCGGTCTTCTCGCAGAACAGCTGTATCTCGGAAAGCCCCGAAAGCACCTTATCGCCGCCGCAGTCCTTTATGATCAGCGCAGGCGCCTGCATTATGCGGTATTTCTTCGCAAGCTCCGGCTCCTCCTCGGCAAGCACGGTCCTGTATTTTATCCCCGCGGCGTCAAGCATCTTCTTTGCAGCCTTACACTTCGGACAGACCGCCGTTGTGATGAGTACGAGCTCCGATGCATCACTTGCCGCGTTACGTGAACTCTCGTGTACCTCTTTCTTTTTTGCCGTCTTTTCCGTTATAGGCGCAGCGGTGATCCTATACGTCTTTCTCTGCTTGAACTCCTGCACCTTTCCGTCGTTCCAGTTGCGCACAGGACGGTAATAGCCGGTTATCCTGCTGTACACCTCCGTATCGGCATGACATATAGGACAGGTATACTGCTCGCCGCTTATATATCCGTGATTTTTACATACAGAATACGTAGGCGAAAGCGTATAATACGGCAGCTCGTAATTCTCGGCTATCTTCCTCACAAGCTTTGAAGCAGAATGCCAGTCCGGCAGACGCTCGCCCAGAAACGCGTGGAACACGGTCCCCGATGTATAAAGGGTCTGCAGCTCGTCCTGTACGTCAAGCGCCGTAAAGATATCATCCGTATATCCTACAGGCAGATGCGAGCTGTTTGTATAATACGGTGTTCCGTCGCCCTCCGCCGCCGTTATTATATCCGGGAACTGCTCAACGTCATGCTTTGCAAGACGGTAAGCGGTCGATTCAGCGGGAGTAGCCTCAAGATTATAGAGATCGCCGTACTCCTCCTGGAAATCCGAAAGACGCTCGCGCATATGCTTCAATACCTCACGGGAAAATCTCTGTGTTTCCTCATGCGTCATGTCCTTTCGTATCCATTTCGCGTTAAGTCCCGCCTCGTTCATTCCTACAAGCCCGATCGTCGAGAAATGATTGTTGAATGTTCCCAGATAACGCTTTGTATAGGGATAGAGCCCCTCGTCAAGCAGCTTGGTTATTACTGTCCTTTTTATCTTAAGCGAACGCGCAGCGATCTCCATTAGCCTGTCGAGTCTCCTGTAGAAATCCGCCTCATCCTTGGCGAGATACGCGATCCTCGGCATATTTATCGTTACAACGCCCACAGATCCAGTGCTCTCGCCGCTTCCAAAGAATCCTCCCGTCTTTTTCCGAAGCTCCCTGAGGTCGAGCCTCAGACGGCAGCACATGCTTCTTACGTCGCTTGGCTGCATATCGCTGTTTATATAGTTCGAGAAATACGGCGTTCCGTATTTTGCTGTCATTTCAAATAAAAGCTTGTTGTTCTCCGTATCCGACCAGTCGAAATCCTTCGTTATCGAATACGTCGGGATCGGGTACTGGAATCCTCGGCCGTTCGCATCGCCCTCTATCATGACCTCGATAAACGCCTTGTTTATCATGTCCATCTCTTTTTTGCAGTCCTTGTACTTGTAGGGCATCTCCTTGCCGCCTACTATCGCGTGAAGCTCCGCAAGATCATCCGGTACCGTCCAGTCGAGGGTGATATTCGAAAACGGAGCCTGCGTTCCCCATCTTGACGGGGTATTAACACCGTAAACAAACGACTCGATGCACTTCTTGACCTGATCGTATGTCAGATCATCCTCCTTAACAAACGGAGCAAGATACGTGTCAAACGACGAGAACGCCTGTGCGCCCGCCCACTCGTTCTGCATTATCCCGAGGAAATTCACCATCTGGTTGCAAAGGGTACTGAGATGCTTTGCGGGAGCTGAGGTTATCTTCCCCGGTATCCCGCCAAGTCCCTCCTGTATGAGCTGCTTTAATGACCATCCGGCGCAGTAACCGGTCAGCATCGAAAGATCGTGGATATGGATCTCCGCATTCCTGTGCGCATTGGTGATCTCGTCATCGTAGATCTCCGAAAGCCAGTAATTCGCCGTTATCGCGCCCGAATTTGAAAGGATCAATCCCCCCACCGAATATGTCACCGTCGAATTTTCCTTCACACGCCAGTCGTTCACCCTAAGATAGTTGTCAACGACCTTCTTGTAGTCAAGCATCGTAGTCTCCACACTGCGCAGCTTCTCGCGCTGACGGCGGTACAGGATGTACGCCTTTGCGATATCGGCATATCCCGCCTTTATGAGCACCGCCTCAACACTGTCCTGTATATCCTCGACCGATATGAGCTCGTCCTTGATCTTCGGCTCGAAATCAGCCGTCACCTTTAACGCCATAAAATCTATGACCGATGGATCATACTGCTTTTCCTGCGCCTCGAACGCCTTGGTTATAGCAGCCGAGATCTTGTCAAGACAGAACTCAACTATCTTTCCGTCTCTTTTGATTACACTGTACATTTCTATGCTTCCTTTCACACGCTAATATAAAAATGACCGCCTGCTCGGGATTATCCGCCGCATATCCTGCCCTGCCTTCGCCGGACGATCTGCAATTTTCGTTACGCATTATATTATAGCACAACATATGCAGTTTGTCAACGCCAACAGACACAATATACATGGTTTTCAACAGTAAAAAATAACCGTTCCAAAAAATCAGCCACTGGAACGGTTATATATTAACTTACTATCGGCTGACCTTTTGACGCTCAACCCTTTTCTATTTTTATTGTAACACAATTATCTGCTGCTGTCAAGCGCTTTTTTCTCAAATATCACGGCTTTTGAATGAGTGATTTTTTTATGAACACGAAGCGTCAATGCACGGCAAGGCTCCCCTGAAAGGGGAGCTGGCAGCGAAGCTGACTGAGGGGTTCTGTCTTTTTAACTACAGTTCATACCGCGGAACCCCTCCACCGCCATTCGGCGGTTCCCCTCCCCTTTCAAGGGAGGCTTACATAATTTGGCGATACAGCTGATAGTTGGCACTTCATTCACACTTTGTTCACTCATTCAAAAACCGCGTCCTACACTCCCCTTACGCTTGTATTCGAACAATATACACGCGATGCGTCCGCAGTCCCGCGCAGTTCCGCTTCGGAGTACGCCTCAAGTCCTTCAGGCGACAGCACTCCCTCCGACTTCCTGTAGCTCTGAAGGTAATACGGCACATCCGTAGAAAGCATTTTTGCGATCCCGACTATGTCGTCAAGCTCATGTATACCCTTTACCACGGTAGTACGGAACTCCCGCTTGATATCTACGTCCTTTAATATCTCTATGCTCTTTTTTATTGCATCCGTATCGACCTTGACACCGGCGGCTCTTTCGTATTTTTCCGGCAGATGTTTCACATCCATCGCGACATAGTCCGCAAGTCCGCTCTCTATCATCTCCAAAAGCCTGCCGGGATAACTGCCGTTCGTATCAAGCTTGATCTTATAGCCAAGCGCCCGTATTTTTTCTGCGAGATCAAATATATCCTCATGCATCAGCGGCTCCCCTCCCGTTATCACAACACCGTCAAGCAGCTCCCGCCTTTTTTCAAGATATGAAAATACCTCATCCTCCGGGACCGCATCTGCGTTTATCAGAAGCCCCGAATTGTGACAATACGGGCATCTGAAATCACATCCCGCCGTGAACAATATGCATGCCATCTCGCCCGGATAGTCGAGAAGCGTCAGCTTCTGCATACCTCCTATTATCATAGGCTGTCCTCCGTTTCACTTTTTTCGTTGTAAAAATGCATCCTAAGTCCCACAGGCACAAGTATCGCGCAGCACAGCCAGATCGAATGCTGGGCACCCAGCCCCGAGCCGTCCAGCGCCCTTATCAGAGCCGAGCACGACGCCGCTCCCGCAACGAAAAACAATATATTTGCAAGATACAGCACTCCCCTGCGCACAAGCGCGTTTTTATCCTCTCCGAGGTTCTGTACCGCCGCTATTGCAAACTGCCTCAGATTATTCGTGCAGAACACCGTTGACATGGTCACGCCGCGGCATGCCTTAAAGGTGTTGTACTGCATCGCGCAGAGAAACGACACTGAAACCGTTGTTACAGCATTCGGCACACTCTCAGGAAGAAATCCCACTATAACGAACACGGAAAACTGTATTATAATAAACAAAGTATACCAGCTTATTCTGCCCGTAAACCTAGCCGGCATACGCACAGTCAGAAATATGCCCAGCACGTACGCGCTCATCGGTATAAGATAATAAAGCGCTCTCAAGGGCTCTCTGTAATATGCAAAAGTTATAGCCATCAGAGCAAAGTTTCCGGTCTGCGCGTTTGCAAAAATATTTCCTTTAAGAAGATATGTATAAGCCTCCAGAAAACCGCCTATGAATGCAAGCGCCATACATATCCTAAACTGCTCGTGCGCCGGATACACCTTTCGCCGCGCGCGCGAGTATGTCTTTTTAATAAAGCGAACCTGTTCCGCCATAAAAATCCCCTCATCAAAAAAGCGGAGCCGTCATTTCCGATAAACGAACGGCTCCGCAGATTATTTACGTCATTTCAGAAGCTCGTCCGCAAGCGCTTCAAGCTTCTCCTCATCCGCCGCCTTCATTGCCGAGCGTATGGTCACCGTATTCTCACATATGGCTATATCCTTCATCTGTTCAAGCATAGCCCTCATGGTCTTTGCCGCCGTCGGCCCCCACGAACCGTTCTCTACAAGCGCGACCTTTCTGTTCTTATAACCCTTACTTATAAGGTGGCTCAAAAAGTCATGCATCGGTGCGAAAACTCCCGCATCGTACGATGCCGCCGCGAGCACTATCCTGCTGTAACGGAATGCCTTCGAAACACACTCCGATATATCTGTGCGTGAAACATCCGCGATCTCAAGAGCCTCTACACCCTTCGCCTTGAAAATCTCCGCAAGCTTCTCTGCCGCGATCTTTGTATTTCCATGAATAGATGCATAGGCTATAAACACACCCTCTGTCTCCGGCTTGTAGCTTGACCAAGTATCATAAAGTCCGAGATAATGGCTCAAATTCTCATTAAGTACCGGACCGTGGAGCGGACATATCACGCTCACAGGAACGCCGTCAAGCTTTTTGAGCACATTCTGCACCTGAACGCCGTACTTGCCGACGATATTAAAATAATATCTTCTCGCCTCGTCGTCCCAGTCCTCGTCACACGCGATAGTTCCGAACTTGCCGAAGCCGTCCGCCGCAAAAAGGATCTTTTCCGATGTCTCATAGCTCATCATGACCTCAGGCCAATGCACCATAGGCGCCATAACGAACTTGAGCGTATGCGAGCCGAGCTCAAGTGTGTCGCCCTCCTTTACAACTACCTTTCTGTCCTCTATATCTATGTCAAAAAACTGACCGATCATAGTAAAGGTCTTTACATTGCCGACTATCTTCATCGACGGATATTTTGCCGCAACATTTGCAATATTCGCCGCATGATCAGGCTCCATGTGCGATACAACAAGATAATCCGGTGTACGACCCTCAAGCGCTGCCTCGAGCTTTTCAGCCCATTCCCTGCCCCTTCTCTTGTCCGCGGTATCCATAACGGCTATCTTTTCATCCATTATCACATACGAATTATACGAGACCCCGTTCGGGACCTTGTACTGGCTCTCAAAAAGATCTATATCCGCATCATCGACACCGATATATTTAACGCTGTCCGTGACAAATGTGTTTTTCATAAGTCATTATCCTTTCATGCTGTTTTCTCTGCCCGCGCAAAGCCTCACTTTTATTATGCGCAGATCATATCACTGATATTATATCACTTTGACAACATCACGTCAAGCACAACGCATCATAAACCTAACCAAATTTGTATAAAATGTAGACAGCAAAATCGGGTAAAATTGCGGCCCGGCATGGTCTTCTCATATTCAGAGCGAAAAATGCGCAAAACGCCTTCGCTGATACAAAAAGACGGAGAGCCGCGGCGGGATCTGATGATCCCTCGTTGCTCTCCGTCTTTTTCCTTTACCTGTCTATATATTTCATTATATCAATAAGCTGCACGAACTCACAGCGCTCCGCCGCTTTCGCGGCATCGTTGGTATCCATAGACGCTTCCGCCATTTCGGCGATCGTATCGTATCCTACATCTATCACACCATTGAGCTTGAGACCGAGCATAGCCGCAGCCATAGCAAGATTTGTGTCCGCATCCGGTGCCGTTTCCTCGTTGAGTATCGGGAATTCCTTTAAAATACTCTCACTGCCGCCCGGCTCCTTGTAGCGTATCTTTATATCGAACGCCTCACTGCTGTTATTGTACTGAGCCGTCTGATAACGGTATTCTGAGCTTCCGCCCTCCGCAGGCGCTCCTCCGCTCATTACAAGCTCGTATACAGCTGTGACAACAGCGCCCGAGCCGAGCTCTCCGGCGTCTACCGTATCGTCAGCGAAATCCTCCGCCGCAAGCTGCCGGTTCTCGTAACCGACGAGCCTGTACTCGCTCACTACCATCGGATTGAACTCCACCTGCAGCTTTACGTCCTCCGCGACCGTATAGAGCGTCTTGTCTATCTCGTCGGCGAACACGCGCTTTGCCTCACGCATATTGTCTATGTAATAATAGCTACCGTTTCCGTAATCAGCCATAAGCTCCATTCGGTTATCCTTATAATTTCCCATACCGAAGCCAACGGTGGTAAGATATATACCTGCCTGACGCTTAGTTTCTATAAGTGTTTTCAGCTCGTCCGTTGAGGACGGTCCTATGTTGAAATCTCCGTCGGAGCAGAGGATTATCCTGTTGTTCCCGTCGATCTTGTGCTCCTCTATCGTCTCATATGCAAGCTGCAGCCCCGCCGCGCCGTAGGTTCCGCCGCCCGGTGTGAGCGATCCTATCGCGTCAGCTATCACCTCGCGCTCACTGCACGGCGTGGGTTCAAGCACCACCCCGGCACTTCCCGAATAAGTGATTATCGAAACGGTATCCTCGTCTCCGAGCTCGTCAAGAAGGATCAGCATCGCCTTTTTGAGCATCGGCAGCTTGTTATAGCTCGCCATAGATCCGGAAACATCTATCAGGAACACTAGGTTCGATGGCTTATCGCTCTCAGCCGTGCCGCCGGTGACCGTTATCCTGGCAAGCTTGTTATCGCTCCACGGGCAATCCGTTATCTCCGCCTCTGCCGCGAACTGCTCTCCCTCGGCTGGAATCGGCGCATCGTAGCTGAAATAGTTTATCAGCTCCTCGGTCCTTATGGAATTTGCCGCCGGCATAGAACCGTTTAATATGAATCTTCTCATATTGGAATACGACGCTGTGTCTGTATCGATCGAGAAGGTTGACAGCGGTGAAAGCGTTGTCCTCTTGAAGCCGTTCGGCTCGTAGCTCTCATATTCCTCCGCAGAGAGATACGGATTGCCGTATATGTACGTCCCTGAGCTTGACGCATCCGGTCCTATTATGCTTCCGGATACTCCTCCCCCGGCTCCTCCGGATACAGAGCCGCTCGAAACGTTTCCTGACGCGCTGCCGCCGCCAGCCGTGCTCCCGCTGCCCATCGGCGGTGCTATGCTGCCGGTGCCCCCGGACGATCCATCGGCTGCCGCGTCGTCCTCGGTGACATAGCTCTCGCTCACCTCGAACAATCCATATCCGGTGTCGATGGTGTAGCCGTTTTCGGTATTCGTATACCTTTCATCGGTGTACGGCAGCAGCAGCTCCCCGTCCCGGACAGCATTATATGCGTTGTACATCAGCCTTACCGCATCGTGTCTTGTTATATTTCGCTCCGGCTCCGCGCTCACTCCATCCAGTATGCCGCAGTCCATCGCCGAGCCTATGTATCCGAACGGATAATCTGCCGCGTACGTGTCTATACCGCACGCCGCAAGGATCATCTTCACCGCCTGAGCAAACGTTACCTTTTCATCGGGACGAAAGGTCCCGTCCTCAAATCCGTTTATGAATCCGCATGCGGTCGCCTTTTCTATATATTCCGAAGCCCAATGACCATCCGTGTCGCTGAAACTCCCCGCTTCCCCGGCAGCCGCGTCAAGCGCGTCCCCCTTAGCCGCCTCAAGCAGCATTTTTACGAACTCCGCGCGCGTGATCTCGCTTTCGAGCCTCAGATCACCGGTGTCATCCCCCGTCATTATCCCGTTATCCGCCGCAAAATCGATCTCGTTCTCATATACCTTGCTGTCTTCCGCCGCCGGCGCCTCAGCGAATACCGCGCACGATGTCATCGCCGTTGCGGCAGCCACGGCTGCGGCTATCGCCTTTATAAATGATATTCTCTTTTTCATGTCGATCTCCCTGTCTCCGCGGCAGCCGCCGCGGCCATTGTCCTTTGTTACCTATCCAACAGTATCACCTTATGAAGCCAGAGACGCCAGCAAAGCCGCAAGCTCCTCCTCGTCAGTCCCTTCCGCATCTATTATATACGAGACTCCGCCATATACCATATAACACTTATACGCTCCGCTCATATCGAAAACTACCGCGTCGGTGCCGCATATGTCACTCTTTGCAAGCGCATCATCCGTAAGATATGTGTCGGCATACACCGTGTCCCTTGACGTCATTATGCTTACAAATCTTCCGCTGCCGCCCTCAAAGACAAATATTCTGCTGTCGTGCATCGGTACTCCGTTTTCATCCACCATAAATCCCGCCTCGGTGTCCCCCGTATATGCAAAGTCCTCCGGAAGCACCGTCTTTTCGATCAAGTCCGAGCCTATATATTCAAAATACCGTTCGTTATCCCACGTTTCATAACCATATTCAGCATTCACGGCAACGCCCGCGTCAACGCCGTAATACTGCGCCTCATACGCCGCGTACACTGACGGCGGATTCATATTGAGCACAACTCCATTTCCGCTTACCGATCTGAGCGCCGGTGCATCGGCCGTCTCCTCATCATTTACCTTGGCAGAGCCTCCATTCTGCATATCAGCTGCAGAAGAAGCTCCAAACGGTACCGCCGCCGCGGAAGATACCGCTGCATCCTCCTGCGCCGGCTCCGTTTCGGAAGCGCCGCTCTCTGCCTCAAAATAGACACTGCCGCCTGAGCTCTCGTCCGGAACTGTATTCGAGCCGGCATCGTTACCGCCCCGGATATCATCCCCCTGCTCCGTTCCGGGCTTCACCGCGCCGCTTTCCGCCGAAGAGCCGCCGTATTTCTCAAGCGCCTCCCTCATATAATCCTCGGTGGTCTTTGAAGTATCCGAGCCTCCGCTGCTTTGCTGCTGCGGAGCTGCCGCCTGTGTCTCTGCGGCAGATGCCGCCTGTGTCTCTGCGGCAGATGCCGCGGGAGCTGCCGTTGCCTGTGCTTCTCCCGAGATCTCCGGTGTGCTTATCGGAGGCAGAGCGGCACTTCTGTCCCCTCTGCCGGGTCTCTCCGTAGATGTTGCAACGGTCTCGGATATAACGCCGTCATCACCGGCGCCGGGATCATAATTATGCACTGCCGCAAATATCGTGAGTCCCGCCGCAGCCGCCCCCGCCGCAGCTATATACGGCCTCAGATCATGAGTCCTGCGCCTGCGAGCCTTGTTCGGCAGCTCCGCTATCCTGCGCCTGAGCTCGTCACTTGCGCGGATGCCGTCAAACATCCTTTTGTATTCTTCACCGAACTCTCTGTCATCAAATTCTCTCTCGTCCAATGCCGCTCACCTCCTCTCTCATAAGACTTTTAAGCATATCGCGCCCGCGGTGCAGCTGTGATTTCACTGTTCCCTCCGCCGTCTTAGTCATATCCGCGATCTCCTTTACGGAATAGCCTTCGTAATAGTGTAGATGTATGACTGTCCTGTACTTCTGCGGAAGCCTCATCAGCGCGTAGTAGAGATCGCTCTTTTCCTCATGCTCAAAGCTCAGGTTGTCGTCAAGCGCTTCCGTTTTCCGGAACCACGACGATAAAAACAGATCCTTTGTACAATTTATCGTGACCCTCAGGAGCCATGCCTTTACGTGCTCCTCACTGTCGAACTTCTTATTGGTCTGCATAAGCTTCAAGAAGACCTCCTGCGTTATGTCCTCCGCATTCTCGGGTGATTTTGTGCGTGACAAAGCAAGCCTATAGACGGTGTCTATATACTTGTCGGCTATATCGTCATATGTATACCGATACATCGTGCCTTCCTCCCGTACGTACATCGGAATCCCTTCCGAAAGAGTTTTGTCACCGCCTTCACTATTAATACGGATCAGACCCGTAAAAGGTTGCAGTGATCTAAAAAAATTTTACCGTATAATTGTATCACATTTTTTCGGATTTGTAAACGCCCTGTTTTTCAATGTAAAAAATTTTATTCATAAATAATTCTTAAAAAATTTATGAAAAACACTTTAACATTGCTCATCCATATGGTATAATATACACAATGAATATGATCATACCATGATGTCTGACCCGCTCGGGCAGACAAACGATTTTTAAGTAAAGGGAGTGTATGAAATATGGCTGTAAAGGTATTGGTTGTAGACGATGACGAAAACATCGTAAAGCTTATAAAGCTCTATCTTGAAAAAGAAGATTACAAGGTTTGCACAGCGAACAACGGCAGGGAAGCGCTAGATGTTTTCAAACGCGAAAAGCCGTCGATAATCATTCTGGATATAATGATGCCTGAAATGGACGGCAATCAGGTATGCCGCGAGATCAGAAAAACCTCGGACGTGCCTATAATAATGCTCACAGCCAAGGGCGAGACCTTTGACAAGGTGCTGAGTCTTGAGCTCGGGGCGGACGATTACATCGTTAAACCGTTCGAACCGAAGGAGCTCATAGCGAGGATCAAAGCAATACTCCGCCGCAGCGACAGCAAGAACAGAATGAGCGACGGCGAATGTATAACATATGATAAGCTTGAGGTCAATCTTGCAAATTATGAGCTGAAGATAGACGGTAAGATACTCGAGATCCCTCCAAAGGAGCTTGAGCTTCTGTATTTTCTCGCTTCAAACCCGAACAGAGTGTTCACGCGAGAGCAGCTGCTCGAGGAGGTCTGGGGCTTTGACTACTTCGGCAACTCAAGAACGGTCGATGTTCACATCAAGCGTCTGCGCGAAAAGCTCGAGGGCGTTGAGGCTAACTGGCAGCTCAAGACCGTATGGGGAGTCGGATATAAATTCGAGGTGCGATAATTATGCATAAAAGCATTTTCGGGCTTATGTTCTGGACATACGCCATTATTTTGCTCGTCGTGTTTTCAACGATCGCGGTTGCGATGTCTGTATTTTTCTCGCGGTTCAACACGCGAAAACAGATAGAGACGATGGTCTCGGTCGCGCACACCGTTGAATATTGGGCGGGCGCGCTGCAGATCGAGCAGACAGACGCAAGATCCGCATACGCTTTTTCACAGATACTCTACTCATGGTCAAAATTCACGCTTTCCGATATTACGGTAGTAAACCGCGACGGAGAGGTGTTTGACAGCACATGCGGGATACGCGCGGTACCGAAGGAGCTCATGGACTGTGTAAATCTTAACCGTACCACGGTCCACCGAAGCGATTTCAGCGGCTTTTACGAAAAAAAGGTGTTGAGCGTAGGCTTCCCTATGATATACAAGGATAACATTATAGGAGCGGTATTTTTCGCCAAACATGTTGATGAGCTGCGGCGCACGGTCATGGAGCTTATTATGATGTTCATATTCTCATGCTCGTTTGCCATGCTTTTCGCCTTTATCCTTGTGTATATACAGGCGAAAAAGATCTCGGCGCCTATAATAAAGATAAATAAGGCGGCGCAGATGATAGCCGCGGGTAATTTCGGTGAACGAGTCGAGGTGACGAGCCACGACGAGATAGGTCAGCTGTCATCGACCTTCAACTTTATGGCAAGCTCGATCGAAAAATCGGAAAAGCAGAGGCAAAGCTTCGTTTCCGATGTCTCCCACGAGCTCAGAACGCCTATGACGAGCATTTCGGGCTTTGTTCAGGGCATGCTTGACGGCACGATCCCCGATGACAAGCGGGACGATTATCTTAAGATAGTTCTTGAGGAATCGACACGTCTTACAAGACTTGTAAACGATATGCTGGAAATGTCTAAGATGTCATCGGACACGTTCAAGCTCGATATAACATCATTCGATATAAACGATCTTATATGCAAATGCCTGATAAGCCTTGAATCGAGGATAGACGACAAGCGTCTTGAGGTAAACGTGGATTTCCGTCCAGACAGGCTGATAACACTCGGCGACAAGTACCAGATACAGCGTGTTGTTCTTAATCTGCTTGACAATGCGATAAAATTCTGTTACGAGGGCACGGAGATACAGATACACACATGGATAGAGCGCGGAAAGGCACATGTATCGGTTTCGGATACCGGTGACATCATATCCGAAACCGACATGAAAAACCTTTTTGACAGGTTCTTCAAGACCGACAAGTCGCGCAACAAGGACAGATCCGGTGCAGGACTGGGTCTCTCGCTTGTGCACAATATCATCCGTCTGCATAACCAGACGATAAATGTAAGCTGTACTCCCCTTGAGGACGGCAAATCCGGAGTGACGAAATTTGAATTTACACTTGAGGTGCAATAAGTAAAACAGCGGTACAGATAAAGCCGATCGGCTTTATCTGTACCGCTGTTTGAATTTACCAAACCTATATATTTTTGCAAAACTTGATATACTCGGTATAATACCGATACAGCTTTTGCGGAGGCTCATTGCAATACCTGTTATCCATCCACATACGTTTCAGAAGCGGAGAATATCCGGTTATATACGGCAGCACAGGAAATAGCACCTGTAATCTGCGTATGCGCTTCGAAATCCGTGACAGATCTTTGATACCTGTCATTTTACCGTTTTCAAGCTCCAACATAAAAAGTTTTTTCCACCCGAACATCCGGTTCAATATACAATTATCTTCGTTCTTTCTTATTTCTTTATGATCCTTTCCGATCACTATACTGCCGGTGTATTTTAACGGCATATTTATCCCTTTATAAACATGCCCCTCTTTGATGTAATTCTCCGAATCCGGCGCGACGCCGTTTAACGCAGGCAGTTTCACGGAGTGATTTTTTATACATAGATCCTTTAGAAAAATTGTCTTATTTTTAATGCTGTAACACGACATATATTTTGTTTCAGATTTTTCTACATATACAGCCTTGTACGGGAACCCTTTCATGCGTATTTTCCCCAAAGGAAAGATGCCCAATAAGTTTACTTTTATCATATTGCCTGTATAAGCGATTATATGGTAATCGTCATCCGAAAATAACAGCTCTGAACACAAGTCGATACCGATCGAGTTATATTCATATATATCATCTTCAAATTCTCGAATATGCTCTAAAAGATCCTCAAAAGGTCTTGTCCGTTCAAACCACTCGTTGAAATTATATTTGTCAGTGAAATCTATTATACATGAATCCACCATCCCCCAGAGAATACAGATAGCCGACGAATTTGATCGCCTTACACTTTCTACAATGCCCCAATTATCAATATTTTCTAAATATCCCGCAGAGATCAGTATATCGGGTATTCCTGTTTCGTCCGGAGCAAAATCATTCAATGAATGTATCAAATTACAATCAATATCATCGTAATTATTCAGAAAATCACGTAACAGCTCAGCCGTGTGCAGCAATCTGTCCGTTATGATCAATATATTTGTGCGTTTTCCGTTAAATGCATACATAGTCATTATCCTTTCATTCATATAAAATATGTCACGGCAACCTATTGCCATATCGTGTTCAAAAAATTTACTCATGCAAAAAACATGTAATCATTTCATAATAATTTCTGTATTCAAGTTGCCTTATTTATTATTATACCATATTCATAGGGAAAAATAAAGATAAAAAGTGATATTAATAATGAATTTTTATCAAAATATTATCATCGATAAGGTTATACACTTACTGATGATATATTATAATTATTATATTAACTAATAATGGAGAATGCTTTGTTATGATTGATGATGAAAAGAAAAATGAAATGTTCGTTAATATCGGCAAAAATATACGCTATTACAGGGAATGTAAAAAACTCACACAGGAGAAACTTGCCGAAAAAGTCGGCTTGTCACCCAAGCATTTATCGAGATTAGAAGCAGGACGTCATATCCCTTATTTTGATACAATTATAATGATAGCTAAAGAGTTGGACATACCTATTGACGCATTGCTTGAAGGCGTTGAAGAAAATCATATCAATACGTTTTTAACTATGATGAAATCCGATATTTCGACTATGAGCACAAATCAACTGAAAATGCTGAAACAATGTATAAAAATGATTAAAGAATACAAATTTTAAATATAGTGTACAAAAAAAACAACGACAGAGAGACCGTTCATGTTTCTCTGTCACCGTTTGCTTATTCCAATATACATTCAAACGCTATATCCCCTCTTTTATAGCCGTAATCATCAAGCTTTATCTCTCGGAAACCAAGCTTTTCATAGATATGTATAGCCGCCTTGAGCACTGTATTCGTTATGATAAACATCCTCTCGGCGCCGTGCGCCTTTGCCCAATCCATCGCCGCCCTTGCTACAGCTTCGCCGACGCCCTTATGCGGTATGGCGCTGTTCGCGCCGAGTTTGCACAGCTCCCATGTACCGCCTTCCATAGGCTCCGCCATGCACGCCGCAAGCGGAACGCCGTCCTCGACAGCAAAAAATATCATAGAGCCTTTTCCCAAAAGCTCCTCTACATGCTCGAATGTGTATACATCCTCCTCCTCAAGAAAGCCGAAATATTTTATTATCCATTCAGTATTAAAATCTATAAATGCCTGCTTGTATTTTTCGTCATACTCGATTATCTCCATAAAATTATCTCCCTTCATTATTTTCGTGACAAATGGGACGTTATTATATCCATTGCACTGCATATCTCCCCGCATTCGCCGTTCGTAAGCTCCGCAAGAAGCTCTCCTATCTGTTTGTCCGATCTCTCATTCAGCTCGTATATAAGCTTTTTTCCCTTGTCGGTCAGTCTAATGCTGAACGACCTTGAGTCCTCCTTGGAAACAGCCCTTTTGATCAGTCCCTTTTCAATAAATTTCTTTAATATCCTGCTCAGATAGCTCTTATCTATATTTAGTTTACCGGCTATATACTTCGCGCTGCAGCCGCCGTTCTCATAAAGCTCATAGAGAATCCTCGATTCCGTTACGGAATATTCGGAATCAAGATATGTCCTGTCCATCACTCTGATACACGCCATGTAAAACCGGTTGAACCGTCTTATCCTGTCAACCGTCTCTTTTTTATCAGCCATAAGCGGAGTTCCTTTCTTTTTTGCTGTTAATAACATTATACAACATATAGTTGACTTTGTCAACTATATGTACAAAAAAATATCACCGGAGCACTCAAGCCCCATGTGATATTTTACCTCCTTTCGAGAACACTATAAACAGCACCGCACTGACCGCCATTAGGTACGGATAAAACATCCACGGCACTATTGCCACAGACGCTATCCCTGCGATCTGCGCCGCGGTCAGGAGCTGCGCTCCGTAGGGCAGTATTCCCTGCACCACAGAGCCGAATATGTCAAGCAATGACGCGCTGCGCTCCGGTCTTATCCCGTTTCGCTCCGAGATCTGTTTTGCCATAGGTCCTGCGAGCACTATCGCTATCGTGTTGTTCGCCGAGGCTACATCCAAAAGACTCACGAGCAGCGCGATGCCGAACTGCGACGCGCGTCTGCCGGACATACGCCGATGCACAAATGAAAGGACCCATTCAAATCCGCCGTTATGCTTTATGACTGCGCTTATGCAAGATGCGATTATCGCGATCAACGCGATCTCATACATGTCCGCCATACCGCTGCCGATCTGCGGCAGTATATCCGTCCAAGAAAGACTTCCCGTGATAATGCCTGCTGCCGCCGAAACGACTATGCCGCCCGTCAGAAGCGCGAACACGTTCACCCCGCACAATGCGCCAATGAGCACCGCGAGATACGGTATAACTTGTATCACGTTATACTCAAGCTCTTCCTCCGGCACATACTCGGCTCCGCCAGCGGCAAAGCTGAATATCACTGCGGTAAGCACGGCGGCAGGCAGAACTATCAGAAAATTCGCTTTGAACTTATCGCGCATTTTACATCCCTGCGTCCTCACCGCGGCGATCGTTGTATCGGATATAAACGAAAGATTATCGCCGAACATTGCACCGCAGACCACTGCTCCGACGATGAGCGGCATGGATATCCCGGTCCTGTGACTTATTTCCGCCGCGATCGGAGTGAGCGCGACGACGGTGCCAACAGATGTGCCCATCGCCATAGAAATAAAGCATCCCATTATAAAAAGTCCTGTGACCGCAAAATTCGGCGGGATAAAAGACAGCGCAAGATTTACAGTACTCGAAACACCGCCCGCCGCCTCAGCAACTCCCGAAAATGCGCCTGCGAGCAGATAGATTATACACATTGTAATTATGTTGGCATCTCCCGCTCCTACGGCAGCCGCGGCAAGCTTTTTTTCGAAGCCCTCTCGCCTGTTCTGAGCCAATGCCGCAAACAAAGCTATAAGCAGAGCCAGCGCCATGGGCATCGAGTAGAAATCCCCAAGTGCAATGCCGCTGCCCACATAAACCACTATAAACAGCGCTATCGGCATAAGCGCCCATACGTTTCCGTTATTTGTATTATCCTTCATCAAACCCTCCGTTATATAGCAAAAGGCAGACTTCCGTCCGCCTTCTGGATCTCATATCTCACGCACGGCGTGCCGTGTCACATGACAATTTATGTTCACCGCAACCGGCAGCCCTGCTATGTGTGTAGGGAACGTCTCGATATTCACCGCCAGAGCCGTGGTCGTTCCGCCCATCCCCTGAGGGCCTATGCCGAGAAGATTTATCTTCTCTAGCAGCAGTTCCTCAAGACCAGCGTAATATTCGTTTTCGTTCCTTTTATTTATATCGCGCGTGAGCGCCTTCTTTGCGAGCACTGCCGCCTTGTCCATCGTTCCGCCTATCCCGACTCCGATGACCATCGGCGGGCACGGGTTCGGTCCCGCCTTTCTCACCGTCTCAATGACGAAATCTATTACTCCCTTTTCGCCGTCGGACGGATTGAGCATCTTCAGCCCGCCCTTGTTCTCGCTGCCGAAGCCCTTCGGCGCAAACGTTATCTTTATCCTGTCACCCTTGACATGATCATAATAGATAACAGCAGGCGTGTTGTCCTTGGTGTTCACCCTGTTAAGCGGATCTCTCACTACCGATTTTCTGAGATATCCTTCGGTATACCCCTCCGATACGCCCTTGTTTACCGCATCGGTTATGGTATCGCCCTCAACGAAAACCTCATTGCCGACTTCTATGAAGAACACAGCCATACCCGTATCCTGACAGATCGGCACCTCCTTGCGGTCGGCTATATCCGCATTGATCAAAATGTTTTTAAGGACTCCTCGGCTCACCTCAGAAGCCTCTGTCTCAACGCTCTTTTCAAGCGCGCAGCGTATATCGCCGTTTAAATGACAGTTCGCGCTTATACACATCTCCTTTACGGCACGCGTTATCTCTTCGCTGTTTACTATCCTCATCACATTACCGCCTTTCATCACAGCAGTACCCACGAATCGAACCACTTGAGCCAATCCACCGCATAATCATAATTACACGGCGCACCGCTCAGCACCGGATAAAACATCGCAAACAATACAAGCGCTGCCGCAACGTAAACAAACGTCAAAACGATCACTGTGCACTTGTTCCTGCCTTCCGCAAGTGTCCATCTCCGTTTGAACAATGATATGGTCACAGGCGCGCCGCTCTTGCAGTTATCATAGAACGTCTTTATCGAATAACCGAGCATCAGCACCACAAACGGCACACACGGGAAGTAGTGGTATATATACGTTGTTCTGACTACCGCCATCCACGGCATGAGCTCCGCAAGATAGCCTATCACCAGAAACAGCGGTACTCTGTTCGATACCTGCTTTATCTTATGATCATACGTAAGCGCAAGCATGAACACTCCCACCATCACGGCAGAATATAGCACTATGCACGGGAACAGACGCTCAAGCTTTTCGTTTCCGCTGCCTGCCGAATATGCCATTGCACAGCAAAGCGCAAATATCAGCGCGTACACGCCGCCGATCGCATATTTGTTCAGACCGAAATACGCCCTCTTTTTAAGCGGTATTATTATTGCGAGCGCAGTCATATACGCGAATGCGCCTATGCCCAGCCACCATACCGCCGGGTTTCCGAACGAGCTTATTCCCTGCTTTATACCGTCGCCGAGGTCGTTCGAGAAGTACCAGATCGGTCTGTACATTATCGGCCACTCGAACCAGTGCGACGAATACGGATGCGTCGAATCTGCCACCGTTTTGCTGTGATAGGTGAGCATTGACTCCGCATTGTCGATTATAGTGCTGAGACCGTGTCCGCTCGGCGTATTGAGATACGGTATATACGAAAGCGTATATATTATTATCGGTATCACGATAAAGAATCCGACACAGAACAGCAGTGTTATGATCGTATTCTGCTTAAACGATGCGATGACCTTACTGTGCTCGAAATCTCCCGTTTTGCCCTTCGGACTCCGCATAGCGTGACGGTATTCGGAATACCGCTCATAGAGCGTATAGAAGAATATGAGCGCAAGTCCCGCGCCGGCATACAGTCCCGTCCATTTGCTCGCAACGGCAAAGCCGAAGAAAATTCCCGACAATCCGAGCGGTATCAGCGTTTTCTTAAGCGGAGTGTCATAGAAACTCAGCTTATAATACTTATACATAAAGTAATACATCAGCATTATAAAGAATGTGACGTATACGTCTATCGTTGCTATTCTCGTCTGCGCAAAATGCATGAAGTCGAACGTGAACAGCAGGCATACCGCCAGCGCCAGCCATGACTTCTTGAGCATGCGCTTTGCAAAAATGTATATTATCGGGATCATGAATATTCCGAATACGGTCCCGACGATCCTCCATCCGAACGGCACCATACCGAATATAAGTATTCCCAAGCCTATGAACACCTTACCGAGCGGCGGATGTGTCCATTCGTATACGGAAAGATGATGAATGAACTCATATGCCGTTCTCGCATGATAGATCTCATCAAAATATGTTCCCGCCATGAACGATTTGCCTTCCGCCATCATCCATTGCTCGTCAAAGAGATTCTTTACTCCGTCTTCACCGGCGTTTATCGGTTCTATCTGCTCTCCGTCTTCGTTTAAGAAACATACCTCGTTAAGCCATAAAAACTCGGTATCTGATGTATCCATATCCGTCGATACGCGCACATACCTCGCTTTTGCCTCAGTATCGCGGATAGTCCAGCAGAAAACAGATCCCGACGTGTTATTGTCGCTCATTACCTCATTCATATTTTCGTCATAAAACGTGAATACAAGGTTGCGGTCCTCTTGGAGCTGACGCGGTCCGAGGTAGAATTCTGTCTTTGCTATATCCTTCTCACTGCCGAGATCGACCGTTACTGCTCCATCCGAGATAGCCGTATATGTCTCCGGCGCATACATGTTGCCGAGATTATATAGAGCGATCACTGCATATACCACACCTATGACCGCTATAGCGATAATGTCAAAGCGTGTTATCGGCGCAAATTTTTCGCTTACTCTGAATGCGAATCCCGTATTTGCCGCAGACTTTCTGACAGGCTGCTGCTTCTTTGTATGCGCCGCCCTTTGCTGAACGCCCGCGGTCTTTTCCGTATAATGTACGCAGTCCTTCTGGATGACGTATACAAACATCACCGAGAGTATTATATTTATTATTGAAGCTACCGTAACAACAGGGCTTCTGAAATACGTGTTTATATCCTGCTGATAGATAAACAGTATCCATGACGTATTGAAAAACTGTGACAGCGAGAAAAGACCGCACATCAGATAATTTCTTGTATTGGGCACAGTTATAAGCGCCATTAGCAGGAATATTATCCCCGGGAAAGCATATCTCTCATGCATCTTGACAGCGAGCATGAACATTCCGAACACAAGGATGAATGACGAAAGATAATACTTAGCCGGGCTCTTGCTCTTGAAGAACACATATGCCGAATATGCTACAATAAGCAGTATCACACCATAGCCGATTATGCTTGAACCAGTGGTGAGCCCTGCCCAGTTCTTGCCTATTGCGCCGTAAATATTGAACGCATTCACAGTCATATACGGATACGACGCAAGTGTTTCCGTATATTGGCTCAATATCACACTTATCCCTTCTATAGGATTGCTTCCGAACGGCATGAATGTCACGAACATAAATGCAACAGCTCCGACGCCGCTCAGGAGTATTTTAACCAGCTTCTCCTTTGTATAATCATCCGACCGCACAAAATCAATTATGCCGTAAATCAGCACAGGTGTGAAGAACAGCGCCTGCGGCTTTATCAGCACAGCGATCGCAAACAGGAAATATGAGCGCGTGTACTTCTTCTCTGCCGTGTAATACACAGCAAGAAAACAGAACAGAGCAAGTATACTGTCCACCTGTCCCCAGATCGGACCTACAAGTATATACGCGGGATTGAGCACTACAAGCGCCGCAAAGACCGCTGAGATCTCGTCACTGAATTTCTTCGAAGCTATCTTATATACAAAATAGCCCGTAACCAGATTTGCTATGATCGTTGGAAGCTTCAAAAGCAGCTGCAAGACCGTCCCTTCCAGTCCGAACAGATCCCGTACCGCTCCCAGCAGATACAAAATATAAACATATCCCGGAGGATAATCATGAAAGCCCTCGGAGGTATAGAACGCTCCGAGCCCGTTTTCAAACAGATCACGAGACCATCCCTGCCAACATGCCATATCCGTCTCATGTCCGTAATAACACACCGCGCCGATAACATTCGCAATAATGCCCGCCACCAGTACGGCTATTATATACATGGCATTATTCTCGCTCTTTTTCAGCGCGCCGACACTTTCTTTCAGGTACAGTGCCCATACCGCGCCTCCGAACACGGCGGTAAGTACCATGATTGAAACAATTGCTGTCATAAAGTCACCTCTTAAATCTTTATCTCCCGTCCGCACACAGCACTGCGAACAGTATATCAGTTCTATTGTACTATATTTTAGTCACATTTTCAAGAGGTATCAGCAATTTTTTATATGCGTACAACAAAAAAATCGGCGCCCTCAAAGGCGCCTCAATATATTTTACACTATCTCAGCCTGCATATCGCTGCGCCGCCGTGCTCCATACAGGAATGATGAAGCCGCCGCAGCGATCGGCACCGCAAACACTACCCCCATACTTCCGGATATACCGCGGATTATCTCTATACACGTCGAGTAAAGATTCATAGTATACATCATGGGATAATCATACGCATAAATAGTCACAAGAGTATTTATAGAGCTTCCCACAAATGCAAGTATCAATGTATTCGACATTGTTCCCATCGTATCGTTTCCGACCTTCATGCCCGAAACAAACAATTCTCTGGCGCTCATCTCCGGATTTTTTATATGTATTTCCTCTACAGCAGTTACCACCGACATTGCCACGTCCATCACAGCGCCCATCGATGCTATAAGTATACCGGCAAACAGCAGCTCGCCTACCTGTATATCTGTATTTGCGGCTATGAACATGAGCTCGTCTATCTCCGATACATTATATCCGGAAACATCCGTAAGCTTACCGAACAAAAATGCCAATATGCCTGCGATGATAACACCCGCGACACTCGCAAATATTGATGCCGCTGTCTTCTTTGACATGCCCCCTATGAGCGGCATACATACCGCCGTTGTTATCACGCAAGATATCACGGCTGAAAGGAACGGCGAAACGCCCCGGTATATCATAGGCAGGAACAGTCCGACTATAGTGACAAGTGTAAACACCAGACTGATGACCGCGAGAAGTCCTTTTCTTCCGCCAATTATCCATATACTCAGCAGGAACAGCACAAGTATTAGGACAACTGCACCGCCCCTGTAAACGCCGCCTACCGAAACGACTTTTTCTCCGTTAGATTCACTTATTACCGCCATAACAGTCATACCCACCTCACTGTCAGCACCGTAAAGGTATCCGTCAGTTGAATATGCCTCAAGCCTCTCGCCTTTATATTGCCCGCTTTTGATCTCAAGCAATACCTTCTGTGAGCCTGCCCTCTCACCAGCCTCAGCGGCATTTTCATTTATGATCTCTACCACCTCTGCCTTGGCATATGTTTTTCCCTCACTGTTTATGAGCGGTGTTTTTTCTATATTGCTGTTAAAAAAACAGAGCACGACCGAATACAGCGCCAATATTATTATCGAAAATATTATTCGCTTTGTCTCTGCACTCCTGATATAATCCTTTACTCTGCTTACCATTTTGATATTTCTCCTTTCGATCTCCCTGTTTCTCCGTCATGATATTATACATACGCTGCGGACTAAAATCAAGATAATTTACCGAAAAATAAGATAACCGTTAAAACATTTTACATATTCATCGTTTATTCACAATCTCGTAAATTTTTTCTTATGTTTTGGTAAACGTTATTGATTTTTATCATTTGACGTAATAAAATGTTACTATCGGACGGCATGTTCATACCGTGCGATCATAAAAGACGCATTTATGCGAAAGGAGTATATCAACATGAACAGTAAAAAAAGCTTTTCCGTTTTGCTTTGCTGTATTCTTGCAGCATCCGCATTCACCGGAGTAACAGCAGCAGACAACGACGGATGGACTCAGGCGGACCAAACGGAAGCCGCTCAGAACGGCGCCTGGGATGCATGGGTACAAGAATGGGACACAGAAAAAACGGACTGGGAGAATATCTCACTCACTCCGGGAAAGGATGAAACAGAACTCAACTTTGCATGGTACTCAA
Source organism: Candidatus Ornithomonoglobus merdipullorum (assembly GCA_018714695.1). Taxonomy (GTDB): domain Bacteria; phylum Bacillota; class Clostridia; order UBA1381; family UBA1381; genus Ornithomonoglobus; species Ornithomonoglobus merdipullorum. The sequence goes on along the minus strand of DVNB01000087.1, from coordinate 61,287 downwards.
AAGCCGATGCGGGAGTTCCGCAGTTCAAGTTCTATGAAAAAGAAGCGGGCGAAACAGCTGATTCTCTGATCAGTGTTGCACAGACAGCGGCTGTACCGGACTACAACTCAAACAAGGTAACAGTAACGGGACTTGAGTCCGGCAAGACATACTGCTATTCCTACACAAAGGATGGGGCATGGACGGAAGTCCGCGAGATCACGCCGAAAGATTCTTCATCAGGCTACAGCTTTATGTTCTTCGGCGACCCGCAGATAGGATCATCGGACGAGAACATACCAGAAGGCGGTACTGAGGAGCAGGGCCAAGACAACGCTGTCAGAAACGATTCTTTCAACTGGAACAATACCATAAACAGTGCGCTTGAGCTCAAGCCGGATATAGCATTCATGGTTTCGGCAGGCGACCAGATACAGTCGCGCGACAGTCATACCGCGGACGAGACTCATGAAACATACACGGATAACGAGATCGAATATGCCGGTTACCTCTCACCAAAGGCTCTTGAGACGATGCCCGTGGCCACTACGATCGGTAACCATGACGCGCTCTCTTCCAATTATACATATCATTTCAACAATCCTAACAGCAGTGAACTCGGCTCGACTTATGCAGGCGGCGACTACTACTTCACCTACGGCAACACCCTGTTTATAATGCTCAACACAAACAATACCAACGCTGCAGAGCATAAACAGCTGATAGAGCAGGCATGTGAGGAGAACACCGACGCAAAGTGGAGAATAGTAACTCTCCATCAAGACATCTACGGTTCCGGAGAACATTCGAACGAGCCTGAGATAGTAGAGCTGCGTTACAGCCTCACACCTATCCTCGAGGAAAACGATATAGACGTTGTTCTCACAGGACATGACCACACCTACAGCCGCTCATATATCATGAAAAATGCCGAGATCTCAAAGTACGATTGGGATATGAACTCGATATCCGATGACGAATACGAAGCCTTCGCTGACGGCGTTATCGAAGATGAGAACGGCGATGAAATAGAATTTGTGCCTACCGAGGAGCAGCAGGCGAAATATGATAACTATCTTGCTATGATAGAGGACAAGGACTATGTGAACTCGGCAGATTCAGAGATCGTTGAAAACCCTGACGGTATACTCTACCTCACGGCAAACTCTGCGTCGGGAAGTAAATATTACGATCTCGTAGAGCATCCGCAGGCGTATATCGCTGCAAGATGGCAGGAGGATGTTCCCACATTCTCAACGATCGACGTCACGGATGACGAGCTCACCATAAACACCTACAGGACCGACACAATGGAGCAAATAGACAAAACCTTCACTATCAGAAAGACCGACGAGCCTGTCACCGAATACACAGTTACAAACGCGTCATTTAAAAACGGCGCCGGTGAAACACTTGACGCTATACCTGAATCGGGAAGCTTCATTGCCGAGCTCAGCGTGAAGAAGACAGGTGAAGGCAATGGAAATGACTACATAGCTGTTGCAGCATATGACGAGAGCGGCGCGCTTGTAGGCTTGAACTATTGCTATGCCGACGTTCCGGCAGACACAGACTGCACCTTCGGCATCAAGCTTGATGTTCCCGAGAACGGCACCATCGCCTCGGTAAAGGCGTACGTATGGGATGATTTCGGGACAATGACTCCGCTCGCATTTGACGCGGAGCTCTGATAATATTAAAATGCTGTATTCATAAAATCTCTATTAATATAATTATAATTTCAAAGATAAAGCTCACGCGCAGAGCGGACCGCGCAGTGGGCTTTTTATTTTATTCACAAAATACACTTGCAAAACACACAAATATTTAGTATAACACAAAAAGAGGTGATGCGGCAAAACCGTGGTTCTGCGCATCACCTCTTATTATTTTCAAGCCGAAATCAATCCTCAACCTTGATAACTTCTTTACCTTTGTAATATCCGCATGTGGGACAAACTCTGTGAGGCATTTTCAAAGCGTGGCACTGCGGGCACTCCACCAAATCCGGTGCAGTAAGCTTCCAGTTGGCACGTCTTTTATCTCTTCTGGCTTTTGACGTTTTATTCTTAGGTACTGCCATTGATTACACCTCCATAATAATTCTACTCTGATCGTATCGGCATAACGGAAGGATCATTCCTCCGTCTGCCCTTTCATAATATCCGCCAGTGCCTGCCATCTCGGGTCGATATACTCCCTGTTGCAGCCGCAGTCTCCCTCATTGAGGTTATGACCGCAGACAGGACATAAACCCTTACAGTCATCACGGCACAGATATCTTCCGGAAAGGTTCATCAAAAACCTGTCCCGCACAATATCATCGAGCTCCACCTCATGTCCGTCAAAGAGGATTATATCCTCCTCGTCACCGCGAGCCTCACGTCCGTCATCTCTTGCAAGGTATTCCTCAACATTAAAATCAACATCGGCATGAACTTCGCTCAGACATCTCGCGCATTCGGTGATCATCTTCCCCGTTACATGCGCCTCCAAAGTGAGCGTCTGACCGTTATTATATATCTCGCCCGAAACAGTGAGCGGTTCCTCGAACTTATACGACTCGCCGAGAAAATCGGCATCCTTGAGATCGACTTTCCCGTCGATTTCAACTCTCGCACCGGTGATCTTTAAAATAGATGAAACATCGATCTTCATTAATGATCTCCCTCCTCAGAACCGTCTTATGCAAAGCGGATCGCACTTTTAAATATCAGAGCGTTATTACTTCAATTCAACCTTAGCGCCTGCCTCTTCGAGCTCAGCCTTCATCTTCTGAGCCTCTTCTGTCGGAACAGCTTCCTTGATCGTTCCCGGTGCGCCGTCTACCAATGCCTTAGCTTCCTTAAGGCCGAGACCTGTGAGGTTCTTAACTACCTTTATAACATTCATCTTCGATGCACCAACCTCAGCGAGAACAACATCAAACTCTGTCTTCTCGTCTGCTGCCGCAGCACCGCCTTCAGCAGCGCCTGCAACCATTACCGGAGCAGCTGCGCTTACGCCGAATTCCTCTTCCATCATCTTTACGAGTTCTGCAACTTCAAGTAACTTTAATTCCTTGATCGAATCAAGGATCGCATTCAAATCTGCCATTTTATTTTCCTCCTGAATATAAATATAAAATTTGGATTATTCGGCCGGAGCCTCTTCTGCCGGAGCAGCCGCTTCCTCTGCGGGTGCCGCTTCTGCAGCCTTCTTTGCGATAAGGTCGGGTATCTCTACGCCGCCGTCCGCAACTGTAGCAAGAAGTCTTGCCAGTCCGCTTACAGATGAGAGCATGCTGCCCATCATCTTCGCGATCAATGTCTCGAAGTTCGGTGTAGCCGCGAGCTGCTTGACCTCGTCTAAGCTCATTACCGCTCCGTCCATGAAACCGCCCTTGATCTCGAGCTTATCATTCGTCTTTGCAAAGTCTGCAATGACCTTTGCCGGCGCTACTGCGTCATCAGCCGATACAGCGAGCGCTGTCGGTCCGTGAAGGACCTCATCAAGACCCTCAAGCCCGATCTCGTCGACCGCGCGCTTCAAGATCTTGTTCTTGATAACAAAATACTTAACGTTAGCTTCACGAAGCTTGTTGCGCAGTTCTGTGTCCTCCGCAACGTTAAGACCTCTGTAGTCAACGAGGACACCTGTCTGTGCGCTCTTTATGAGCTCGGCAGCCTCAGCGACCTGTGCCTGTTTTGCTTCCAAAACCTGTGCGTTTGGCATAATGTTTTCACCTCCTGTAGAATTCTGCTCGCCCTTTATACAATATAAAAGGCTCTTCGCCGCAGACGTGAAGAGCCATAAAATTCATAGGAATTATTATACCTCGGTGGGACTTACGGATCTCTCCTGCCGACTGTCTACGGTGTGTCAACTCGGATAGTATATCACATGTACCTCGAGTTGTCAAGTATATTTTTCAAATTTCCCGAAATTTTTCGGGGTAGAAGATATTCCGCCGCAAATGTTTTACGGCGGATACAGGACCCCTAAACGAAGTCCTTGGTCCGCATATATTTAAAATTATCCGAGCTTAGCCTGGTTGATCTTGATTCCCGGTCCCATTGTTGACGCAACAACAACGCTTCTCAGGTACTGACCCTTTGCTGCCGACGGCTTAGCCTTGATAACAGCGCCCATAAGTGCGTTGAAGTTCTCAAGAAGCTTTGCATCGCCGAATGATGCCTTGCCTATCGGGCAGTGGATGATATTTGTCTTGTCAAGTCTGTACTCGATCTTACCTGCCTTGATCTCCTTAACAGCCTTTGCAACGTCCATCGTTACAGTACCTGCCTTCGGTGACGGCATGAGTCCCTTAGGACCGAGCACCTTACCGAGACGTCCAACAACACCCATCATATCCGGTGTCGCAACAACAACGTCAAAATCGAACCAGTTCTCGCCCTGTATCTTCTGAACGAGCTCTGCCTCACCTACGAAATCTGCGCCGGCCTCTTTAGCCTCGTCAGCCTTCGCGCCCTTTGCAAAAACGAGCACTCTTACGCTCTTACCTGTTCCGTGCGGAAGAACGATAGCTCCTCTTACCTGCTGATCCGCGTGTCTTGAATCAACACCGAGCTTTATATGAGCCTCAACGGTCTCATCGAACTTAGCCTTTGACGTCTGTGTAACGAGCTTCATAGCTTCGTCGGCGTCATAGAGCTTTGACTTGTCTATAAGCTTTACGCTGTCCTTGTATTTCTTACCTCTGAACATTATTAAATCCTCCTTCGTGGTCCTGCGAGAAAAATCTCTCCCACCGTTTTATAATAGATAATGAGAAATCAGTCGCCTACTATAACGCCCATGCTTCTGCATGTGCCGGCGATCATGCTCATAGCAGCCTCAACCGACGCTGCATTGAGGTCGGGCATCTTTGTCTCTGCTATCTGGCGAAGATCAGCCTGTGAAATAGTAGCTACCTTTGTCTTGTTCGGAACACCCGAACCGCTCTGTATCTTACAAGCCTTCTTGATAAGAACCGCAGCCGGCGGTGTCTTTGTGACGAATGAGAATGAACGGTCAGCGTATACGGTAATAACAACCGGAATGATCAAGCCTGCGTCCTTTGCCGTCTTTTCATTGAATTCCTTTGTAAACTGCATGATGTTTACACCATGCTGACCAAGTGCCGGACCAACCGGCGGTGCCGGTGTAGCTTTTCCGGCCGGAATCTGTAATTTAATATAACCTGCTACCTTCTGTGCCATTACGGCCACCTCCTTAAATATTCATAGCGCCTGACGCGCTATATGTGGTAATTGCGGGCTTTTCGCCCTCCCACTGTTACCAGAGGGATATATCTTATCGGGACGCTGAAGCCTCCCGGATAAAGCTTTTTCCGGTAGAACCTGATATCAGTCTACCGCCTTGACCTGCGAGCTGTCTATCTCTACCGATGTCTCGCGGCCGAACATCGAAACCGTTACCCAGAGAGTTCCGGTCTCATGGTCGATCTTTTCAATATTTCCCGAGAAGCCTTCCATCGGTCCCGCCTTGATCTCTACGAGATCTCCTACCTTGAACCCGAGATCGGCGTGACGCACTGTGTCAACACCCATCTTCTCGACCTCGGCATCGGTAAGCGGAACAGGCTTGGAGCCGGGTCCGACAAATCCCGTAACGCCGCGCGTATTCCGAACGACGTACCAGCTTTCGTCGGTCATGACCATCTTGATGACGACGTAGCCCGGGAATATTTTTCTCGAAACAACCTTTTCCTTGTCTCCGCGTTTTTCTATGACATCCTCAACCGGGACCTTTACATCCTTTATGAGGTCCTCGAGTCCGCGGTTCTCGACCGTTTTTTCGATGCTTTCCTTCACCTTGTTCTCGTAGCCCGAATAGGTGTGGGCAACATACCATTTCGCTTCCTCAGCCATTCTGACCGCTCCTTTCGACAAACATTAACCCAAGAGTGTTATACTATGTTTGTCAGAAGCGATGAAAGCCATGCGAACAGCATATCGAACGCAAAAAGGAATATGCCTACTATTATAATGAACACAAGTATAACGATCGTGTTCTTTTTAAGCTGCTCCTTTGAAGGCCATGTAACTTTCTTCAGCTCAGATTTCGTATCCTTGAAATACTTCTTCATTCTGGCAAAGAAAGGCTTCTTCTTCGGTTTAACATTAGCTTCTGCCATATTATGGACTCCTTTCAAAGACCGTTTAAAAGAGGCATGCCTCCTCTAAACAAGCTGTTTCTTCACCCTGATTACTTTGTTTCCTTATGCAGAGTGTGCTTTCTGCAGAACTTGCAGTACTTGTTCATCTCAAGCCTGTCCGGATCGTTCTTCTTGTTCTTCATTGTGTTGTAATTTCTCTGCTTGCATTCCTGACAAGCAAGTGTGATCTTAACTCTCATTCTCGTTCAACCTCCGTTTTCGTCATTTATCTTGATCAAGAGACTCGTATTTTTTTCGACACGCAAAAAAAAAGAACCTCTTCATATTCGGATATATTGTAACACACCCCACCCCCGCTTGTCAAGTGTTTTTTTGCGAAAAAACTCATAACTTCATATATTTGTTGATTTTTAACATAAACAAATCGGCTGCCGCACGAAAATACGGCAGCCGATTTGTTTATCTTGTTATATGGAGCTGTTCCATCAAGGCCTTCTGCAACACATTTGAGAAATTAATGTTTGCCTTCTCGGCTTCATAATTCAGCCAGCCGGGGATGGTGCAGTTTTTCTTCACGCTCCGCATCTCATTTTTTCTTCGGTATTCTTCAAAATCGACATCGACCAATGTTACAAACTCTCCGTCTCCCGCTTTTACCTGTGACAATTCGGAAGGCGACGGCAGCTTTTCATGATCATCCTCCATATCGATTCCTATGATGCCTATAGCGTCACGCGCCATCTCCATTGCATCGGCAATATCTCTGCCCTGAGTGTTTATATTGAAATCAGGAACATATACCACCACAAATTCTTTGCCTTGCGACATTATTATAGGATATGCTTCTTTCATTTTGTTCTGCCTTCCTCTCTATTTCAAATTTCTTCGTTTGATTATAGCCTTTGCCAGTTCTTCATCCATCTCTCTGTGTCTGACAACAGACTCTCTTTCGCCGTCTTTAACATATATATCATGGTTAGCACCGTGCCTTTTAAAAGTCCAGCCATTCTTCTCCAACAGCTTTATGAGATCTTTTGTTTTCATAGCATACCTCCGTATATCTATATTATACGCATTTTATGCGCACTTGTCAATATTATTTTAAAGAACTCTTGCGGCTTTTGGATTTTGTTATATTTGTTTATGAAAAGTTTAAACTTTTATTATATAATCTTTAACGGGTACAGGTAGAATATACTTGTAAGCCGGAAGCTTACATACTCCTAATGCCGGTGTGCGGGAGGCTGCTGCGCATGAACAGCATCTCCCGCGGCGGCCGGCGCGAGCCGCTTATTAAGCTTCCGCTTGATAACATATACACGATATCACATCAGAAAGGATGATATATATGAAAAAGAAAAACGCAGCAGCGATCTGCGCGGCGGCGGGCGTATGCGTGCTCACATCGGCAGCGTTCGCGAGCTACCAGACGGCAAACGGCTACGATTCTCTGAAGAAGTCACTCATAGGTGCTCTTGATTACACAAACTGCACGATCTCGAGCACAATGGAGATGAAATTTGATGATCTGTCTCTCGTAAAAGCAACATACGACTATGAGGCTGATCTTCCCAACCAGATGACGCACGGGCGCACCGAGTCGGTCTCGGATGTGGACGGCGATATCCCCTATGTATCGGAGAACTACGAGGACAGCAATTATTACTATTACAACTATTATGACAATAACGGAAATCCCGACGGCTTCATACGCCATGACTACTATCCGGGCGAGCCTGCCACAAATCTTCTCGGGATCGGAGATGAGGAGCGCGGCACATTTGACAAGGTAGTACGCTTCATGGAGCTTGCCGCGGACACGGTAGTCGGCGATCTGCGCAACAACTTCGTGTGCACCGAGGATACTGACGATCATACGTCATACAGCATAACGCTTGACTCTGTACAGATACCGGAGCTGGTGAATGCGGGGCTGAGCATGGTATTCTCGATGTCAGAAAGCGGGCCGACATACACATCGTATGACGAAAACGGAAACGAGATAACCATGACATACGACGAGTCGGATGCTCAATACTATATAAATATGATGGGTTCCGATCCTGTTATCGATAGCCTAACACTTAACTTCAACGTTGGCAAGGACGGCGTTTTACGCGACGGGAATGGCGAAGTGAACTTCAAGGGAACCGACAGCACCGGCGCTGAACACATAATGAGCTTTGACCTTACGCTCGCATTTACAAATGTGGGCACAACGGTTATAACGCCTGTTTCGGAGCTCGGCGTTAACGTTTATGAATATGACGATAACGGCAACCGCGTAAAGGTCGAATTCTGACACGCGGAGTTCTGAATTTAGGAGGATGTAGCAATGATAAAGATTTCCGGTCTTACAAAGCTTTATAAAAACAAACGCGGTATACGCGATATTTCGCTCACCGTAAAAACAGGTGAGATCCTCGGTCTTCTGGGGCCAAACGGCTCCGGAAAGACCACGCTCATGAAAGCGATGCTCTCACTCATCCGGGAGGACAGCGGCAGGATAGAGGTAGACGGCAAGGATCTTCACGAGAATTTTGAAAGTATAATAGCAAAAACGGGCGCTCTTATAGAGTCGCCCGCAATATACAAGGATCTTACGGCATATCAGAACCTCAGGCTTGCGGCACGCCGCCCGGAGGATATAGAGGACATAGACAGGGTACTCAATATCGTTCATCTTGAACGGTACAAAAATGACAAGGCGGGACGCTTTTCGCTCGGTATGAAGCAGCGCCTCGGGCTTGCCGCCGCTCTTATGGGCGATCCCGAGATCGTGATACTTGACGAGCCGGTAAACGGTCTCGACATCGAAGGCGTGGTGGAGATACGTGAATATATAAAGACCATGAACGAAAAATACAATACCACCTTCGTCATCTCCAGCCATATAGCGTCAGAGATAGAAAAGCTGAGCACCACGACCGCGGTCATCTATGACGGTGAGCTTGTCTCAATAGACAGCACTCAGCACATAATGTCGCTCTATCCGTCGATGGAGGATTATTTCCTCGAAAAGGTGCATGAGAGGAGGGGCAGCATATGAACACGTTTTTATTTGCTCTGAAAAAAGAGCTTTACAAGCTCATACATAAGAAGAAATATATAGTGTTTATACTGATAGGTGCTGCGGTATCGCTCATTCGCTGGGGCGGCTCCGCGCTGATAACCAGGATAACCGAAGGGCACATTGTCGTTAAGACGAACATGACCCTTGAAATGCTGCCGTTTGCCGTGGAGATACTCATTCCGATCATAATGTTTGCGGCAGCCGCCGATCTTTTCACACACGAATACTCCGCCGACACGTTAAAAATGTGTCTTTTGCAGCCTGTAACAAGGTTCAAGCTGCTCACCGCGAAAGCGGCGGCGGTATTGATCACAGGCGCGGTATCGCTCCTTGTGATGTATGCCGCAAACATGTTGATCCAGCTGATCTCCGGCGGGTCACTCTCACAGGCACCCGTCACACTTGCGGCTTATCTGATCGATATAATTCCGCTGATAGGCGTCGCTTTTTTGGGGATATTAATAAACGTCTGCCTCAAGGGCTCGGCATCCTCGATGCTTCTGTGCCTTGCGGTATACGGTATCATGAAATACATGGGGCTCTACGTTGCGGGCACGGAATCGTTCCTGTTCACCGCAAACGCCAAGCTCCATGTGATGATGCTCGGTCAGGCACTGCCTTTCCGCATCCTGATGTACAAAATGGGTATTTTATTCGGAAGCATATTGATTTTATATTCGATTTCATATATAATATTTGATAGGAAGAATGTGTGACCCGAGACATTTCGTGTCCTGCCACTGCGTAGGCTGTGAATTAACTCCACATGCGATGATCAAAAAGAGATCGATATGCTAAAAATCTTTCTTGCGGTGAATATGAGGTGACTATATAATGGACCGCAAAAGCTTGAGAATCGTGTCATTATGTGTTTCGGCATGCATAGCTATTGGCTGTATCTTCTATCTTTTCAGACATGAGATACAGGATAACATCATTAGCCTGATCGCATATGAATTGGATCGAGAACGAGAAAAGGATGTCGGGAGATACACTGTTGAAGAATTTGGCAGCGGCAAATTCACGATTAATCATGATGCCTCCGGGAATCATCTTAATATGCATGAGAATGACAGCACAGCTGTTGTCATATTGGAAAATATAAGCCATTACAAAGATAAAAACGACAAGCTGTATGCAGTGGCACCATGCGGCGAAACCGTCATTGACAAAAGCAATATTGCATATGTGCATAGAAACGATTATGATCCCACCATCGATAAAGATGCAAAAATAACAAGAGGAGGATCATATATCATATTCAGTAAGCATTATATATCGGATTCTTTGATCTATCTGGATTCGTACGATGATTTTAATGAAACTGACAGAAAAATTTTTGACAAAATAAAGGATTGAAATTACATATGATTAAAAACCACAAAATACTTATGCGCAAAAGATGGTTTATCTTTTGGGTATTGATCATATCAGCTACGCTTTTAGTCTTGTATGTTGAATGTGCGGTGAAAGTCTGTGAAGTCGTATACGACACAGCCACCGAGGAAGTATATGCGCGCATGGTCAAGGAAAACCCGGATCGCGATGTATCTTTGATAGTCGAACAAGTTACCACGAGCGGAACGGAATTCAAGCTGCTGCAAAGCACGAATGAATCTTTGACGGAAGGCAGAGATATAGTTATAACGGGCTGGATAGATCCAAGCTTTCTGTCTAAAAACAATGATTTCTATATGCAGAGTATCGTCAAGTATGTTATACTTTCAGAAAAGGGACAAATAGGTCAATCAAAAGCATATGACGACGACTCCGACGCTCCATCCATCAGAGCTGACAGAACAGTCATGATAACGCCCGACAAGAGTATATACGACTCGGCGAAAAACGGATACTTCGAGGCAAAGGATCTTTCCGCTTACGGACACATACGACTATATCTGAGTCCTTTCGTGCCACTGTTCAGACGCAGTGCGTGAGAGGCACGCAATATATGTGAAGCAGAGGAAAACGCTATGAAAATACGTCAAAAAATAAGCTATTATAATTTCATACTGTTGATAACGCCTATATTTCTTATAGGCGTTGTTTCCGTTTTGTTTCTGATCATTTTCGTGATCAGATTCCCGTCGGATGCGGAATACATATCTCGCACGGCTCTTATAAATCCGTTCGTGCTGATGAAGGCAATAGGCGCTTTTTTCACAAGCAATCCTACCGCAATTATGTACGTATTCATCTATATCGTGATATGCATAGCCATATGCGCCGTCACGAACACGCTCATAACCCGGCGCATGACCTCGGAACTGGAAAAGCCGCTCAGGGAGCTTCGTCGGAATATGGACACGATACGAAACGGAGACCTCAATTTTGAAGTCATGGGCAGCGAGCTTGACGAAATAGACGACCTCTGCGAGGGTTTCGACTCGATGCGCCGTGCGCTCGTCTACTCACGCGAAAAAGAACGTCAGCTCCGGCATGAGCGGAACATGCTCATAGCCAATATCTCGCATGACCTGAAAACACCCGTCACGTCAATAAAAGGGTATATAGACGGCATAAACGACGGTATTGCCGACACCCCAGAAAAGCTTAAACGCTATCTTGACACTATAAGATCAAAAGCAGGGATGATAGACGAACTCGTCTCAAACCTCTCCACCTTCTCGAAGCTTGAGCTTTCGGGACTTGAATTCAACATGCAGAAGGGAGATCTTCGCGACCTCGTGCTTGACGTGACCGACAGCTACAGGATAGATTTCGAGCGCGCAGGGCTTGAACTGCGTCAGGAGATATGTGATGAGCCTCTGCCGGTAGTCATAGACGGTGAGAAAATGCGACGTGTCCTTCATAATCTCATAGACAATTCCATCAAATACCGCCGCAGTGAAAGCCTCGGAGTTACTGTCAAATGCTTTACCGATGAGGGCCACGCATATATATCCGTCAAGGATGACGGCATGGGGATCGAGCCTTCGGAGCTCGGGAAGGTGTTTGAGAGCTTTTACAGGACGGACAGCTCACGCACATCACAGGTCAAGGGCAACGGACTCGGACTGAGCATAGCAAAGCAGATAACAGAAAAACACCGCGGCAGGCTGTGGCTGAGGAGCGCCGGGCTCGGCAAGGGAACAACGGCAACCATATGTTTGCCGCTTGATACAGATACGGAGGGCAGCAATGAAAAGAATACTGATAATTGAGGATGACAAGGAGATAGCGGAGCTTGAACGCGACTATCTTGCGATAAACGGCTTCGAATGCGACATAGAGAGCTGGGGAAACACAGGGCTGGATGCCGCGCTCACGGGAGAATATGATCTTTTTATAATCGATGTGATGCTTCCGGGCATGGACGGATTCGAGATAATAACAAGGATACGGCAGAAGCTTCAGACACCGATAATATTCCTCTCGGCAAAGACGAGCGATATAGACAAGATACGCGGTCTGGGACTGGGCGCCGATGATTACATGACGAAGCCGTTCAGCCCGAACGAGCTGGTCGCGCGTGTAAAGGCGCACATAGCTCGCTACGAGGCACTCACAAGACCCGCATCTCAGAAAATCGAGATCCGTTCCCTTACGATCGACCCCGACGCGCGGACCGTCACGATAAACGGAGAAAACGTGACCATGACGGCAAAGGAGTTCGACCTTCTGTATTTTCTCGCCTCAAACCCAAACAGGGCATTCTCAAAAGAACATCTTTTCGACAGGATATGGGGCATGGACGCCGTAGGCGACGTCTCAACCGTAGCGGTACATATCCAGCGAATACGTGACAAGCTCTCCAAAAGCGGTGAAAAGTTCATAGACACCGTTTGGGGCGTTGGATATAAGTTTACAAAGTAAGGCATCAAAAATGCCCAAGACATAATAGATAAGCTCGAGAAGATCGAAAAAGAGATAAATGATATAAAACGCTCGCTGCGCGGGCTTTGATTTTATGAATAATGCAACCGGCGGTGCTGCAGCGATATGCAGCACCACTGAGACATTTCACACATCATTCTTTTTTTCCGCCAGCTCCTCTGTCGTAAAGGAAACGTAACCTTCGTAGTAATAACTCCTGTCGATCCCTTTCATAAATACCTCCATACTGCCGGTATCTGCTGTCAGAGCATCGCGCAGCAGGCATTTTATCTCCGTATCCCTGACCGGACTGCGTTCCATCGCAAACAGATAATCCTCCTTATCGATCCTGCTCCAATCTACTACCATGCCAAGTTCTGATTTTAAAAGCATGTCAAGCCATATGCGCATACTTCTGCCGTTCCCCTCTCGGAACGGATGCGCGACGTTCATTTCAACGTATTTCGCAACGATCTCATCAAATGTCGACTGAGGCATTCCGTCAATGCTTTCGAGTGCCGCCTCCAGATAAATGACAGGGGCAAAACGAAAATTCCCCTTGGCTATGTTCTCATGCCTTATCTCGCCGGAAAAACTGTAAATGTCCTCAAAAAGATATTTGTGAATATATTGCAGCGAAGAGAACTTCCCCGGTGCAAGCCTGTCAAGCGCTCCGCTCTCAAAAAGCTCCATCGCTTTTTTCTTGCTTATCCGCTCCTCCTCGCGCGCAAGCTCCGCCGAATCCTTGATGCCAAGTTTATTTTTCAATACCATACGCTACCTCGTTTCAATTATCCAGACAGTATTTTTTTCCACACATACCAATATCCACGACTAAATTTATTTAGATCTGCTTACGCTCTTTTTCTCAGACACATGATCCGGACCGTTTATCACAGTCACTATGCGTCTCTTAAGCAACGACATCGCTGCGTTGAACTGTCCAACACCCATGGCTGCACAGATAAAGATCATCGGCAGAGAGTTGAAGAAATACCGTCTGTTTGTTTCCCATATCATAAGGAATGCGAACACTCCGAAAACTGTAAGATACGGAACAAGGTTTTTGTGCAATTCCTTCTTGTTTACCAAAACATATCCGTATGAGCCGAAAAGCATCAGCAGCATAACAGCTATGTGCATGCTTGTGCAGAAATGCGAATACTTGCTGTAGCTTTCCCCGTCATAGAGCACATATTTGTGCAGAGACGAATCGTTTACGGGATTATCGTCAAGGAAGTCCGAAAAGCCGTACGTTCCGTCACCGTAGTCCTTGGATGCCTTCACCGAAAACAGATCGTATATCCCCGCGAACCCGAGATCCTTTATCCTTTTGAACAATTCGTCTTTTACCGCCTCGTTGCGCTCCTCAACATCGTCAAAGCTCTTTGTGAATTCGAAATCCTCGGCATTATAACCTCCGTCACCCTTGAAACTCATCATTATATGGTGTGTAAGCGGATAATCCTCTTTCTCCACAGTTTCCTTGTCAAGGTGATTATAAAGCACTCCGTTCACGGATACCGATACCAGCACAAGCACTGCTGCGGTACTCACCGCTGCTGCCGCGAATCTTTTCAGTTCGAATCTGAAACATAGGTCTATGGCTATCGCCGCAAGCACTACTGCCACCGTAAACTTTATCTGCATACCCACCGCCGCGGACAGCGCCATGAGTACATAGAACAGTATTTGCTTTTTTATGTCCTCGGTATCACGTGCCCGCAGATAAAGATAAAACGCAAGCACCGGGAACAGCAGTGACAAGGCATCTGTATAGAAAACCGCTCCTATGATATAAAACGGCAGGCTCAGCGCAAACAGCACGAGCGCGAACAGCGCGTGGCTAACGCTTCCAAGCCTTCTGCATACGAGCGATACCACAGCCATTGTGCACACAGCCATAATACTGTTCACTGTTGCCGCGGCCATAAAGAAGTTTTCTATCCCCACAAACGAGCAGAGTTTGAATATTACAAACAGAAACACCATCGCGCCCGCATTATTCGGATTCGCCGAGAAGTAGTCGTAATACCCCTCGAAGGTCCCGGTCTCAACCCATTCCACGGCTCCGTGGTACACGGCGCCCATATCAAAAACGGGATTGAATTCAAGTATATTGCTCATTATTATCTGTATTATGAACATGACGACACAAGATGCCGGCAATATATACTTATACTTATCCTCCAGTGTGCTCTCGTGCTTTTCCAGCATCTTGTATATTACCGCAAGCGCGGCAAGGCATACTATCGATACCGGTATCAGATATGCCGACTCATGATATTGATTCTGGAAGATCACATATATCATGACCCACGTGAATACAATGCTGAATAACGCATAAAACATCCAGCTCAAAGCTCTCTTCATTTCGTAACTCCTTAAAAATTAAATATTCCTTTATCCTTCAGTATACGCTCCGCTTCGCCCGCGAGATAGAGCGAGCCGCAGATGCATATGAGCCCATTTCCGGCAAGTTCCATAGCCTTTTCTATCGCCTTTTCCGGATCCGGCTCCGCTGTGCATTCCACTCCGGCATCATCACAGATGCGCTTTATCTCATCACACCCCAAAGCCCTTTCCATGTCAAGCTCCGTTGCCACGACTGTCTTTGCAGCAGATACTATAGTATGGATGCACAGCTCATAGGCTTTGTCCTTCATCATCGCGATCACAAGTGTTACCGGTTTATTTTCATCAGCCAGCGAACGTTTGAGCGCCCTTATCCCATCGATATTGTGTCCCCCGTCTATCACTATGTTTTTCGCGACGAACTCATAACGGGCCTTCCAGACAGTCTTTTCAAAGCCGTCTATTACCGCTCGCTCCGGTATCGCGTATCCGCGGCGCCGCAGTGTGCGCACAGTTTCAAGCACGACAGACGCATTCTCCGCCTGATACTCTCCGCGCAGAGAAAGATGATAGCTCCAAGTCTTGTACACAAATCTCCCCGGTTTTGACACCGCCGCATCGCATACAGTAAACTCGTCCCCCGCCTCAGACGCAGCCTCCTCTATTATCTCCTTCACGCGCGTATTCGGCGCCGACACTACTGCCGATCCGCTTTTTATTATACCGCACTTTTCTTTCGCTATCTCCTCGATGCTCTCACCCAGATACTGCGTATGGTCAAGCCCTATCGAGGTTATAACGGCTGCCTCCGGCGCAGGGATGATATTCGTTGCATCAAGCCTTCCGCCCATGCCTGTTTCCAGCACAACTATGTCACAGCCCCTGTCACGGAAATACATGAACGCCGCCGCCGTTATGAATGCGAACTCCGACACCTCTATGCCATTTTTTTCTGCGATTCCGGCGGTTCTTGAAATATACTCCGCAAGCTCATGGTCACCTATCATCTCACCGTTTACCCGTATGCGCTCGTTGAACACCTCTATATACGGAGATGTAAAAAGTCCCGTCTTATAGCCGGCGCGCCGCAGTATCTCTGCAAGCATTGCACAGACCGAGCCCTTGCCGTTGGTTCCCGCAACATGTACGTATTTCAGCTCTTTATGCGGATCGCCCATAAGCGTAAGCAGTTCTCCGAGGCGTGCGTTGCCCAGCGGACGCACGAATCTCGGTATGGAATGCACATATTCTATCGCCTTTTTGTAATCCATATCCTTCACTTCCTTAAAAACAAATTCCTTACTTACAGTTAAAGGGTACCGAAAAAACAACACGTCTTTGCGATACCCTTTTTATCATTGGTTTAACCGAGCGCCTTCATTGCCTCGATATTCTCGATGACCTTTTCGAGCATGCTCTTATACTTTTCACCCTTGGCGCGCTCCTCGTCAACCACCTTCTGAGGCGCCTTTGACACGAAGCCTTGGTTCGAAAGCTTGCCTTCAACGCGCTTTATCTCACCCTCAAGCTTCTTCTTTTCCTCGTTAAGGCGCGCAAGCTCCTTATCCTTGTCAACAAGCTCGCTCATGGGCAGATATATCTCGGCTCCCGCAACGACAATGTTTACCGCGTTTGCGTCAATGCCCTCCTTGCCGGACTTTATCTCGACCTCTGATGCCGATGCAAGCTTCTTGAAGAACGCGGTGCCCTTGCCGAATATATCGGACTTTTCGGTAACAATGATCATCTTCGCCTTCTTTGACGGCGGAACGTTCATCTCCGCGCGCCTGTTCCTTACAGCCGTTACAGCGTCCATTATGAGCGTCATTGCCGCTTCCTCATCCTCAAAAACGAGCGACGGATCATACTTCGGATAGCTGCTTATCATTATGCTCTCACCCTCGTGAGGCAGGTGCAGCCATATCTCCTCGGTTATAAACGGCATGAACGGATGCAGCAGCTGCAGCGTGTGCGAAAGCACATATGTGAGCACGTACTGCGCCGTTTTGCCGGTCGGATCCTCCTTATCGAAAAGCCTCGGCTTTACAAGCTCTATATACCAGTCGCAGAAATTCTCCCATACGAAATCGTACAGGTTAGCCAATGCAACGCCGATCTCAAACTTGTCGAGATTGTCCGTAACAGTCCTTACGACCTTATTGTATTTGGAGATTATCCACTTATCCTCAAGCTGCAGCTCACCAGCGTCCGGGAGCTTATTCTCATCTATATCGAGATTCATCATCGTGAACCTTGACGCGTTCCAAAGCTTATTGGCAAAATTACGTCCGGCCTCTACCTTTTCGGTATAGAAACGCATATCGTTTCCGGGCGCGTTGCCTGTAGTAAGCGCGAACCTTAAAGCGTCAGCGCCGTAATCCTCTATGATCTTCAATGGGTCTATACCGTTGCCAAGTGACTTTGACATCTTTCTTCCCTGTGAATCCCTTACGAGTCCGTGCATGAACACCTTCTCAAACGGCACCTGACCGGTATGCTCTATTCCCGAGAATATCATCCTTGCTACCCAGAAGAAGATTATATCATACGCCGTGACCAGCACGCTTGTCGGATAGAAGTAATCGAGCTCCTCCGTCTTGCCGGGCCAGCCGAGCGTTGAGAACGGCCAGAGCGCGGATGAGAACCATGTATCTAAAACGTCCTCCTCCTGGTGAACATGACCGCCGCATTTCGGACAGACTGTTATATCCTCCTTTGATACCGTCATCTCACCGCACTTTTCGCAGTAGAACGCCGGGATCCTGTGTCCCCACCAGAGCTGGCGCGAGATACACCAATCGTATACACCCTCCATCCAGTTCATATAGAGCTTCGAAAATCTGTCGGGAACGAATTTAGTGTCCCCTCTCTTTACCGCCTCGATCGCGGGTTCGGCAAGCGGTTTCATCTTTACGAACCACTGTCTCGATATTATCGGCTCCACAGTCGTTCCGCAGCGGTAGCACTGTCCCACATTGTGCGAATGCTCCTCGATCTTTACGAGAAGTCCCATCTCGTCGAGATCCTTTATCATCTGCTTTCGGCACTCGTAGCGGTCCATGCCCTCGTATTTCCCCGCATACGAATTCATTGTGGCATCATCATTCATTACCTTTATCATTTCGAGATCATGGCGCTGTCCCACCTCGAAATCGTTCGGATCGTGCGCCGGAGTTATCTTAACGCAGCCTGTACCGAACTCCTTATCAACGTATTCGTCGGCTATCACGGTGATCTCCCTGTCGGTAAGCGGCAGGCAGAGCGTTTTGCCGATCATATGCTTATATCTCTCATCCTCCGGATTTACCGCAACGGCGGTATCTCCGAACATCGTTTCGGGACGTGTCGTAGCGATTATAACATACTCGTCCGAATCCTTTACAGGATATTTTATATGCCAGAAGTGTCCCTGCTGCTCCTCATGCTCGACCTCGGCATCCGAAAGAGCCGTTATACATTTCGGACACCAGTTTATGATCTTTGAGCCGCGATATATAAGTCCCTTGTTATAGAGATTTACAAACACCTCGCGGACCGCCTTCGAGCAGCCCTCGTCCATGGTGAACCTCTCTCTGTCCCAGTCGCAGGACGATCCGATCTTTTTGAGCTGGTTTATTATCCTGTTTCCGTACTTTTCCTTCCATGCCCATACGCGCTCCAGAAACTTCTCGCGTCCGAGATCATATCTTGTAAGCCCTTCGTTCTCGCGCAGATCCTCCTCGACCTTTATCTGAGTAGCGATGCCCGCATGATCCGTTCCCGGCACCCACAGCGCCTCATAACCCTGCATCCGCTTATATCTTATCAGGATATCCTGAAGCGTCTCGTCAAGCGCATGGCCCATATGGAGCTGACCCGTCACGTTCGGGGGCGGGATAACGATCGTAAACGGTTTCTTATCACGGTTGACCTCCGCGTGGAAGTATCCTTTCTCCACCCACTCGTTGTAGAGCTTATCCTCAAACTCCTTCGGGTCATAGTTCTTTGCAATATTGTTTGCGTCTTCCATTATCACTTTTCCTTTCAGCCGCGGCAGCCGCCGCATATTTTATCGGGATTTATCCCTGTTATTTTACAAATATCATAACGCATACGAACAGTATCATCGACACGGCAAGCGTGGCGAGTTTTATCCTGAACAGCAGCGTATCTGACGGCTCAGGTATGCGCAGCACCTTCTCGGCAAAAAACTTCGCCCTGTAGCATATAAACAAAAGCAGCGCGCACAAAGCCAGACATATTATTTTGATCACCATCGGAATGCTCCTTTCGCATCTTCTTTCACCGTCGCCTTATATTATCTCATTTTTGAATATATTTGTCAAGACCTTTTCCAGCACTCGCGAGGATTTTTACACGTTTTTAAGAATATTTTTCCGAGCCGCATCATATAAATAAATATGACCCTGCCGCTTGGGGCGGGTATTTTTAAACAAAACAGCTTTTTATCAACTAAGGAGGATCTTATCATGGACAATACAAACAATCTTGCAGAGGTAACGGGAGTAATAGCCGGGAAATTCGAATTCAACCACGAGATCTACGCAGAGAAGTTCTACACCTTCACGCTGCGTATACCGAGATTGAGCGGCACTGACGACTCAGTGCGCATAATGGTATCGGAACGTCTTCTTGCCGGAGAGAGCTTCAAGGAGGGAGACAAGGTCGACATCGAAGGTCAGTTCCGCTCCTACAACAGCTATGAGCCCGGCGGAGAGAACAGGCTGGTTCTTACCATCTTTGCAAAGGACATCAGAAAGAGCACCGGAGCGCACGGACACAACCCCAATATGCTCTACCTTAACGGGTTCGTCTGCAAAGAGCCTGTCTACCGCACAACGCCGTTCGGACGCGAGATAACCGATCTTTTGATAGCGGTGAACAGGAGCTATAACAAATCCGACTACATACCGGTCATAGCCTGGGGCAGAAACGCGCGGTTTGCAAACACCTTCTCCGTCGGCGACAACGTCAAGGTATGGGGACGTATCCAATCGAGAAATTATCAAAAACGGCTGAGCGAAGACGAGGTAGTGACCAAAACGGCTTACGAGGTATCCGTCAACAGGCTTGAGCTGGCGGAGCGCAGCGACCGCGAAAAAAACGGAAGCAGGCTCGCTCATACACAATAAAAGTGGCTGTAAAAACCCAACAGCACCAAAGCTCATCTGTTCGGGATGAGCTTTGGTGCTGTTTATATATTTATCTCATATCTCATTGTCCGGCACAGGCTCACCGAATACGGGGAGCCCGTTTTCATCGAAATCGAACCTCTTCGCCCTTGCGTGACGGTTCGGATCCTCAAGCGGATCGCCGATAATATCCTTATAATTTCTGCTGTGATACACAAGCACATGATCGTCGCCGTCGGTCGTAAAGCTGTTGTGCCCCGGTCCGTACTGCTTATTCTTCTCGCTCGTCATGAACACCGGCTTCTCACTCTTGTGCCACGACGCCGGATCGAGAAGATCCGCATCCTCATATGCCCAGAGCATACCCATACAATAGCGCCAGCCCGTATCTGAAGCAGAATACGTAAGTATCACCTTTCCTTCGTGAACGAGCACCGCCGGGCCCTCGTTTACCGAAAAACCAAGCTTCTCCCAGTCATACTCCGGCTTCGTTATGCTCACCGGCTCGCTTTTTCGAGTCACAGCATCCTTCATCTCCGCAATAAATATCTCCGAGCCGATCTCCGGATCTATCGTCTGCGCCCACGCCGTATAGAACCTTCCCTTTACGAAAAACGCCGTCATGTCGAGCGAAAAGCTTTCGTGCCCAACATCCACTCTTCCAAGCTCACGCCATTCATCGTTCATAGGGTCTCCGTCGCATTCTAGCACATACGGACGTATTGCCCATATGTCCTCGGCGTCACCCGCGGTGAAATATATGTACCATTTATTATTGAAATAATGGATCTCCGGCGCCCATATATGCGCGCCCATAGGGCCCTTGTCATGCTTTCTCCATATGATCTTCGAATTTGCGAACGCAAGATCATTGAGCGTCTTGGCACAGCGCAGCTCTATGCAGTCATACTGCGGCACCGAGCCCGTAAAATAGTATACGCCGTCATGCAGCAGCACGAACGGATCCGCCCTCTGATAGACCAGTGGGCTTCTGTAGCCTAATTCCTTATCCATAATATACCTCTCTCTAAAGCATCGAAAATAATGTCATGCAGCAGTTTCTCTCATTTGCTGCAACCCATGTATAATACCATGTTTTATTTTCAAATGCAAGTGCATTCACAAAAAATTAATGTACAAAAAATGCTCCGTTTAAAAAGAGATATAGTGCAAAATTCAATATAATTGCCGCTGCGACTGCCTGCCGGCATGATCGATCACATAATTATCCTTGTAAATAAGCTCCGATACTGTCACAAGCTCGTATTTTTCGGTAAGAGTATCCAAAATTCTCGGCAGCGCCTCCGCCGTGTGCTCTGTGCCGCAGTGGAGCAGGATTATATCCCCCGATTCCGTATTTTCCGCGACACGGCTGTATATCTCGTCCGCGGTAGTCTCGCCGTAGTCGAGCCCGTCCACAGACCACTGAACGTATGTCCTGCCGCTGTCCTCAATGGTCCTTACGACATTATCGTTATATGCGCCGGATGGCGCGCGCATGAGCCTTGTCTCCGCTCCTGTCACCTTCCTTACCGCGCGCTCGCTCCGCTCTGTGTCCTCTATGATCTCATCCGAGCTCAGCTCTGTGTAATCGGCATGATTGTACGAATGCGTGCCGATCTCAAATCCTGCGCGATACAGCTTGTTAAGAGAGCTTCCATGATCCTCAGCCCATTTACCTGTAACGAAGAACGTGGCGCCGCAGTTCCTTGAGGAGAGCGCGTCTATAACGGCGTCTATGTCCTCGTCTCCCCACGCGCAGTCAAATGTAAGAGCGATCTTGTTGTCGGACCGTTCAACGCTGTAAATAGGTATCTCGCGTCCTCCGACAAGAAATGTCATCACCGCCCGTCCCGAACCAAGACACACCGCGATCACCGCAGCCGCGGCAAGAACCGCGAAAATAAGTTGCTTTTTATTGAATACAAAAAAGCGCATAAAATTACCTCCTTGATCATTTGTGAAAAGATGTTCCTTCTAGGTAATTATATGCGCCGTTTCTTTAAAAAATTACATCTGCCGTCCGACAATATCCGCCTCGAAACGACAGCTTAAAGCATCCATACCGGTATATCGTCATGCCATCTCTTGGCTCCGCTCTCCTCCTTAGGCTCCGCCGGTACGTCTTCCTCCGGTTGATCTTCCGCCTCCGCGCACTCCGTCTCCGGCCCGCACGTATCCTGCTCCGCTTCGGCAGCGTTCCCGGGCTTCTCATCATCGTTCTCCTCTGATACCATCACGCGATCCACCGAAAGATATGCCATATATTCCGCCTCATGCTCCGCGCTCTCGATCGGGACACTCCCGAATCTGCCTGCAAATATCTTTCCCGTTGTACCCATGAGCTTATTGCAGCTGCGCGAAAAAGATGTCATTACCGACTTCATGTCGGCAGAGATCCCGCGCTCTGTCTCGCTTATAAGCATCTCCGCACCGTCATCCGTGAACCTCAGTCCCTTTGCCCCGCCGCCGAGAAACTTTTCAAGACAATCCACGAAAAGTCCTCGCGCCTCTTCCGATGCAAACACCTTGCCGTTCGTCTTTACCGAAACCGCATACATTCCCGTGCTGCTTACTTCTCTCGCCTTTCTCGCCATTTAATGTCCCTCCTCATATGTATTTTATATATCTATTATAGCATAAACTGCCGTGGGACACAAAATCTTTTTTGCATAAAAGTGCTTGTTTGTTATAATTTCGGCGTTTTGCACATATTTATCTAACACTGAATGTACATTATTTCGGAACGCGGCGCCGGCGCCTTGCGCCGCGCATACAAACGGAGGTGGAAACATGGAATTTCATGAGATGACCGCGGAGGAAGCCGCAAAGCGGCTAAAGACCGACACAAAAAACGGGCTTGACGAAAGAGAAGCCAGCTCACGGCTTTTAAAAAACGGCAGGAACAGGATCGAGGAGCGGAAACACCGTTCACTGCTCAAACGTTTTATAGCACAGTTCAGCGATTTTATGATAATCATACTGATCGCCGCGGCTGCGGTCTCATATGTGACGTCACTGCTGTCGGGCGAGCCGGATCTCACCGAGCCGCTGATCATAATCGCAATAGTGACCTTAAACGCGCTTCTGGGCGTAATACAGGAGACGCGCGCTGAGCACTCGCTCGAAGCGCTCAGGCGCCTTTCCTCTCCGCATACCATCGTTATCAGAGGAGGGCGCGAATCGCGTATCGATTCTGAGGAGATCGTTCCCGGAGACATCATACGTCTGCGCGCCGGGGACATGGTCTGCGCCGATTGTCGGCTGATCTCATCCGACGGGCTCACCGCCGACGAATCTCCGCTCACCGGCGAATCCCATCCGGTAACAAAGGATGCTGATCTGGTTCTTGACGGTCTTACGGCAGTCGGGGACATGAAAAACATGGTCCACGCATCGACTCATATATTGAGCGGCGCGGCAGAGGCGGTCGTGGTCAGAACGGGCATGGATACAGAAGTAGGCAAGATCGCCTCGATGCTTCTTGAAAGCGAGCCTGAGGAAACACCGCTGCAAAAGCGTCTTGCCGATACGGGGAAAACGCTCGGTGTTGCGGCGCTTATGATCTGCGGCGTTATATTTGTGATAGGCATGATAAAACGGATACCTCCGTTTGAGATGTTCATGACCTCCGTATCGCTTGCCGTGGCTGCCATACCCGAAGGGCTTCCGGCTATCGTCACCATAGTCCTCGCTCTCGGCGTGATGCGGATGTCCTCAAAAAATGCGATAGTCAGGAATCTTCCTTCTGTTGAGACTCTGGGCTGCGCAACTGTCATCTGCACCGACAAGACAGGGACGCTGACGCAGAACAGGATGAGCGTCCATGACATACGCTCGCGCGACGACAGGCTGCTGCTGGAGCTGTGCTCGCTCTGCTCCGAAAACGGAGAATATATGAACCCGACCGACCGCGCTATAACCGATGCGGCAAAGCGGCGAGGGATACACGCCGACGCCTACAGCACACTATACCCGAGGCTCTCCTTTGTGCCTTTTGACTCTGTGAGAAAGCGTATGTCCGTGCTTTGCCGATACGGCAGCGGCGTGAGGACGATCGTAAAAGGCGCTCCGGAATTCGTCCTTCCGCTCTGCGGCAGATACCGCACGGCAACAAAGACTGTGCCTATGACAAGCGAGCTTCGCAGAAAGATAATGAAGGAAAACTCGGAAATGGCAGAAAACGCGCTGCGCGTCATAGCCTGCGCATACCGTGACGACAGCTCCGGGAGCGAGGTCCGGGAATACGATCTCGTATATGCCGGTATGGCAGGCATTGCTGATCCGCCGCGTCCCGAGGCATGCGAGGCGGTAAAGACCTGCCGCAAAGCCGGGATACGCACCGTTATGATAACAGGCGATCACGCGGAGACTGCGCTTGCGATAGCTAGGATGACCGGCATCGCCGACAAGGATTCAAAGGCTGTTACAGGCACGGAGCTTGATGCCGCAGACGACGATGCACTTCGTTCAGTCGTAAGAGACAACAGCGTTTTTGCACGCGTAACTCCCGAGCACAAATCAAGGATAATCCGCGCACTCAAAGCAAACGGCGAGGTAACGGCTATGACCGGCGACGGAGTCAACGACGCTCCCGCGCTCTCGCAGGCGGACATAGGCTGCAGCATGGGCATAACAGGAACCGACGTTGCAAAATCCGCATCCGACATGATACTGACCGATGACAACTTCGCCACTATAGTATCGGCGGTGCGCGAGGGCAGGGCAATATTCGATAATATAAAAAAGACTGTGAAATTTCTGCTCTCCAGCAATATCGGCGAGATACTGACGGTACTCTTCGGGCTGATCTTCGGCTGCTCCGCCCCGCTTACCGCGATAGAACTGCTGTGGGTGAACCTAGTAACGGACTCCTTCCCCGCCATCGCGCTCGGGTTAGATCCTCCCGACGACGATATAATGACCAGAAAGCCCCTCGATCCCAAAAAGGGAATATTCTCGGCAGGGCTTTGGGCATCCATCGCTTTCGAGGGACTCATGATAGGCGCTCTGGCAGTGCTTGCCCGCTCGATAGGGATGTGTCTCACCGGAAACGAAGCAGCGGCACGAACGATGTCATTTTTCGTGCTGAGCGTTTCACAGCTGTTCCACGCTTTCAATATGCGCAGTGAACATTCGGTAATAAAAGCGGGTCTTTTCAAAAACAAATATCTCGCCGCGGCTTTGATACTTGGCATTGCTGCACAGCTTGCGGTGATAAGCATACCCGCGGCGGCAAACCTTTTCGGCGCCGTGCCCTTAAGCGGACCCTGCCTTGCCGTTTCACTGCTGCTTTCGATGCTGCCGATCGTGATAGTCGAGCTTCAGAAGGCAGTGATAAGCCGCAGAAGCTGATGGTTATCATGACGATGCCAAAACAATTTTAAGATGCGGTTTTGTATACATTTACTTAATTTTTTTAGCGGATGCTAAAAACACTTGAAACTAACGGTCATTTGTTATATAATAAAGTAACAGTGTAAATAACAGATCAGAAAACCAACGAGGGTTTGAGGCTTTTGCCTTGAACCCTCGTTTTTTATTATATAAAAATCGTTTACGGAGGTAATATCATGACGACAACGAAAAACCGCGCCGATATTTCCGACGCGCTCAAGGAATATCTGAAGGCGGTGTATAAGCTGTCACTCAAATACACCGAGGTCAGAATAACGGACATATCAAAATTTCTCGGCATATCAAAGCCGAGCGTGAACAGAGCAGTGAACGCTCTCAAGAACATCGGTCTGGTAGAACATCGCCCTTACGGCAGTATTTTCCTCACTGAAAACGGAACAGCCGAGGCTGAGAGAATAACGGAAAAGGATGACACAGCGGCGCGTTTTCTTTCTGCCGCTCTCGGGATAAGCTACGAAGACGCACTTGCCGACGCTTCTGTTATATCGGGAAAATTGAGCGAGGATACCCTTGCCAAAATGAAAAAATATATACAAAATTAGATATTTTGCACATTTGCAAAGTATCATTCATATTATGCATTATGCATTTTTAACATTCTCAAAAAAAAATCAAAAAAAAGTGTTGACAAATGCGCCGCTCTTTGCTATAATAGTTCTTGTCGTTGAGAGATACGAAACACACGGGAGTTTAGCTCAGCTGGGAGAGCATCTGCCTTACAAGCAGAGGGTCACAGGTTCGAGCCCTGTAACTCCCACCAAGTTTTGTATCACTTGACGGAAGTACGGTCCGGTAGTTCAGTTGGTTAGAACGCTAGCCTGTCACGCTAGAGGTCGTGAGTTCGAGCCTCATCCGGATCGCCAAATGCTTCTGTAGCTCAGTCGGTAGAGCAAGGGACTGAAAATCCCTGTGTCGGTGGTTCGATTCCACCCGGAAGCACCATATGCGGGAGTGGCTCAGTGGTAGAGCGTCACCTTGCCAAGGTGAACGTCGCGAGTTCGAATCTCGTCTTCCGCTCCATCAACAAAAGACGCTTGAACGGCGTCTTTTGTTTTCAGACGGCGTCATAGCCAAGTGGTAAGGCAGAGGTCTGCAAAACCTTTACGCCCCGGTTCAAATCCGGGTGACGCCTCCAATAAAAAGTGCTGCGGCTTAAGCAAGTTAGGTCGTGGCATTTTTTTTAACCAAACACAGGCGCGGATAACACCGCTCGGTCATTTTACAGGTGAACATATGAAACATATTAAAAGGCTGTTCGCGTTTATCGTTCTTATCCTCGCGGCGGCGGTCGTAATAAACGCCAACACGCGTTTCTTTAAAGATATAGACAAAAATATACCATTCATCGGCGAAAACTATCCCGAGCTTGCCGAACGCGTATCCGATTTCTCTGACAGAGTAAACGAGGCGATCTCACACATCCCCTCCCCTTCCGAGATGCTGGCGGTCATACGCGGCGTAGAGCTTCCAATAGATCCCGAAGACACTGCTTCAAACATTTATTATTCGAGCGGCACAATGCTCAACTTCTACTCCGGAGAAAACACCTCCGTGGCATTTACCGATGACAACGAACTTGATGTTTACGGTATCATGGGGTCGTCCGGCGACCGATATCTCGTATACAGATTTCTTGACGAGAACGGCGAGGTGCTCGACGAATCTGTGGATTCGGCAGATGCCGAGGGACAGTTCAGAGAAACGCTGCGCATCCCGGACGGTTCGCATCAGTTCGCGATATTTACCGGCCCCGAAAGAGTAGGAAGCTTCTCCAGCAGGATATATGATTATATCTACCTGGAATGCGACGAGGCCGGAATATGGAGCATTGCCGAATCTCCCGTCAGTGCGCATAACACTGCGGAATACGAAAAGCCGAAATCCATAAGCGCCGCATCCCGCAGCACCTACGCCATATGCCCGGACGAGGAATCGGTACGGACACTGGCTTCTTCCCTGACAGCCGGGATCACAGACACATATGACAAAGCGCTGGCGCTGCACGACTGGGTGTCGGCAAACATATACTATGACAATGACAGCATAACCGGCAGCACAAACACCGCGCCATATGTAGCCTCCGATGTAATAGAGACAAAGCGAGCAGTGTGCCTGGGCTATGCCAACCTTTACGCGGCTCTTTGCCGCGCCTCAGGCATCCCCTGTAACGTTGTAACGGGCTACGCCCTGGGCGTTTCCGGCAGCAGCGGGTCATCATGGGATGACGCAGGCATAAACGGCACCGACGCGAACCATGCCTGGAATGAGGTATACGTCGATAACCGCTGGGTTATAGTTGACACGACATGGGATTCGAAAAACTCCATCAGCGGCGGCGAAGCCACCTCGGACGGAGCAGTCTCGCATCTGTACTTTGATGCGAATATACTGTTCTTCTCCGCCAATCACAAAATACTTGATTACGATATCTGAAAGAGCTGCCGATGAAGGCAGTTCTTTTTTATGCCAAATCTTACATCCCCAAAAGCCATTCAGCTTTCGACTCAATCATTGACAAAACGTAAATTTTTTATTATAATTATATTATCTGATACCGCCAACGGCGTTATTGAGAAACACACAAATACATATACATATGATCGCGAAGAACATGTTTCGCGATAAGCAAAAAATACATATAACAAAGGAGAACCTTATGTTAAACTTTAAAAACATTATATCCGCCGCTCTCGCCGCGGCATTAGCACTCGCCCCCGCATCGGCACTGGCATCCGAGACGGCAGGCAAAAGCGTTGCCTCTTTCATTGCGGAGATAAAGAGCGCCTATGCAGCGGACGACACGTATGATACCGAAAACAGCATTGCTCCGGCAGACACCAACGAGTCAGGTATATCATCCGCTCCGGTCGTCCTCCTAAGTGATATCACCGGCATAGACGACATATCGCTTCAGAGCGAGTTTGAAGTAAGCAAGAGAAACGCCATACTGGACTATTTCAGAGAACAGACCGAGGCTTTTGCCGATACTATATATCTCAGCGAATATAACATAAAGATCGCGGGACCGGATGATCCTTCAGACTATGAGTCACTTATGCCTGCGGTATTAAAAATATATGAAGCATTAGTCTACAGTTCGCCGCGCTCGTATTATCTCATGGCAGACAACGGGAAGTATGCCATACTGTTATTCAATTATGATACACGGTCAGACGGGATATACCTTACAGATATAATGCCATATTATTATATAGATATATATGATGATTCACAGATCAACATAGATCCGTCAAAGGTGGAAAACGTAAAACCGACTGTGGAGGCAAAGCAGCGGCGTCTTGATGCCGAGGTAGAATACGCAAAGCTGTTTATCAACGAAGGAATGAGCGACACCGAAAAGCTGGTCGCACTGCAGTACATGATAAACCTGCGGTACAGCTATTCATATGAGGATTTTGAAAAGCCTTTCGCTCAGAGAAAAAACAACACTGCCATACAGCTGGTCGAGAACAGAAGAGGTATGTGCGTTGCGTACGCTACACTGTTCAACTACCTTGCAATGGAGATAGGGATCACAGAGACAGGCTTTGTTACAAGCAAGGATGCAAACGGAAATGACTATCACACATGGAACCTTATAAAAGCATCAACACCCGCAACGGGTTACACTCCCCGCTGGTATAACATAGATACAACATGGGACGATACCATAAACGCAGGCAACGGCACAAGCGGAATGGCTTATTTCTTCCTAAGCACCGGAAAGACGAACGAATCCCATAACTTATATTATGACGATAAAACACAATACGTATTCGCCCCCTCCGAGGAGGAAGTCCGGAAATATACCGGTGAAGCGACAGATACCACCTTCGACGATGCCATGTGGCATAACAGCGCTTCGGTAATGGTGCCGTACGCTGAAAAATGGTACTTTATAATGCATCAATCCGGAGAAGCAGAGCCATCCATACTTTACAGATACGATCCCGAAAAGCCTCTCTCCGACGGACGCTACACGGCACTCTATACATTTAAAGAAGAATGGACAGAAAACGGCGCGGTTCTTGATCATTCATATACCGGGCTTGGCATAGTAAACGGGGTCCTATATTTCAACGGTCCGACAAGCATTCTCTCCTACGATCTTATAAAAGGAAAGCCGGGAGAAGAAATAGAGGTGCCGTTGAACAACGGAGATTCCATCTACTCAAGCTACACCGCAGGCAGCACGATGTACTACTTCACCGGAAAAAACATCGAAAATACCGAACTCAATACATATAAACTTGCCGATATAACCATGGCAGACGCAAAGCTGCGTGACAACAGGCTTATATTCAAACTCGACACCTACGCTCCCGAAAACAAGGGCGAGGACGTCACTGTAGTTATAAAAGACGGCAGCAGGCTCATAGCAGAAAACAGAACGGTGAACAGCTACATAAAACTGGTTGACGGTGAAATAGAGCAGGCTGATCCTCAGAGCAGCTGGTTCACCTTCACTCTTGAAGAATGCGATGCTGATAATCCGCCCGTTATATACATATGGGGCAAAAACAACAAGCCATATATAGCATCATTCTGTATAGACAACACCGTTTATACCCACGACGGCAACGGAGGCGCCGAGCCTCTACAGATAAACTGAGCACGAAAAAAGCGCGTTAACGCGCTTTTTTCGTGCTCATATAAACTTCAGTATATCCGCCGGCACATCGGCTATCATCCTCGCGCCGTATCCCTCAAGCTCCGCGCGCGAGCGGAATCCCCAGCTTACGCTTACGCAGTCCATGCCCGCGTTTTTCGCCGTTTCAAGATCCACATCCGTATCGCCCACATACACACATTCGGACTTGTCCGAGCCAAGCTCGCGAAGCGCCTTAAAGACCATGTCCGGCGCAGGCTTGTTCTTCATCTTAAGATCATCCCCCACCGCGACAGGCACTGTGTCAGCAAAGAAATCATCCCTCAGCTCCTTCACGGCAAAATCTATCTTATTTGACACTATAGCCGTCTTATACCCCATTTTACAAAGCTCCGAGAGCATCTTTGGCACGCCTTCATAAGGACCTGTCTTATCCTTGCAGTGCACGGCATAATGCTCCTCAAAATAGTTGTATGCCGACTCGTAATCCTCGTCGCTCGTTCCCGCCGGGACGCTGCGCCTTATCAGTACACGGACGCCGTTTCCCACAAACCTCCGTACTTCGTCAAGCGTATGCCGCGGCATCCCCATCATATCCATCGCATGGTTGACACTCGCAGTCAGATCGTCGAGCGTGTTAAGAAGTGTTCCGTCAAGGTCAAAAATAACAGTTGTGTATCTCATGATCTTTTCTCCTTATGATTTATCTCAGAGCCGCACCCTGAAACGTGTCACTGCGTGCAAGCTCCTTATCTATGGCGTTTAGCACCTCAAACTTTTTAAGACTCCACAGCGGTCCTATGAGGCTGTCACGTCCGCCGTCTCCGGTAAGCCGCTGTATGACAGTTTCGGGCGGCAGAACCTCAAGCTGGCTCACTATTATATCAACATATTCATCCCGCTCAAGCAGTCTCAGCCTGCCCTCTTCAAGCTCCCTCTCCATGCGCGTTCCCCGCAGCACGTGCAGAAGATGCAGCTTTACACAGTGAGGACGCAGCTCACCTACCGTTTTTGCCGAATGCACCATCATAGCCTTGTCCTCACCCGGAAGCCCGTCTATAAGATGTACACAGATGTTTATGCCCCTATCTGTGAGCGCTCTGTATCCATCAAGAAAATCGGCATAGGTATGACACCTGTTTATACGCTCGCCGGTCTCATCAAAGACCGACTGCAGTCCGAGCTCAACTATCAGATACGTTCTCTCGTTAAGCTCCGAAAGATAATCCAGCACATCCTCTCCAAGGCAGTCGGCACGAGTTGCTATGCTCAGTCCAATCACCCCCGGCTGACGCAGCACGCACTCAAAGCGTGACCTCAGCACCTCCGCTGGGGCATACGTATTTGTATGCGCCTGAAAATACGGCATATACTTCCCGGAGCTCCATTTTTTGTGCATCTTTTCCTTTATCTCCTCAAACTGACGCACTATCGATTCCTGCGGATCTCCCGCAAAATCGCCGCTCCCCGACGGCGAGCAGTAGCTGCATCCGCCCACGCCCTTGGTCCCGTCTATATTCGGGCATGTAAATCCGGCATTCAGCGCTATTTTCATTACCTTGCAGCCGAATTTATGCCTCAGATGATAATTCCACGTATGATAACGCTTATTATCGTCCGAATACAAAAATCTATCCATTCCACGATCCTTTCCGCAAACGCCCGCGGCGCAAAAAAACTCCGCCCACAGATCTGAACGGAGCCTATCTCCCCCGGCAGCGCGCAAACTACGGCTCCGGGCGCCGGATCCTATCCGACAGCAGCCCGAGCCGCAAGCCGCTGTACGGCTCAGAGACTGTTTATGTATGTCTTGACAAATTCCTCAAGCAGCTCGTCGCGCTCTATCTTGACTATAAGTCCGCGCGCACCGTTATAGCTTGTTATGTATGTAGGATCGTCCGAAAGGATATAACCCACGATCTGACTGATAGGATCATAGCCCTTCAGCTTCAGAGCCTCGTATACCTTAGAAACGATCTCCTTTACCTCCTTGGATTTGTCAAACTCGAGATTTATTTTCATAGTCTCATTAAATTCCATATTAACCCTCCTTAAACACGCCGTCCCGCGCCGCTGCTTCGCGCCTTTGCCGCAGGACTGCTCTGTTGACGGGAACTGCCAAGAGAAGGCGGCATATTCTCAGCCGTGCTCACCAACCTTATTATATATATAATATTACAAATTTATAAAAATTTCAACCCTTTTGAGCATTTTTTTCTCAAAAGTTAATGAATTTTATAAAAAATTCATCGAATTTATAATAAATCCAAACCCGACGCAGCCGCAAAAGCCGCTTAAAACGAGAACAGCCCTTCCGCACTGTCTATCGGTCCAACGGTCGTGACCGTAAGCGTCGATGTGTCCAGCACCCTGTCGATGATCTCCGCCGCAGCTTCTGTATCGACTGCCATTATCTTTTCTATGACCTCCTCGGGAGTCCTTAACGGCTTGTCAAGGAGCACCGTTCTGCCGATCGTCTGCATTCTTGCGCCGACGCTCTCGTTTGAAAGTATGTAATTCCCGCGAAGCTGTATCTTTGCCCGCTCTATTTCCTCCGGAGTCAGCTTTTCGGCCTTTATCCGCTTTATCTCATTCTCTATAAGCTCCGCCACGACCGCCGTGTTCTCGGGCGATACCGCCGCTGAAATATCAAAGGTGCCCGTGCCGACATAAGCGCTGTGCCCTGCGCCTATCGAATATGCCAGTCCGTACTTCTCGCGCACGTTCTGAAACAGACGCGACGACATCCCGCTTCCAAATATGTTATTGAAAACAAGCAGCGCATATACCGCCTAATCATAGATATCGATACCGCGAAAGCCCGCCACAAGCTGCACCTGCTCAAAATCACGCTTCATGACCGCCGTGCCGCTCCTGTACTCCGCATTTTCGAAAGTCACTTCATTATGCTCTATGCTCCTGCTCCCGAAATATTTTTCGAGAAGCTCAAAGAGCTCATCGCCAAAGCTTCCCGCAACCGCTATCACAATGCTCTTGCTCGTATAATGCGTGCGGATATATTCCCGCATAGACTCCGGAGTAACATTCGAAAGCGATTCCGGAGTTCCAAGTATGGTCCTTCCCATGGGAGTGTCTCCCCAGACCGTCTCTGTGAACAGGTCATAGACGACATCCTCCGGGCTGTCCTCATACATTGCTATCTCCTCCAAGACCACCGCCCGCTCCGTCTCCATCGTTTTTTCCGAAAGCTCGGAGCAGAAGATCATGTCCGAAAGTATATCTACAGCTGTCTCCGCATAATCGCCCAGAGTCTTCGCATAAAAGCAAGTACACTCACGCGTGGTGAACGCGTTGAGCTGACCGCCTACCGAGTCCATCTCAAGCGCTATCTGCTCCGCGGTGCGCTTTTCCGTCCCCTTAAACAGCATATGCTCGATAAAGTGAGATATTCCGTTTTCGTTTTTCTTTTCACATCTTGAGCCGTTTGCGACCCAGACCCCCAAGGATACTGACTGAACGTACGGGATCCTCTCCGCCGCAACTCGTATCCCGTTGGATAAGACCTTTTGTATGTACATCGATTCATCCTTCTGTAAAATTTGTATAATGCCTGCCCGCGCACTTCCGCGCCGGCTTTTTCGTCTGCTGCGTCTATTATAGCACAAATTTGCCCGCGTTGCAACACTTTTTTACGTCTTTTTTTTAATATTGTCCCCAAAAAGGGACATAATACGCAAAGATCCTCCAAATGCGTACATCGGAGGACCTTTTTTACAATAACTATTCATCTCTTATACAAACTCCACCGTATACCCGGCACAGAAGCTTTCACCCGCTTCGAGAGTATTTGAGTACTCGCGGTCTTTCAGCTCACCGTCAAAATCAGAGGCATCACAGCGTCCGTACCACGGCTCTATGCACACAAACGGCGCGTTCTTTCCCGCCGGTGACCACAGCCCGAAAAGCGGCGCATCGGTCCTGACCGTGACATATGCGCGTCCATCGGGATCACAGAGGCTTATCTCGCGCGCCTGCGCTCCCTCTGCAATGAGCGCGTCGCGGTCGAACATATCATCTGTTATCACAGCATACCCGTCTTTTACAGGCAAGGTATAACTCTTGGTCTTGTCAAGCGTGCCTCCGTCCAACAGGAAGTACTCCTTATCCCCGTCTGTGTCAAACTTGAATTTATACCCATTCTTGCTCTCACCCTCAAGCGGACACTCAAAGGCGGGATGAGCGCCTATCGAAAAATACATTTCTTTATCGGACGGATTCTCCACCTTCCACTCTACGGATAGAGCGTTCCCGTTGAGCCTGTATGTTATAGTGAGACGGAACTCATACGGATACCTCGCAAGTGTTTCATCATTAGACGCCAGCGTGAATGAGATCATATCCTCGCTCCTGTCCGCAAGCTCAAACTCCATATCGCGCGCGAACCCGTGCTGACCCATCGGGTATTCCCTGCCGTTCGTCCTGTAAACGCCGTCCTTCACGCTTCCGACAAACGGAAATAAGACCGGAGAAGTCCTGCCCCAGCATTTCGCATCGCCGCACCACATATACTCCCTGCCGTCCTTAATTACCGACTTCACCTCTGCGCCCATACTATCGATCCCGACCGTCAGCACCTCATTTTTTATAGTATACCTCATAAGCTCCTCCTTTTTCTGTGCATATCATCACTGTTTTCCGCCGGTCACTATTGATTTTCTAACTCTTCATTAAATGTATTCAAATCTATATCTCTTCTTCCGTACATGACTCTGAGCACATCCACAGTCCCCTTTTCTTCGGATACCAGAAAGAAGATGATGTGTTTTTTTACCGGCACAAATCTCATTCCTCTGCTTTTCCACGGCTCCTTTTTATATAGCGGCAATCCTATTGGATTCGTGTCTAATCCATCTATTGTATCCATAATGCGGCCAACAAGCTTTGCCGCAGCAATAGGCGAACTAAGATCGTATGCTATATATTCATATATAGCATGCAGATCATCAATGGCTTTTTCCGTATAATTTACCGACCACTTCATATACCGTACACCTTACGCATCTCATCTCTTACACGCTCAGCCGAGACGAGTCTTCCGGCACTGACATCATTCATTCCTGTTTCTATTTCCATGTTGAACTCATCCTCTGTCATACCGCTTATATCTGTAACACTGCGCATGGGAAGCTTTACATCAAACGGTATGCCGTTTTGCAATACAACCTGTCTCAAAAATATACTGATTGCATTAGACATCGGTATCCCTAACTGCTCCAGGATCGTTTCTGCCTGTTCCTTAATGTCCGGCTCTACTCTTGCAAATACATTTGCAGTTTTCGCCATAATCATCTCCTCCTTTTTCTGTGCACAAACCTTTTCCGCAAACAGATCATATCTCCGTTGATCTTATTACTATTATAGCACATTGTGCTGAATATTGCAATACATTCGCAAGTTTTTCAAAGGTATATATACGATCTCTGTAGGGGTGGATAGTATCCGCCCCTACTAAACGGACCGGCACTGCCATTGCGGCGCCGGTCCGTTTCAATGCTTTTTCAGTTTTTAAGGCTGTTTATAGGCGCCGGGATCCTTCCGCCGCGTGAAACAAATTCCTCGCTTGAGTATTCGCTCACCTTCATTACAGGCCCCGTTCCCAGGAGTCCGCCGAATTCCACCACATCGCCTATCTTTGCGCCCGGCGCGGGGATTACCCTTACCGCCGTCGTCTTTGTGTTTATCATGCCTATGGCAGCCTCATCGGCTATTATAGCCGATATCGTCGAGGCGGGCGTATCACCGGGGATAACGATCATGTCAAGTCCCACCGAGCATACACACGTCATTGCCTCAAGCTTTTCAAGCGAAAGCGCGCCGCATTTTGCCGCCGCTATCATCCCGGCATCCTCGCTCACCGGGATAAACGCGCCCGAAAGCCCGCCAACGTAGCCTGACGCCATTACGCCGCCCTTCTTTACAGCATCGTTCAAGAGCGCAAGCGCAGCCGTTGTGCCGTGCGCTCCGCACTTTTCAAGTCCCATCTCCTCAAGGATATATGCGACACTGTCACCTACGGCAGGTGTCGGCGCAAGCGAGAGATCCACTATTCCGAACGGAACACCGAGACGCTTTGACGCCTCCTGTGCCACAAGCTGACCCATTCTCGTTATCTTGAATGCTGTTTTCTTTATCGTCTCCGCAACCACGCCGAAGTCCTCGCCAACGGTCTTTTCGAGCGCGCTCTTTACGACCCCCGGTCCCGAAACGCCGACGTTTATCACACATTCGCCTTCACCCTCGCCCAGGAACGCGCCCGCCATGAACGGATTATCCTCAACAGCGTTGCAGAATACAACGAGCTTTGCGCAGGCAAAGCCCTGCGTGTCGGCAGTGAGCTCGGCTGCCTTCTTTATGATCTCGCCCATCTGCTTTACAGCATCCATATTTATTCCCGCCCTTGTCGAGCCTACATTTACGCTTGAACACACTATATCCGTTGCCGCCAGCGCCTCAGGGATCGATTCTATCAGCACTCTCTCACCGTTTGTATAACCCTTGTGAACGAGCGCGGAATATCCTCCTATAAAGTTCACGCCTACAGTCTTTGCCGCCTTATCAAGCGTCTTTGCGATCTTTACACACTTTTCTACTGTAGGATCATCCAGAGCATCCACAAGCGTCGCTATCGGCGTTACCGATATTCTCTTGTTTATTATCGGTATCCCGAACTGCTTTTCTATGTCCTCGCCAGTCTTTACAAGATCCTTCGCATAGGTCGTTATCTTGTCATACACCTTGCGGCATACCTCATCTACATCAGCTCCGGCACACGATTTTAAAGAGATGCCCATTGTTATCGTTCTGATATCAAGGTTCTCTCTTTTTATCATATTTATGGTCTCTATAATTTCAAAAGGATTGATCATCTCCGCATCCTCCCGGTCTTATATCCTGTGCATGGATGAGAATATCTCCTCACGCTGAACGTGTATCGAAAGTCCCATCTCTTTCTCGATCTCGGCAAGCTTTTCGGTTATGCCCTGCACAGTTATCTCCTCGCCGTCAAACTCGACCATCATTATCATAGTGAACATATTTCCCATTATCGTCTGCGAAATATCGGCAATATTTACTCCGCACTCGAACAGCGCTCCGCTCACCTTTGCAATTATGCCTTTTTTATCCTGCCCTACAACAGTAACTATCGCTTTCATCGGTTCATTCTCCTTTTCTGCTTATTTCCCGTATCCGCAGCGCTGCCTAAGCGCCTCATACATCAGAACACCCGCTGCCACAGACGCGTTAAGAGAGTTTATTTCTCCCTTCATCGGTATCGATGCTATAAAATCGCATTTCTCGCGCACAAGCCTGCTGACACCGCTGCCCTCGCTGCCTATGACGAGCCCTATCGCACCTTTAAGATCTATATCATACATGGGCTGCCCATCCATATCGGCAGCGGTGATCCAGACTCCCGCCTTTTTCAGCTCGTCTATCGTCTGTGCCACATTTGTTACCTTCGCCACCGGCGTATACTCCGCAGCGCCCGCCGATGTCTTCATTACCACGGAATTGATCCCCGCGCTCTGCCTCTTAGGTATTATCACTCCGTCGGCTCCGACACAGTTAGCGGTACGCAGTATGGCGCCTAAATTGTGCGGATCCGTTATCTTGTCGCAGATAATGATAAACGGAGCGTGTCCCGCATCCTCGGCACGCTTTAATATATCCGCCACGGTAGAATACTCGTGCGCGCTCACCATCGCTATCACGCCCTGATGATTGCCGCCCTCGGCAAGCCTGTCAAGCTTTGCGCCGTCGGCATGCTGCACGGCTATGCCGCGCTCCTTTGCCGCCTTGAGTATCGGCGCGAGCGAACCGCTGTGCGCACCGCTTTTGACTATAAGCTTATCGATCGTATGCCCCGCACGTATCGCCTCCGTGACCGGTCCGCGCCCGAAAATCATGTCCTCATTAGCCATTTGATAAGATCCCTTCATAATATACTGTTTTAAATATCAATAGGGCGGAAGATCTTTCCGCCCTTGGTGATTCGTTTGATTATTTCGACAGGAACTTGTCGTGGATAGCATTTACCGCATTCTCGGCATCCTTCTGTGCTACGAGCACCGAGATCTTTATCTCCGATGTAGCTATCATCTTGATGTTTATATGCGCGTCATAGAGCGCCTCGAACATCTTCGCTGCAACACCTGAATTGTTCACCATGCCCGCGCCTACGATCGATACCTTCGAAACGTCCTTTGATGACTTTATCTCACGCGCCTTTATGAAATCGTTGTTCTCTTCGAGCAGCTTCAATGCCGGCTCAAGATCTGCCTCAGCTACTGTAAAGCTTATATCCTTTGTCTGACCGTCACCGATCGACTGGATTATAAGGTCAACACTTATTCCCGCCTTAGCTATCATCTCAAATACCTGGAACGCCTTTCCGGGAGCGTCCTCAACTCCGCAGAGAGCTATTCTCGCGCAGTCATTATCTCTTGTTACACCTCTTACGAGCATCTTTTCCACTTTAGAAACCTCCTTAACATACGTTCCCTCATTATTGTTCAAGCTTGAGCGGACCGATAATTTTACATTATATTTCTTTGCCATTTCAACACTTCTGTTATGAAGCACGTTTGCGCCCAGCGACGCAAGCTCGAGCATCTCGTCGTACGAGATCTCGTCAAGCTTATATGCCTTGCTGCAGATCCTCGGATCCGTCGTGTAAACACCGTCAACGTCTGTGTATATCTCACATACATCGGCGCGCAGTGCAGCCGCAAGCGCGACCGCCGACGTGTCCGAACCTCCCCTTCCGAGCGTTGTTATGTCGTCATACTTGTTTATTCCCTGGAACCCCGCAACGATAACTATCCTTCTTCTGTCGAGCTCCATTCTTATACGCTCAGTATCGATGGTCTTGATACGCGCGGCACCGTAGTTGGAGTTGGTGTGCATACCTGCCTGCCATCCTGTGAGCGATATTACCGGATACCCCAGCTTCTCGATCGCCATCGCCAAAAGCGCTATCGAGATCTGCTCTCCCGTCGAAAGCAGCATATCCATCTCACGCTTTGACGCGCGCGGATTGATCTCGTTTGCCTTCTCGATCAGCTCATCCGTTGTGTCGCCCTGCGCCGATACCGCTACGACTACATTGTTTCCTGCCTGGTATGCCGCGGTTATACGCCTTGCAACATTCATAACTCTCTCGGCATCCTTAACGGATGTGCCGCCGTATTTCTGAACTATAAGTCCCATTTCACTCATATTCCTTTCCTAAAAAATCTTTATATCAAGACCGCGTCTCCGAAAGCACCGAGCCGACATTGTCGCATTCCAAAAGCATACACTTCCACTTGTGCTCGTTCTCGGAGAAAAACGCCTCCATGTCCTTTTTGAACGCCGCACCGTTCCCGGTGAGTATCGACATTATCGTAGGTCCCGAGCCGCTCAGATATGTCGCCTTGGAACCTGTTCTGTAGGTGTGCTCAAAAATCTCGTCAAAGCCGTCTATATAACTCTTTCTGTATGGCTGATGCAGCCTGTCCTCGGCACCGATCTTCAAGAGATCATAATCTCCCGTCGTCAGAGCCGCCTGGAGCATGGATGCCCTTGATATATTGAATGCCGCATCCTTCAGACTCACCTTATCCGGCAGCGCGCCGCGCGACTTTTTTGTTGCCACAAAAAAGTCCGGTATCATCACCGCAAACTTCAAGTCATTTTTCAGCTTGATGCTCTTGACATATACCCTGTCACCGCTTTTTACGCTCACGCAGAACCCTCCGTAAAGCGCCGGCGCAGCATTGTCGGGATGTCCCTCCATCTCGGTCGCAAGCTCCAGTATATCTGGATAGCTTATCGTCCTTCCGCTCAGCGCGTTTGCGGCAAGCATCCCGCCTATGATGCACGCGCTCGACGAGCCGAGACCACGCGTCATAGGTATGGCGCTGTCCTGCTTTATCCGAAGCCCCTTCGGACGGTATCCCGTCTCACGGAACACCCTGTCCATTGCTCGGTAAACCAGATTTGTTTTGTCATTCTGAACATTCCCGCTGTTGTTTACCGTTATTATGTCAAGCCCGCCGTCCGTTTCCTCTATCTCCAGCCTTGAATAGAGGTTGAGCGCAATGCCGAGCGTATCGAACCCCGGTCCCATATTCGCGCTCGTTGCGGGCACCCTTACACGTATCATTTAAATATCCTTATCGATGTTATTGTTTCTGAAAGCTCCGATGCCTTCTTCTCAGCCTCAGATGCGGTAAGCTCACCGGTCACAAACGCCGTCTCGCCCTCAACAAGGCTCTTGATCTGCTCGAAATCTCCGAATACCTTACTCACATTTTCAGCCGTATCCGTCGTTCTCATGAAATATCTGAACTTTTTGTCATCCGGTCCGGCAGATACATTCTCATCCGTCTTTTCCCAGCTTATAAGCGAACGTCTCTCGCTGTGGATAACGGAATCTATCATATCGGCTGTAACTGCCGATGCCGTCGGCAGCTTGCCTGCTCCCGCACCGTAGAACATAACGTCACCGACCATGTCTCCCGTTACC
Source organism: Candidatus Ornithomonoglobus merdipullorum (assembly GCA_018714695.1). Lineage (GTDB taxonomy): Bacteria > Bacillota > Clostridia > UBA1381 > UBA1381 > Ornithomonoglobus > Ornithomonoglobus merdipullorum. The sequence goes on along the minus strand of DVNB01000087.1, from coordinate 20,253 downwards.
ATTATGCCGTTATACACGTCATCTATATCCGAAAGCAGGCAGTCGTTCTTTATAAGCATAGGTGCAACATGGGCATATACCCTGCCGTCCTCAAGCTGCTCCGCATAGCCTATGAGCTTTATCACAGCGCCCGCAGCCGCAGCGTATCGCACATCCTCCAACGTAATGTTCACTATTCCCTCGGTGCCTATATTCGTATAGTCTACCTCCTTGCCCCATGCAAGAGATGAAAGTATAGCGATCTTTCTGCACGCGTCGTGTCCCTCTATATCCGCCGCCGGATTTCTCTCCGCATAGCCGTTTGCCTGCGCGTCCTTTAAAGCCTCGTCAAACGACTTGTCGTTCGTTATCATCTGATAGAGGATATAGTTCGTTGTACCGTTAAGTATACCGGCTATTCTCACAATATTGTTAGCAGCAAGACATCTGTTGAGCGGTCTTATTATCGGTATACCGCCGCCAACGCTTGCCTCAAACATGTAATTTACATTGTTCTCCTCGGCTATCTTCAAAAGCTCCGAGCCGTATGTCGCAACAAGCTCCTTATTTGATGTCACAACGCTTTTTCCCGCCGAAAGCAGCTCCTTCGTGAACTCATAAGCGGGATGAAGTCCGCCCATCACCTCGGCAACGACACTTACCTCAGTATCGTTTATAATATCGTTTACATCCTTCGTAAACAGATGCTTCTCAGGATGATCGTCAAACTCACGTATATCAAGTATATATTTAAGCTCGATCTGCTCTCCCGCCGCAGCCTCGATCTTCTTCGCGTTCATTTTTAATATATCATAAACGCCGCTTCCGACCGTGCCGTAACCCATAATTGCAGCCTTTGCCATCAATTTCCCTCCAATCTTCGCCCGGCGCACACATCATACATGACCATTTTCCCGCCGGACTTCTTCATATATACTACTGTTCAACATAAAATTATACCATAATAATGCACAAGTGTCAACCGATTTTTTTAACTAAAGATATTCACCTTATCACGTTTTTTTGTTTATTACAACCAAACAGAGACACTCCCAAAGAAGTGCCTCTGTTTGTTGTATGCCGTTTTACAATGCAGCTCATTCGTTTTCGCCGTTGAAGATCACAAGATCTGTAACTGTACCATCTACAGTCTTCACATATGCAAAACTTGGATTTATACCGGTCCCGCTTGTCCGATTCCAGTCTATATAATTGCTCTCAACAAGCATATCACCGTAATTTTCTTTCAAGTACCCGTCCAGCTTGCCGCGGTTGAACACTCTGCTGCCTTCACGGTAATTGTAATCATACGTGTATATATTGGTTCTCTCTCCGATAGTGAATTCAAGCGTATCATCGACATTGCTTTTTTCTCCATCCGATGATGTGATAAGGCGCACAGTATCTCCGTCAGTATCATATATAGCGCCGAAATACTGCTTTACCTCCTTATCGGTATCACCGTATTCAACTGTATTTGTGTTCGGATCAAACCCATCCGGTTCAAGCGCATAAGCAAAATTATCATTCCACGTCGGCATCTCACGCAAAGCAGCGTATTCACTGTCCGATACCTTCAGCATTAAAAGCTGCCGATCTTCTACTACTCCGTTTTCATTCTCGGCAAAGGCTATGATATCACCCTCGTTCAGATCACTCAATTCATCATGCAATATCGTTCTCTCCGCTCCATTGCAATACACTTCTGCCGCGTCCAATTCCTCGCCTCTCCACAGGACTTTGCGCGGTTCCCCGATCACAATGGCGATCGAACTCTCTGCCCGAAGCTCTCCTATGCCTTCTGTGATGATCACAAACCTACCATCTTCGCCGCTATTGTAAACATATGCTGTATAATCCGCTCCGTCCTCAAGGATGGACAGGGCTATTTTCGAAGCTTCAAGCGCATTATCGTCCAGATACAGGTTCGGTCCGATTATATCTGCCTCTGAAATATCATACGTGCCGAGCATTGACGAATCGGCATCATATACCATTCCTTTCCCGCCTTCAGGTCTGGATATCTCCTTTAAGCCGAGTCCGCTCTCGGTAACGGTAAACAGACATACATTATTCTGTATATCCTCTGCAACAAGAGATATGTCCTCTTTGGAGTATGTCCTGCCGTCATATTCCTTGGTCATATCATCAGACGTTACTTCTCCAACTGTTGAGATCAGCGCATAGAATTTATTTGCCTCCGCTGTGTCCCTTGCCTCTTTTTCAATTATCGAACCGTCCGCAGTCATAATCATTACAGTCGGCTGTTCACCGCCTGCTGCCATATACATTCCTACAACAGCACCTATACCTTCCGAAAGTATCTCTTCCTTCGGACCCGTACTATGCTCTCCTTCGAGCAGCATAACACAATTGTCATAAATATAAGCACTGTACTCATTTTGATCAGCCAACATATCCGATGTCATGCTTACCGGCTTTTTCAAAGCGCCTTCTGCATATTCATTAAGACTTACCATCCTTGTGTCGTCTGTCAATGCAAATGAACCCAGCGTTCCCAATGCGGCATCGTATATCATTCCTTGACCGCCTTGGGGAATCAAAGTCTCCTTATAGCTCAGTCCATTTTCCGATATTGAGTAAGCACACACATTGTTTTCAATATCATCTATGACCATTTCGGGAGACAAGGCTCTTGTTATGATTTCTCCATCATATTCCGCAAGAGTTTCCGCTGACTCCGGCATCACGCTTCCTGCTTCGCTGAGTAAAGTAAAGAACCTGTTCGCCTCATCAGCATTTTCTGCCTCCGCCTCGATCACCGATCCGTCAAACGACATTATCCTAACGGTCGGCAGAACATTACCGGGCTCTGTATATATACCCGTCACAACTCCAGTCCCCTCCTGCTGCTCCGGTTCGCTGTAAGCGATCCCATCAGCTATTATGCAGAAGCCGTATATATCATCGTATCTGTTCCCCAGATATGCAGTATATTCCGCGCCATCTTCAAGATCTGCCATGCTTATGGACGCAGGCGCCTTTGCAAATCCATTTACATATGGTTCTATATTCAAAAATTTAGTTTCTGTCGCGGATATACCGTAGAAATCTATCCTTCCGGCTTCCTCACGATACTTCATTCCTTCTTCTCCATCCATAGAAACAGTGTCAATACATTTTAACCCATTCTCAGAAGCACTGTATATGCATACATTATTTTGAAGATCATTCACGGTGTCACTCAATGTATATGTTCCACCGTCATACCGTTCATCCGCACTGTAAGGAACATCATCCTCGACGGATATGATAGTATAAAACATATCCGCTTCATCTTCATTTGCAGCTCTTTCTTCAATTATATTTCCTTCATCTGTTATCAGTCTTACAGTCGGGAGGCTGCTGCCCGGCTCTTCATACATACCCGTAACAATTCCGTAATTTGTTTCCGAATATTCCTTTTTTCCGTATATCGCATTACCGTCTATATCAAAATACATGGTATATGTATTTCCTACATCATAGTGCGATAGGCTATCGATTATTACACTGTACGTCTCTCCGTTTATAACAACCGTATTTTTATCTGAATCTATTTCAGAAATTACACCGGTAACAGTATCGCGTGACAGCTTGATATCATAAAATGATGATCTGTTCAGATCGGCATCCATATCACGAGTTATCGTAAGAACATCGTATTGTTTAAGATCTGCAGGCTGAACAGATTCGCCGTTTACATCGGTTATCTGCACATTACTGCCGCATACCAGGTACGGTCCCTTCACATAAGAACCTCTCCCATCAAAATACACAACAGTTTCTCCGGTATCGTTAGTCTCTGTATATTCCACTACACCGATCTCAAGATACTCAATATTCATTCTCTCATACTGTCCGTCACCTTCACTGTCTATAATCTTGACATTTCCCAATACATTGTCATATACGTATTCCTCAACGCTCCAGTTCGAAGCTTCGACCTCCACTCCGTTGACAAATATCTTCAGATTATCAGCAAGATGATATCTTGTCGGTTCGCCCCAGCCGCCGTCATCATATACCGGTAGATAGCCGTTTGTTATGATCTCGTCCGATGGAAAATTTTCATCATCATCTGCCGCCATCGCAGACGAAAACTCAACGGTCGACGGTCCAACCGGCGTGGGCTTGGGCGATGGAGTCGGTCTCACCGTCGGCGTCTCGGTAGGTTCTGCCGTAGGCTCGTCCGCAGCCTCTGTCGGCGCTGCCGTGGGCTCCTCGACAGGATCCGTCGGCGTTGCCGCGGGCTCCGTAGGCGCCGCCGTAGGTGTATCCACCGGTTCAGTCACGATCGGTCCGGCCTCTATTGTTACCGCATCGGCAAGCGGGCGCATGCTTTCCATGCTGTCCACAAACATCAGCTTGTCACCGGCATCAAACGCTCCCAGCCCGTCTTCGTCGGTAATAACCGATTCCTGTCCCGCCGCGAGCGTGACCTCCGTCAGTGTCACTCCATTAAGAGCTCCGTCACTTGCACGGTCTGCCCGGATCAGGACACCGGTCGTATCCTTATCGGACACGAGTGTTACGCTCTGCAAGGCTTGATCAGCCGTAATCTCGACCTTTGCGGTCTCCTCTGCCGCTGCCGGCAGCGATGACGCAGCCAACACCGCGGCGCAGAAAAGCGCCGTTATCCTTTTCTTTCCCATTCTCTTTTACCTCCTTAAAGTTTTATCTCCTTTATTTTTATACCATCAACGAGCCATGCCTTTTTTGCAAATTTTATCATAGGCATGTCGTTGAAGTTATCAGTATAGTAATTCTCGGGGATAAGCCCCTCGTGCGCGCGCCTAAACTCGGTTATTTTATTCTCCCCGTAGCACAGCCGCACGATCCCGGCATTTTTAAGATCCACCTCGGTAGACAATATCTCCGCGCCGCGGAGTCTGCCGCGTATCCCCTCGAACATGAATGACGGCGACGCGCTGATTATAACGTCTCCCTCGCTTATAAGCGATAATATCTCCGGCTTCAGCTTTGACGCGTTCGCTTTCCAGAACCCGTCAAGCGCTTCCGGCAGATCCTTCACATTTGACGCAAGGATGCCGAGCATATATGCCCCAAACTCTGCCACCTCACTGCGCGAAACTCTGCCGGTTTTGTACTTGAGCGCCATCGCAGCCACCTTAGGCAGATGTCTTGAAAGCGACGGCTTTTTCTTTACACAGTATTTGAAAAAATCGACCGCACTTTCGCCGTCGTATATCGTATTGTCAAAATCAAAAACGTTCATTCGCTTCCTCCGTACACAAAATGACTGTATCAAACAATGAGCATTTTCCGATCGTTACAGGCAGAAAAAATCCTCCCCGAAAAAGGGGAGGAATCCGCCTGATGACGGCGGAGCCGGCACACACGCACCGCTCCAAAATATATCATTCCGCAACCACTCTGTGGTATATCTTCTTGCCCTTCTTTATAATGATACCGTCATCGGTCATCATATCGGCGGTGACCGTGCCGTTCACATCCGTGTACTTCTCATCGTTTATCGAAAGACCGTTCTGCTGAACTATTCTTCTTGCCTCACCCTTTGACTTTACAAGACCTGTAGCAACGAGCATATCAAGCACACCCATACCTACAACGTCCTCAATAACAGTTGTTGGCATATCTGAGGATGCCTTGCCCTGTCCGAAAACAGCCTCGGCTGTCGCCTTAGCCTTTTCCGCTTCCTCTTCTCCATGAACGAGCTTCGTTACCTCATATGCGAGTATGCGTTTTGCCTTATTCAGCTCCGCGCCTTCCCATTTCTCCATCTCGCGTATCTCGTCCATCGGGATGAATGTCAAAAGCTTCAGGCACTTTATAACGTCAGCGTCCTGAACATTTACCCAGTACTGGTAGAAATCGTACGGTGTAGTCTTTTCCGGATCGAGCCATACTGCGCCGGACTGGGTCTTGCCCATCTTTTTGCCCTCGCTGTTGGTGAGCAGAGTAAATGTCATTCCGTAGACCTGCTTGCCGTCCTTCTTTCTGCACAGCTCAAGACCGCCCAGTATATTGCTCCACTGGTCGTCTCCGCCGAGCTCAAGCTTACAGCCGTATTCGCGGCTCAGCATAAGGAAGTCGTACGACTGCATAAGCATATAGTTGAACTCCAGGAATGAAAGTCCCTTTTCAAGCCTTTGCTTAAAGCATTCCGCCGTGAGCATCTTGTTTACCGAGAAGCAAGCGCCTATGTCACGCAGGAACTCGATATAATTAAGATTCAAGAGCCAGTCGGCGTTATTTACCATAAGCGCCTTTCCGTCCGAGAAATCCACTACCTTTGAAAGCTGCTTTTTAAAGCACTCACAGTTGTGGTTTATCACTTCCTCGGTCATCATCTGGCGCATATCCGTTCTTCCTGACGGATCGCCGACATGTCCCGTTCCGCCTCCTACGAGCGCGATGGGACGGTGTCCGTGCATCTGCATATGGCGCATTACTACCATCTGCAGGAAATGACCTACGTGCAGCGAATCTGCCGTCGGGTCAAAGCCTATATAAAAGGTCACCTTCTCCTTGCCCAGAAGCTCTCTTATTTCCTCCTCATGCGTACACTGCGCTATAAGTCCGCGCTCCTTAAGTACGTCAAACACATTTTCAGACATCGATCTCCTCCTCTGTTTTTGGTGCACCGCTGCGGCGTCACCATCATTTAATGTTAAAGTCTGTATTATCCATTGTATCACTCTTTTACCGCCGTGTCAATACCAAACGGGGAAGTTTACACGCTTTTTACACCGTTCACCATATCTATAAAATATTCATGCACCGCGGTGCTGTCGTTTACCTCCGGATGAAATGCGGTCGCCAGCATATTCCCCTGTCTTGCGGCAACTATATGACCGTCCACCTCTGCAAGAGCTTCCGCATCGCCGTAAACTCTTTCGATATACGGAGCGCGTATAAAGGTCATTGGTATTTTCCCTATCCCCTTAAAATCCGCCTCAGTATAAAAGCTGCCCAGCTGCCTGCCGTAAGCATTGCGCCGAACAGTCATATCCATCGTGCCGAAATACACGTTACCGTCATTCGATATCTCTTTTGCAAGCAGTATCATGCCCGCACATGTGCCGAACACCGGAAGTCCACCGGCGATGCGCTCCCTTAACGGCTCAAACAGATCTAGTCTGTGCAGCAGCTTTCCCATAACGGTGCTTTCGCCTCCCGGGATTATGAGCCCGTCAAAGGCGCAGTCTATGTCGCGCCTCTGACGTATCTCAAATGACGATACCCCAAGCCTGTGAAGCATCTGCTCATGCTCAATAAACGCCCCCTGCAGGGCAAGTATGCCTATATTTATCATTTTCCGCGCTCCGCCATAAGAAGCTCTATCTCGTCTTCATTTATGCCGACCATAGCCTCGCCGAGATCCTCGGAAAGCTCCGCAAGCAGCTTGTCATCCTGATAGTTAGAAACTGCCTTAACGATAGCTGCCGCACGTTTTGCCGGATTTCCGGATTTGAATATTCCCGAACCCACAAAAACGCCCTCGGCACCCAAGTGCATCATAAGCGCCGCATCAGCCGGTGTCGCAACTCCGCCCGCAGCAAAATTGACTACAGGAAGCTTACCGTTTTTATGAACGTACTCAACCAATTCATACGGCACGCGCAGCTCCTTTGCCGCGTCAAAAAGCTCATCCTCGCTCATACTTACAAGCCGTCTTATCTCCGCCTGCATCATTCTCATATGTCTTACGGCCTGTACAACATCACCGGTCCCCGGCTCGCCCTTCGTTCTTATCATTGACGCGCCCTCGTTTATCCTTCTGAGCGCCTCACCGAGATCCTTTGCGCCGCATACGAACGGAACGTCAAATTTTGTCTTATCTATATGATACTTGTCATCGGCAGGCGAAAGCACCTCGCTCTCGTCTATATAATCTATTTCTATCGCCTGCAGGATCCTTGCCTCCGCAAAATGCCCTATACGGCACTTTGCCATTACCGGTATCGATACCGCCTCCTGGATCCCCTTTATCATCTTCGGATCGCTCATTCTCGAGACGCCTCCCGCCGCTCTTATATCTGCAGGTATGCGCTCAAGCGCCATGACCGCGCAAGCTCCCGCTTCCTCTGCTATCCTCGCCTGCTCCGGAGTCGTAACATCCATGATAACTCCGCCCTTGAGCATCTGTGCAAGATTTCTGTTAAGCTCGCTTCTTGAATTTTCCATTTTTCTCCTCCTTCCAGCTATATGGCAGAAATCTCCGCCATCAATTTATTGTGTATACATTTTACCACACACGTCCGGTTTTCGCAAGTATTTGAGCTTTTATTTTTTAATATTTAAGCAAACTGCCGAAAAGCCGGCCCGCGGGTTCGGGTCGGCTTTCCGTATATAACCTTATAAAACTTTTATTCGCGATACTTCGGCACCGGGCTCCCGTCCGGTTGGAACTACAATGGATTTTATGTGAAAGGAGAAATATTTTCTTCGCTTCCGTACCGCAGTAAGAACAAAACAAATTAAGAGATATGTATGCGTTGGTTTTTCTTAACTTATCTGTGTGTTCTCTACGAAATATATATTAGCATACGCTAACCGTTTTGTCAAGAGTTTTTTATAAATTTTTTTGATTTTTTTCAACGATCACGATCAGTGTCATTAAATTGCATTGACAAAAACGATTAATTATAGTAAACTTAAATAAGTACATGGATCAGATCCGCCGGGATTCAGGCGCGGCGGTACACCGAAGGGAGAAATGCATAATGAACTTAAAGGAACTTGGCATCGGCAACAACGGAGTCATCGTATCCGTCGGGGGCGAAGGCGCGCTGAGGCAGCACTTCCTCGATATGGGGCTCATCCCCGGCGCCGAGGTGACACCCGTAAAATTCGCACCTATGGGCGACCCAATGGAGCTGAGGCTTCACGGCTATGAGCTCACTCTGCGTGTGGCTGATGCCGAAAAGATCGAAGTGAAAAAAGCACCTGCATCCGGTCCCAAGGTAACGGCAGTGCGCAGAACGAAAAAAATACCTCATCCCGGTCTGGGTGAAGGCGGAAAATATCACGTAAAAGCGGATGAGCATCCGCTTCCGGATAACGTAAAGCTGACATTTGCTCTTGCAGGAAATCAAAACTGCGGAAAAACAACTCTCTTTAACAGAATAACCGGCGCATCGCAGCACGTCGGGAACTTCCCCGGCGTGACGGTGGACCGAAAAGACGGCACGATAAAGGGGAATCCTAACACATTGATAACAGATCTTCCGGGCATATACTCAATGTCCCCTTACAGCAGCGAGGAGATCGTTACACGCGAATTTATACTACGTGAAAAACCGAAATGCATAATAAACATAGTTGACGCATCAAATATCGAAAGAAACCTCTATCTGACGATGCAGCTGATGGAGCTTAACGTCCCGATGGTGGTGGCTCTTAATATGATGGACGAGGTGCGCGAAAACGGCGGCTCAATAAGGATAAACGAGATGGAGCAGCTTTTGGGCGTGCCTGTAGTACCGATCTCCGCCGCAAAAAACGAAGGCATAGACGAGCTGGTGCATCATGCGATGCATCTGGCAAAATACCAGGAGCGTCCCGGCAGAGTGGATTTCTGCAGTGATGACGGTGACGGCAGCGCCGTGCACCGGTGCATACACGGCATAATGCACCTCATAGAGGACCACGCCGAACAGGCAGGCATACCGATAAGATTCGCTGCCTCAAAGCTCGCCGAGGGCGACAGCATGATACTTGAAAGCCTTGATCTTCAGCAGAATGAAAAGGAGATGCTTGAGCATATCATAACGCAGATGGAGACGGAACGCGGACTTGACAGAGCAGCGGCAATAGCGGATATGCGCTTCAAATTTATACATAGGATATGCGACGAAACAGTCGTAAAGCCGCACGAGAGCAAGGAGCACGCGCGCAGCCGCAGGATCGACAGTGTGCTGACAGGAAAATACACAGCCATACCCGCGTTCATCGCTATAATGGCCCTCGTATTCTGGATGACCTTCAACGTAATAGGCGCATGGCTCTCCGACTGGCTCGACATGGGCATAACAAAGCTGACGGAGCTCGTAGACGCGGCACTCACCGCCGGAGGTGTAAACACAGTTCTGCACTCTCTAGTCATAGACGGCATATTCACCGGCGTCGGCAGTGTTCTGAGCTTCCTGCCGACGATAGTTACGCTGTTCTTCTTCCTTTCGCTTCTGGAGGACAGCGGATACATGGCAAGGGTGGCATTCGTCATGGACAAGCTGCTGCGAAAGATAGGACTTTCCGGCAGGAGCATAGTTCCTATGCTTATAGGCTTTGGATGCACCGTTCCCGGCGTTATGGCAAGCCGCACGCTGTCGTCTGAGCGCGACAGATACATGACAGTCCTGCTCACTCCGTTCATGAGCTGCTCCGCAAAGCTGCCGATATACGGTTTCTTTACGGCTGCGTTCTTTCCGGACTGCGGAGCTCTCGTTATGATAGGACTGTATTTCGGCGGCATACTTATGGGGATACTCACAGCCCTCGCAATGAAGGGCACGCTCTTTAAGGGAGAACCGGTGCCGTTCGTTATGGAGCTCCCCAACTACAGGATGCCGGGCGCCAAAAACGTTCTGCAGCTCTTATGGGAAAAGTCAAAGGACTTCATCCAGAGAGCGTTTACGGTCATATTCATCGCAACCATCGTGATCTGGTTCCTTCAGACCTTCGACTACAGGTTCAACATGGTAACCGATTCGCAGAACAGCATACTGGCATCTATAGCCGGACTTATAGCGCCGATATTCAAGCCGCTCGGCTTCGGTGACTGGCGTGTGTCTACAGCTCTTATCAGCGGGTTCATGGCAAAGGAAAGTGTTGTTTCAACACTCTCTGTGCTCATCCCGGCAGGTATGTCGGTAACTGATATACTGGCACCCTTGGGAGCGCTCTCGCTCCTTGTATTCTGCCTGCTGTACACTCCCTGTGTTGCAGCGGTGGCGGCAATAAAGCGTGAGCTTGGTGCAAAATGGATGACAGGCGTGATAATTTTCCAATGTGCTCTCGCCTGGGCAGCGGCATTCGTCGTACACACGATAGGCAGTTTGATTTTATAAACATGTAAAAACCGCTTGACAGCGGTGGTATGAATGTCATAATACAAACAGAAAACAGCAGATCGTTAGACGGTCAGCCACGGATAATAAAAAGAATAACCGTTCCCCAGCTTCGAATTATTGGAACGGTTATTTTCTTGGCAGCTATCTTACCGATACGGCAAAGATGGCTGCCAATAATGCGATAATATCAAAAAAAGCATCGCGGCGCAAACTACGTTTGCACTGCGATGCTTTTATTGTCATTTCTTCTTTCTTGCGGCTTCCTTTGCACGGAGATCGGTCTTTAGTATCCTCTTTCTCATCCTCAGATGATGCGGCGTCACTTCAAGAAGCTCGTCATCCGCAATGAAATCGAGACACTGCTCAAGGCTCATATCCTTCGGCGGAACAAGCTTTAACGCCTCGTCCGAGCCCGATGCCCTTGTGTTTGTAGCATGCTTTTTCTTACATACATTTATAGTTATATCCTCGTTCCTCGCACATTCGCCGACTATCATTCCCTCATATACCTTAACTCCGGGGCCGACAAACAGCGTTCCGCGGTCCTGCGCGTTATACAGACCATAGGTGATCGTCTCGCCGCCCTCCCACGCGATTACCGCGCCGCGGTTTCGCGTGTTGAATTCACCCTTGTACGGCTCGTAGCCCTCAAGAATACTGTTTACTATAGCCGTTCCCTTTGTAGCCGTCAGGATCTCGCTTCTGAAACCTATAAGACCTCTTGACGGGATAAGGAACTCGAGTCTCGTATAATTCTGCGCGGTCGGCGTCATATTCGTCATATTTCCCATACGGTTTATCACCTGATCCATTACCGCGCCGGTATATTCCTCCGGTATGTCCACCGTGAGACGCTCGATCGGCTCGCACTTCTCGCCGTCTATCTCCTTGTATATAACAACAGGATTCGACACCTGGAACTCATAGCCTTCTCTTCGCATATTCTCTATAAGTACCGAAAGGTGCAGCTCGCCCCTTCCAGATACCTTGAACGCCTCTGTCGTATCGGTATCCTCTACTCGCAGACTCACATTCGAATCAAGCTCCTTATACAGCCTGTCGCGCAGCTGACGCGAGGTGACGAACTTTCCGTCCTGTCCCGCAAACGGGCTGTCGTTTACGCTGAACGTCATCGAAAGCACCGGATCGTCTATCTTTACAAACGGAAGCGGATCCGGCTCTGAGCTGTCACACACCGTCTCGCCTATGTTTATATCGGCAATACCCGAGATAGCTACAACGTCACCGGTGCCTACCTCCTCAGCCGGGGATTTCATAAGTCCTTCAAACGTATAAAGCTTTGTAGCCTTTGCGCGTCCGATCTTGCCGTCGGCGCGGCATATAGCGAGAGGCATACCCGTTTTTATTGATCCGCGCTGTATTTTACCCACCGCGATCCTTCCGGTGTAATCGTCGTAATCGATATTCGAAACAAGCATCTGGAACGGGCCGTCCTCCTCGCCTTCCGGACACGGTATCTCTCTTACGATAAGCTCAAACAGCTCTCGCAGATCGTCAGCCTGCTTCTCGGGACTGTATTCGGCAGTCGCCCAGCCGTCACGTCCGGATGCGAAAATCACCGGCGTATCGAGCTGCTCCTCACTTGCGCCGAGATCGATAAACAGCTCTAGCACCTCATCAACTACCTCATACGGTCTTGCATTCGGTCTGTCGACCTTATTAACGACGATAATAGGTCTGAGATCCAGTGCCAGCGCCTTCGAAAGCACAAATCTTGTCTGCGGCATACATCCCTCGAATGCGTCTACGAGCAGCAGCACACCGTCCACCATTTCAAGTCCGCGCTCAACCTCGCCTCCGAAATCAGCATGCCCCGGCGTATCAATTATATTTATCTTCACGCCGTTATAATAGAGCGACGTGTTCTTTGCTAGTATGGTTATTCCCCTCTCGCGCTCCAGATCGTTCGAATCCATAACGCGCTCGTCAACTACCTCATTTTCTCTGAATGTACCGCTCTGCGCAAGCATAGCGTCCACCAGAGTCGTCTTGCCGTGGTCAACGTGAGCGATAATAGCAATATTTCGTATATTTTCTCTCTTTATCATCGTACTGTCCTTTCACTCTTTGCGTAATCGTACATATTATATACCCAAACAGACGATTTGAAAAGCCGTTACGACAAAAAACAGAGATTTTCACAAAAACAGTGCATTTTTTTACATTCATATTGTAGAAAATATAAGCGGTCTTATCGGAGCCTTGCCACATTTGTGCCGCCGCCGCTTTTTGTTACAGTGTATGTGTATTCATCGGCAGTGCCTTCCTTGCCCCTTACCACTACCGAAAGCCTATGTGCTCCGTCCGTGATCCCTGTAAGATCAAGATCATAATCGTACGGTATCTCGAGCTGTGTAGATACCGTTGTTCCGTCAAGCATATATGTTACGCTTTCGGTTTCCTCCTCCGGGATATACGAATACGTATAAAGAGGCAATGTATCGCCGTTTACAGTGTATCCGTCCGCCTTTACGAATGTGTACGCGGGCTCTGACGGATATTCCATCAGATACGGTCCGTTCTCGAACGCGTCATCCATTATCGAGCAGTATGACGGTTTCTCGTAAAGATCATATCCGCACGCCTCAAGCGGCATGCTGCAGTTAAAATACGTTATGAGCTTCACCTGCGGATACTTCATCGGTATATACCAATACATGCTGCGCAGCCTCGGCTCCGCCCACTCGGATATATCACCGTTATCGTACGGCATCGTTGTTACCACTCCGCCTTCGCTCACCGCAACCGGCTTTTCTATGCCGTTCTTCTCCATAAAATCCATTACCTGACTCAGCATGTTTTGTCCCCAAGCAAAATCGCCCACATTGAAAAACAGACCCGCGTTTCTTCCGGAATTCGGATCAGCCATGAAATCACGCTTTAAAAATCCCGATATGCCTATCCAGTCCACATATTCATCACCCGGATAATACAGCTCCATCGGCTTATTCAGCGCTCCGCAGTCGTTTACCGACCACATGACAGCTATATCCGGATACTCATTGTGTATAAGATCCGCGACATGGCGGAACGCCTTTACATATGCCGCCGGCGAATTGCCGAGACTGCTCACGTTCATCTCGGCGGCAAACCTCACGATGACCGGCTTGCCGTACCCGGACACTGTGTCAAGCATCTCACGCATATAGTCGTCACTCTCGTACACCTGAGTTACGTCACTCGTATTCCACGGTATACACAAAACGCAGTTGTAGTTCTCAATATCGTCCTTGAGAGGACGTTTTAAGTCGGTCTGCCTCAGATCAAACTCCATATAATCGGAATAGCAGCCGAAATCATGATCGAATATCCGATCCCTGCCCAGTCTTTCGTTGCCGTTCCCATCGCCGACTATCCCTGCAAGCACTCCCGCACGCGGCTCCGCCTTTGCTCCGTAATACACGGCATCATCATTCGAACCCTCGGTATAAAGCTCAAACTCCTTATTGCAAAGAAGCGCCTCACGCTCCGCAAGTATCCTGTCCGTGTCAAGATCGGGGAACCTGAATGCATTTATGTAATATCTGTTTTCCCCGCTTACATATGTGCAGTTGAAATTGTAGTCACTGTAGCCGAACTCTGCATTATAAGGATCTGTCATCTCACACAGATCTTCTATGCAGACATATGTGTTTACTCCGTCATAGTACGAATCTATTTGAACATTATTTATATATACCTTTACATCCGTATTCACACAGTCGCACAGCTTTTCTCCCGGATGACGCGGATCCGCATCCTTTCCCGCAACGCCGTCAGCCATGTAATCCGTAGTCAGATCGACTCTTCCGTTATATGCGCTTTCGGAAAGCACGAACCCGTACCCGGTCATATCCTGAAGCTTTATCGCTGCCTTTCCGTTTATCTCGACCACCGGTATCGCCGCTCCGTCTATCGATGCTTTTATATCCGTATAATATATCTCAGCCGCCGTCTCATTCTCTCCCACCTGTGTATCACATGAGACCAGCAGCACTGCCGCAAATACAGCGGCAGCGGCAGTGTATAATTTTCGCATATTTATTCTCCCTTCCTTTGTATTCTCTGAATATTACGAACGGACCGGGCAGTTCACCCGATCCGCTCAAAGTATATCAGTCCTTAAGATACTGAACTGCGTCGAACGCCGCAGCCTTTTCGTCAAGTATAGCCTGATAGCCGGCATTCAAGTATTCGGTGCAATACTGCTCATACTTTGCATCGAATTCGCTCGGATCACACGTAACAAGATCGGTAAAGTATGTCTTCCACTTTTCGAGCAGATCCGCCTTGTAAGTTGAAAGCGAGGTTATCTGTGTTGTAAACAGTGTGTCTTCATACAATACAGGTTTATTCGCTTCCGCCTTTGTGTAGATCTCATCTATGAGGTACTCATAGCCCTCGGGCACATATGTATGCTTCTGCACCTGCTTATCCGCCTCTACAGAGCCGTAGTCCACACCTTCGGTAACAACGCACCAGAGATCCTTATTCGTTCCGTTCATGAGACGTTCCTCACCCGCATAATCCGTAACGAGCATCGGTACTCCGTCCTGCATATTATAGGTTTTTCCCTCAACGCCGTTCTGAAGTGCGAACAGATTCTCCTCCTGCACCATCCATTCAAGATACATCATTACAGCCTCAGGATGCTCGCAGCGCGCGCTTATTCCTGAAAGCATACCAAAGCTCCAATACTTTCTTCCCGGTGTCGGCGGATCATACGCCTCAAGCACGTCCACCTTCGCCTCCGGACAGTTCTCCTGAAGCGTCTGGAACAGAAGCTGATTCGGAAGGTATCCACTGAATACGCCCGCCTTGCCCGATGTGAAATCTGCAAGCGCCTGTGACTCATCTGTGTCAAGATAGAAGTTCGGGCTTACAAGTCCTTCATTATAAAGCTGGTTATCCCACTTAAGCTGCTCCTTCGTTGCCTCATAGGTGAGCGAGGCTACCGATATATCGGAATATAGCGCCTTTTCACGCTCATCCATAGGATATGATCTGAAATCATAGTTTGCATAGTATGCGTTTCCAAGCACCTTTGTCGCAGGAATAGTATCCGCTCCTCCGCATTGGTTTTCCTTGAATGCCTTGAGCATCTCATAATACTCCTGTCTGTTCTTCGGCATGTCAAGTCCGCACTGCTCAAGCCAATCGGTTCTTACGAGCGTGACATAACTGTCAAAATCCGGTCTTGTTGCGGCAAAGAAGTACATCTTGTCTTCAAGCCTTCCGTATTTCTGAGTGTCCGCCGTGTATTCATAATAGGTCGGAGCGTATTTCTTGAAATCCTCCTCATTTATCTCCTGCAGCGCGCCCTTTGAATAGAACTCCATCGCTACCGGATAATCGTACGAGAAGATTATATCCGGCTCCTCGCCCGCCGCAAGCAGACGGTTGAACACCGCCACATCGTCATTTCTCGTTATCGGGACGAAGGTCACCTTGATATTGTGCTTATTACCGAAATTTTCCTGTATGTAATTCGTCCAGTAATTGTCGTCAACGGGAGCCTGTCCCTGTGTACCCCTGTCGTATACCGGGATCTTGAGCTCGACCTGCTCACTGTATACATAGTTCCCCTCCGAGTCCTGCGTGAGCTCTGCATTCGACGTTTGTCCGCCGCAAGCCGCAAGCATTGGCACTGTTATCGCCGCCGCGGCGATACCGCCTATGATTCTTCTAAGTTTCATCTTTTTCTCTCCTTATTAAATAAATATTATCCGCGGGCAGCCATGCCGCCCGTTTCATTCTACATCGTCCATTCTCCATTATACACTGTGCCGAATTTATTCCTTTACCGCGCCTATCATTACACCCTTTACAAAATATTTCTGCACGAACGGGTAAATGCACAGTATCGGTATTGTCGCAAACATTATACATGCCGCCTTCAATACCTCCGGCGACTGCAGCGTTGAAGATGATATCTCCTGTGACAGCCCCTGCGAGCTTGCGCTGTTTACCAGCTCATAAAGCTTCTGCTGCAGGACCTTAAGATCACTGTCGGTTATGTAGTAAAGCGCGTCCTGGAACGAATTCCAGCGTCCCACCGCATAGAAAAGCGTAAGCGTCGCAAGCACCGGCACCGACAGCGGCAGCACCACCGAAAGCAGTATGCGAAACTCATCACAGCCGTCGATCTCCGCCGCCTCGATAAGGCTAGGCGGTATGCTCGCGTTCATAAAGCTGCGCAGGATTATAAGGTTGTAGCACGAGAACGCCAGCGGCAGCACGAGAACCGCCATAGTGTTCAAAAGATTCAATGTACTCATAAGTATGTATGACGGGATTATTCCCGCATTGAAATACATCGTTACCACAAAGATTATATTGAGCGTCTTCCTCCCCTTCAGCTTCGGGCGGCTCAGCGCGTACGCTCCGCAGATCGTCAGAAACATCCCGAGCGCGGTGAAAAGCACCGTCACTATGACCGTTATATATAACGAGTGCATCATAGACGAGTCGCCGAACACCTGCTTGTACGCCTCAAAATTCAGTCCCTTCGGAAGCAGGAACACCTGATTCGTAGTTACCGCCGCATTGGAGCTGATGCTCATCGACGCCACATGCAGAAACGGTATCAGACATACCAGCGTAAGCAGTCCGAGAAAAAAGTATATAAGCACATCCGTTACTATATCAGATACATGTTTTTTCATCTCTCCGAACCTCCTTACAGTATCCCGTCTTCGCCCAAGGCTTTCGCAAACTTATCCGAGCCTATTACAAAGATCAATCCCACAACAGACTGGAAAAGTCCCACCGCCGTAGCTATATTGTATCTCTGGTTGGAAAGTCCGACACGGTATACATATGTACTTATAACATCGGAAAAGTCGGTTACCATTGTGTTTGACAGTGTGTACGGTCTCTCAAACGAGATTCCGACTATCCTTCCCAGACTCATTATTAGCATTACGACTATCGTTCCCCTTATGCACGGAAGCGTCACATTCCATATCTTGCGCCACCTTCCCGCGCCGTCAATGGTCGCCGCCTCGTAAAGGTCTCCGTTTATCCCCGTTATAGCGGCAAGATAGATTATTGTTCCCCAGCCCATGCTCTGCCATACGCCTATCACAACATACGTTGCGACCCAGTGATATTTCTCCGTGAGAAACGGTATCTCCGACATCCCCGCTTTTTCAAGCAGCACGTTTACAATACCTGTGTTAGGCTGCAGCAGCTGATAGAATATACCAGCTATTATTACCCACGAAAGAAAGTGCGGAAGATACAGTATCGTCTGCGATATCTTCTTGAAATACTTATTGCCGACCTCATTCAAAAAGATGGCAAGGATGATCGGCGCAGGGAAACCGCATATAAGGTCGAGCAGATTGAGCCCCAGCGTGTTCCTGAGCACCTTATAAAAATCCTTCTGCGTGAATATCTCCTTGAAAGCGTCGAATCCTATAAACTCCGCGCCCCCGAAACCGGTGATCGTATTATAATCCAGAAAAGCTATCGAAAGCCCCAGAAACGGAAGATAATAAAATACGATGGCAAATGCCAGCGGCAGCGCAACGAGCACATAGAGCTGCCAGTCCCGCCTCAGGTAATACCCCAGCCCCTTTTGAGACTTCCGGTGCAGCTCAAGCTCTGCATTCTTTTTCCTCATTTATGCCTCCTCTCCGTGATATCATACCATCGGTACACTTCAATTGTATAATATCTCTAAAAAACCCTCATATAAGATATTACTATTATACAATAACAACAAGATAATATCATCTATAAATATTGCTATTCGATATAAAAATATTGCTATTTTATTATCGAATCATGAACTTTTATCCGGGAATATTTTAATACCCGGTGTGAGATAATATATCTGTACCACTTTCGGCATGCAGCGCACACATTTGGAAATTATTATCACAAAACTTTACATATATCTGATGTTCGTTATTTATTTTTTACATAAGCATTTAACTATTTACAACAGCTTGAATACTTTTTTACTATTGATTTTGTATAATATACTTGTTCCGAAAGGAAAAAAATATTTGGTTTATCAAAGATCAAGGAAAGAGGAGAATAACATGAAATTAAGAAACACAGTATTGGCGGTTTTATCATTATCTGCAGTCCTGGCTCTGGCATCATGCGGCGGAGATCAGACAGCTGACACAGGTGACACACAGAGCGCGGGATCGTCATTCGATTCAAGCAGCGCGATCACAGTAGTTTCGCGTGAGGACGGTTCGGGTACAAGAGGCGCTTTCACAGAGCTCTTCGGTATTGAGGAAGAAGACGCTAACGGAAACACAGCTGATCTTACAACAGAGGAAGCCATCATCGCAAACAGAACGGACGTAATGCTCACTAACGTCGCAGGCGATGAATACGCTATCGGTTACGTATCGCTCGGCTCGCTCAACGACAGCGTTAAGGCTGTTGATATAGACGGTGCTGCCGCAACTGCTGAGAACGTTCAGAACGGCACATACAAGGTATCGAGACCGTTCAACATCGTTACAAAGGACGGTCTTTCGGATGTTGCTCAGGATTTCATCAACTTCATCATGAGCAAGGAAGGTCAGGAGATCTGCGCAGGAGATTATATACCGGTAGACGCTGAGGCTGCCGCTTTTGCAGGCACAAATCCTTCAGGCAGAGTAACTGTAGTAGGTTCATCATCGGTATCGCCGCTTATGGAAGAGCTTAAGGAAGCTTATCAGGCTGTAAACCCCTCGGCTGAGATCGAAATACAGACAAACGACTCAACATCAGGCGTAAACGGAGCTATAGAGGGAACATGCGACATCGGTATGGCTTCGAGAGAGCTCAGCGATTCTGAGGCTTCACAGGTAACAGCTACAGCGATCGCGATCGACGGTATCGCAGTTATAGTAAACAGCGAGAACCCGACAGACGCTTTGACGTCGCAGAATGTAAAGGATATCTTCACAGGCACTATCACGACCTGGGCTGATATCGCGTAATTGAAAAGACACGTATAAAATGAAAAAGTTCGCAAGGCTGAATATATTCCTGAAGTATAGATAGGTGTATCTTCAGCCTTGTGTTTTGTGCCACTGTGCACAGAAGGGAATGTACAAAAATGAGAAAATTTATGGAAAAGGCTATGCACGTTGTATTCTTCATCGCGGCAATAGCATCGATAATAGCAGTTTTTCTTATATGTCTGTTTCTTTTTGTCAACGGTATTCCGGCAATGGGCGAGATAGGAATTTTTGACTTC